>CADAMO010000070.1 GCA_902788995.1 Oscillospiraceae bacterium
CCGCTTGTTCGTGGCCCCGGCGATGATTCTGGCAACGGTGGTTTTGCCCGTGCCGGAGGGGCCGTAAAAAATCAGATTCGGGATACGCCCCGATTCGATGATATTGCGCAGGACGCAGTTTTTGCCGAACAGATGGCGCTGCCCGACCACGTCGTCCAGCGTTTTCGGCCGCATTCTGTCTGCCAGCGGTGTTGACATGGCACGTCCCCTTTCTTTTGACAGAAACAGCCGCCAATCATCGTTGACGACCGCCCCTCTTGTAACTGTTATCCTATTGCCTATTGCCTATTGCCTAATACCTACTTCAGCAGCGACATGGCCTCCGCACGGGTGCGGGCGTCGCTTTTCATCACGCCGCGCAGCGCGGACGTTTTCGTTTTGGCACCGGCCGCTCTGGCCCCGCGCATGGTCATGCACAGGTGTTCCGCCTCGATCAGCACGGCCACCCCCTGGGGTTCCAGCCGGTCCATCAGAAAGTCCGCGATCTGCGAGGTCAGCCGTTCCTGGATCTGCGGCCGCCGGGCAAAGCAATCCACGATGCGCGCCAGCTTGGAAAGGCCGATCACCTTGCCCTCTTTGGGGATATAGACGATATGCGCCTTGCCCACGAAGGGCAGCAGGTGATGCTCGCACATGGAGTAAAGCGGGATATCCCGCACCACCACCATCTCGTCGTTTTTCTGCTCCGTGAAAATCTTGAGGAACTGCTCAGGGGCCGATTCCAGCCCGCTGAAGACCTCTTCATACATCCGCGCCACCCGGGCGGGCGTTTCCAGCAGGCCTTCCCGTTCCGGGTCCTCCCCTACCGCCAGCAGGATCTCGCGCACAGCGTTTTCAATTCTCTCTCTGTCCATTGGTCACACTTCCCTTCCCTTGCCGGATCGCGACTTGGCGGTCACGGCGTATAGGTCACGTAAAACGCGGTGGAACCGCCGAAATACCGGCCGACACAGAAATAGTCTTCCATGACGCCGTTGCAGAAATCGAAGTAGCCGTCCAGCACCTTATCGCCCACCTGGATCTTGCGGACGTAACCGCGTTTGTCGTCAATGGACGCGGAATGGGAGACGATCTTCAGCCATTCGGAGGGATCGGAGGACAGGCGGATGGAGCTGTCATAGTTCAGGATCAGGCTCCGCATGGTCTCTTTGGAGACCTCAAAGGTATTGCAGAAATAATAGCCGTCGATATCAAAGGGCGAGGGCACCGATTGCAGATAGGGGTAATCGTATCCCCACACGTCCTCCGCAGAGGCGGTGCTCAGGGCGCAGGTGGCAAAGAACAGCGCCGAAATGGGCTTTTCCGCCGGGTCGGAGACCTGCGTAATGTATTCGCCCATCACCTCGTGCACGGCCTGTTTCAGGTCGGAAGGCAGCGAGCTGTAGGAACGGGAGGAGGCGTCGCCGATCTCATAGCGTTTGTTGGTTCTGAAATTATGATACTCCAGCAGCGTAAACAGCGCCACCGCCTGGGCCTTCAGCACCTCCGCATGGGCGGCGGGATTATCCTCGATGATGCTGTAGATCTCCTGATAGACCATCCGGGCGATCAGCTCTTCCGTATCGTAATAGTCGCCGACGTAATAGGTGGAATCCGGGTAAGACGCAGCCTTGACGATCTTGACGCCGGTAAAGTAGTATTGCAGGATCTGCCGGTAGTTGTAGCCCCTGCGCGCCATACCGGCGGCGCCGTACTGGCTCAGGCCAACGCCGTCGCCCCATCCGTAGGAGGTAAACGTGAACGTGCCGGATTTGGAACTGGGAACCGGCATCGGGAGTTCGCGCAGCGGGAACCGCTCCACCGGGCCTGCGGGATCCGTCGAGGGCTCCGGCTCCGTCGTGGGCTCCGGCTCCGTCGTGGATTCAGGTTCCGTTATTGGCTCCGGTTCCGTCGTGGGCACTTCCGGCCCGGTCTGCCCGGGCGCCGTATAGATCACGTGCCGCAGCTGTTCATCGGTAAAGCTGAACAGACGAATGTTGATCCGCTCCAGCCCGACGGAGACCCGCAGGATCAGCCGCGCGTCAGCGGGGGTCAGGCTGCCGTCCTCGTCCGCGTCGGCGATTTGCTGCAGCGCTTCCGTATAGCTTTCCAGCCCCACGGACATGCGCAGGGCGTAGCGGGCGTCCTCTGCGCCGATGGTGCCGTCCATGGAAAGATCGCAGAGAAAATACGACCCCACCGCCTGCGAAGATGCAGGCAGCGTCTGCGCCAGCAGCAGGACGGCCAGCGCAACAACCGCCGCCCGGAGGACGGATCTTCTCCCCTTCTTCAAAAACAATTGAAACATAAGAAATCTATGCCGTTTTTCCGCAGGGCGGATCAACCGGCAACCTCCATTTCGTCAGGGTCCGTCGCCTGTGCTTCTTCGGGAGGCGTCTGCCCGTTTTCTCCGTCCGAAGCCGCCTCAGCCGACGAACCTCCTTCCGCGGAGGAGGGCGCCTCCGTCACAGAGGGCGCGGACGACTGACCGGATGAACCGCCCGAGGACGAGCTGCCGGAGGAGGAACCGGAGGAAGAAGCGCCGGAAGAGGAACCGCCTGAAGCGGTGGCAGCGGGAACGGTGGTCGGCGCCGCCGTCGTCGCAGCGGTCGTAGCGGACGTTTCCGGCGCGGCGGAGGTCGTTTCCTTGGCTTTCTCCGTGGTGGACGGGACCTCCGTCAGGGGCTCCGTAGTGAAGATCGGCTTGCTGCCGGGGAATACGACGCTCCAGGCGTTGGCCGCCCAGGTCTGCAGGGTGTAGCCGTGCATTCTGAAATAGACGAAGCAGAACCCGGCCAGCGCAACGATGATCACGGCGACGATCGCGATGACCCGCCGGTACTGGGAGATCAGCGATTTTTTGTTTTCCTCGTCGGCAAGGCGCTTTTTGGTATCCGTTCCGGCGATATCCGAGAGGAAGGTGCACAGGTCGCCGCAGCATCTGGCCAGCAGCGTGGGGATATCCTCCCCGGGCACGGATTTCACTTCCCGCAGCGCCGTCTCATGCTCGTTGGTGATAGCCAGATAGATGACCTTTTCCGCCGTGGGATCGCTGCCCGCGTAAAACGCGTTGGAGATCGCCACGCCGTAGGACGTTCCGAAGAACTCGGCGGCGGTGATGGAAAGGTTCACCACGTAATCCGCCGGCGCCAGCGTGCCGCGCTTTTCCGCCTTTTCGGAGAACACGACCCGGTCTGCCAGCTCCGCGGCGGAGGCGATATACTCTCTGAAATAGTCGGCCGCGTTGGTGCCGGCCACGGCGATGCGGACGTCGTTGGCCTGACAGACGGCGCTCAGCTGACGGGCATGATAATCCCGCAGCGATTTCATATCCGCATGGATGCGGTAAGAGGAATTGAGCAGCGGGATCACGCTGGCGCCCAGCATCACTTCCGTGCGGCCGCGTTCCAGCGGCATCAGGATCACGGTCTGATTGCCGGAGGTGACGGCGAACCCGGAATAGTGCCAGTCCGCGCTGACGAAGGGCCGGGCGTTCTCGGGCAGATAGGCGTGGGTCACGGCGAACTCGGACTTGTCGTCCGCCAGCGAACGCGCGACCTCCGTGGACCGCTCATAGAGCGTTCTGTCGCAATGGAGCGGCAGCCCGATGGAAGCGGCCAGCTTCTTTTTCGTGTCGGCGTATTTCGACGGTTCCGCCAGCAGCAGAATCGCGTGGGAATCCGCAAACGCGCGGCGCAGCGCATCCGACGCGTCGCCGAGAGAAACAAACCCTGCGACGCTGTCTTCGGCAGCAAGCTGATCGGCAAAGATGCAGCGCAGCTCCGGCGTCAGCCGCTCCGCGTAGCGGTTCTGTTCACTTCGCAATAAAAAGATCTTGATATTCATAGTCCAATCCTTTAACGGCTCATGGCGTCATAATACGCCTGCGGGAAGATCGCGCCGGAATCAAAGTAGGCGGCGGAGGTATCCACGGCGGCGCTTTCGCCGTCTCTGACGCGTCTGGCAAACACGACCAGACGGCCGCCGGGGAAGATATTCTGATAGCAGGTATACAGGGTGAGGATGGAATCGCCCGCCTGTACGTCCACGTCAGTGTGGATCATGGACCGGGCGCGGATGCCGCTCACCAGCGTGAGAAAAGAGTTCTCTGAGCTGAAATCGGGATAGAGGTAGAGGAACACTTCCCCGTTGGTCATGTCGGAGGTGGAGTTGGTCAGCATCACGTCAAAGATCTTCCACTCGCTCTTTTCATAGAGCGTCTCCAGCTGAATGACCGGCGCGGCCTTGTAGCCTTCCACGGTCATGTACTTGGTCAGCTGGTGGAACATCAGTCCGTCATGGGTGTTGTGGCCGTAAATAATGATGTTCTTGCTGTTACCCTGCGGGGTGATGCGGCAGTTGGTATCAATGAAAGGGTTGCCGTAACGGCTGGACTGACGGAAGATATCCTTATACAGATAGTAATCACTGTATTCGCTCTGCAGCAGCACCGTGGAGATATTGGTGTTGGGAATGGTCAGCCAGCCGATCACGTCCTGATTGATGGCGTACAGCGGCGCGTATTTGATATCCATGCCCTCCGGGAAATTCACCTGCGGATATTTGCTTTTGATATCGGTCCAGGCTTTTTCCAGCTTGACCTCCGGCACGTCGATATATTCGTCCATGATCTCCGTCAGCTCACCCCACTGGGCGACCCGGGCTCGATAATTATGATAATAAATCGCATAATACACCAGGCCAGCCACGATCAGCAGAAACGCGACGGCCCGCACGATCTTGCGGATGACCTCGCCCGCGCTGTCGCCCCTGGCGGGAAAATTATCCTGCCGGAAGCGGGCCCGCCCCGCCGCGGAAAACCTGTTCTTCAGCGAAAGGCGGATCGACTGCCCGATGGTGGCGGGAACAGCGGTCTCCGCCGGTACGCCGGCCCGAAGAATGATACGCGCCGGCTCTTCAAAGCTGTTGATGTCCTGATAGTTCACGATAGATGTCCTTCAATTTCTGTATTTATATCTGGTCGAGATAGATGCTGTAATCCTGCGGGCCGCTTTCCGGCGGCGCGTCGTTACGGGGGCCGTCTTCCTGCGGCAGCGTCTCTTCCGGGGACGGCGCTTCTTCCCGGCCGCCGTTCTCCGGGTCTTTTTCCTGATGCGACGCGGCGAACACCCGGAGGCTGTCCCCACCGGACGGGTCGCCGGAGGGATGGGCGCCGGAAAAATCGTCATAGGATTCCCCCGGAGCGCCGACGGCGTTTTCTTCCTTCAGCGCTTCGGCGATCTCCGCCGGCAGGTTGTTCAGAAACGCCTGCCGCGCCTGACGGAGCGCTTCCCGCTTCGCCTGCTCCTCTTCGGTGCGCTTGTCGTACTTATCCACGATCTCCGCCACCGTCGAGCGCAGTCCCTGCGTCTTTTTTTCCGCCTGCGAGAGTTCTTCCGGGTCCACCGGCTGCTTTTTCTCGGTCTTTTCCCGCGGGGCGGCTTCCTCCGGCTTTCCCCCGTGGGGCTTGCGGAGACGGGGCGGCTGGGTCAGCGTTTCCGGCTGCGTCTGGGTCTGCCGCAGCGGCCGGCCCCCTTCGCCCTCCCGCAGAATGCTCATGCGGTCGTAATCCTCGCGCAGGGTGCTGGTGATCTGCGTCTTCTGTCCGCGGCGCTGGGCGCTGCGGCGTTTTCTGCCGTCGCCGGATGCGTCCTCCGGCTGCAGCCATTCCGCCTGGGGAGGCAGGGCTTCCGGTTCCTCCTCGGAGAAGGACTCAAATCCGTCCTCGTCTACCCGACGCGCGCCGCCGTATCCCTTTCTGTATTCGGTCCTTCCGCCCGGGCCTTCGGCATTGCGCTGCCGGGCCGCTCTATTTCTTTCCTTTGCTGCGGGAGGACCTTCCAGAAAAAAAGCCTGTCTTCCTTCCTGTCTGTTCCGGTCGTTGCGGTAGGGATCGTCAAAATCCTCATCCGAGGAAAGCGGGTCGATATAGGGGGAACGGCCCGCGCCGCGCATGGGGCGGCCGTTCGTCACGAAGGAACGCACGTAGGTGCTGTCGCCCCGCAGCATGCGGTCTTCCCGCACGCGGCGCAGCCTTGCGGCCTCCTGTTTGGCACGTTCCTCCCATTCCGCGTCGTAGACCACGCGTTCTTCGGAGGCTCCGACGCCCATGGCGGGATAGCGCACCCCGCCGTTGGAGGTGAACTCCGGCCGCTGCGCGTAGGCGGCGGCTTCGCTGTACATATACCGCACGTCCTCCGGCATTTTTTCCTCAATGCGCCGGTCCATGGACCGGGCGTACGCCGCGTCATAGGGGTTACGGACCGAGGGGTCCTCATATTCCACCCGCTGACGGTAGCGGGGCTCGTCCGCCCTGTCAGAGAGGTCGATGCCCCTGAGGGACGCCACGTGAGAGGCGTCTTCGCCCAGGTATTTATGCAGCAGCTCGCCGAATTCCGGGTTGAAGGACCCGTCCTGATTCAGGATGCCGGCGAGAATTTCATCAACGGTCTCGTTCTGCGGATCGCCGCCGGACGGTACGCCGTTGTTGGGGTCTTCATACGACATAGCTTTTCTCCTTCCTCCTTTTTTTAATCGGCCTGCCAAATGGGCACGTCTTCATAGGGATTTTCTTCATCATGGATATCATACCAAAGCTGCGGCATGCGGCGGTCTTCGTTGGCAAACGCCTTTTCCACGTCTACCTCGGCGTTCTCCCCGTCCCTGACGAGCCTTGCCACCACCACGAAGCGGGCGTTGACCCGGGAGCCCCGGTCCAGCATGTAGGTACAGGTGGAAAGGGTCAGAAAACGGTCCGTCGGCTGCACGTCCACAGAGGGGTTGACGACGAAGCTCCGGGAGGCCACCTCGTTGGCGAAGGGCACGGTGTTGCCGTCGGTGAAATCCGTGTACCAGTAGTAGAACAGATCTTCCCCGTCCGCCGGGTCGTTGGGGTAATTCAGGAACGCGCCGATGATCTTCCATTTGTAATTGGCGTAGAGGGTGTCATACTCGATCACCGGATGCTCTTTATAATAGTCAAGATCCGTGTAATTTTCAAGGCAGGTGAACACCGAGCCGTCGGAGGCCATGTGGTGGCCGTAGAGCACCGTGTTCTTCGACAGGGCGGGGGCGGCGTTCCACAACAGGAGGTTCCGGTAATCCATGAAAATAATGCCGCGGATGGAATAGTTTTCATAGAAATCCTTCCGCTCGTAATAGGAATTGGTATCGCTCTGCACCACCACGTAATCCACGGGGGTGTCGTTGATGCGCACCCAGCCCACCGTATCGTCGTTGACGGAATAGAGCGGGCGGAATTTTTCCTGCATGCCGTCGGGATACTCCGCCTCCGCCAGCGTTGGCTCCAGCTCGCCGGAGATCACCTGCGCCGCGCTGTAATAGGGCGTTTTGACGTTGAAGGCGGACTCCCCCTTGATGGAGTCGTATTCATCCGCGCTGCCCGTCATGATCAGGTACAGGCCGATCATCGTAAAGACCAGCACGTTGAGGCCGGCCAGCAGACCGAGGATGCGCTTATCCTTCGGGGAGATGATCCGCTCCTTCGCCAGCTCAATATCCCGCAGATCGGCCTCGTCGTTATCCAGGGCGTCGATATAGACGCCCTTGCGATCGGCTTCCGGCTCCTGCGAGGGGCGCGCGGCTTCCGCGTTTTCGTTTTTGATGACTTCGCTCACGGTAATCCTCCGTTTCAAAAATAACCGTATACGACAGGCATTATACCCGCCGTTGTTTTGACGAAACTTAAAAAATAGAGAAAAACAGTCAATTCCTTTTTATATTAGCATATTATTATTTATATTACAAGGGGAAAGATTTTGCAGAAGGGGAATTTTTCGGTTTTCCGCAAATAAAATTGACAAAGTACTTTACGGAACCGTTTCTTTTTGTTATAATGTGATTAATTATGGGACGAAACCGGCAAAACGCCGGGTCCCGCCAACAGAAACGGATATCATCGATCATGAGAGTTCAACGGATCCTGCGTCCGGCGGCGTTGCTGTGCGCCCTGCTGACGCTCTGCACCACGTTTAACGGCTGCTCCTCCTCTTATCAGGAGCGGACCGCCTTTGCCATGGGCAGCGTGATGACTGCCCGCCTGTACGCGCCGGAAGATAAGGCCGACGACCTGTTCGACCGGATGACCGGCAAGGTAGAGGAGGCGGACCGGTGCCTGTCGGCCAACGACCCCGCCTCTGAAATCGCCGCGGTCAACGCGAAGGGCTCCGCCAACGCCGGCGCATTCACCCGCAAGACGCTGGGGGATATGGTCCTGCTGTGCCACCTGCTGAACGGCACGGTGGACGTCACCATGGGCGCGGTGACCCAGTTGTGGGGCTTTTCCACAGACGAACCCCGCAAGCCTGAGGAAGCCGACCTGCAGGCCGCGCTGGCGACGGTGGGGCTGGACCGGCTGCTGATCGACAACACCAACGAAACCGTCGTGCTGGGGGAAGGACAGAAAATCGACCCCGGCGCGTTCGGCAAGGGCGTTGCCCTGGATGAGATCAGCAACGTGCTGCACACGGCCAGCTACCCCGCCGTGGTCTCCTTCGGCGGTTCCGTATTGCTGTACGGGCAGCCGCGAAACGGGAAAAGCTGGACCGTCGGCGTGCGCGACCCCTTCGGCGGCGAGAACGACTATTTCGCCAAGCTCTCCTTTACCCCGGAAAGCGGCGACTACACCGGTTTTATCTCCACCTCCGGCAGCTATGAAAAATCCTTCACGCAGGACGGCGTGACCTATCACCATATTCTCTCCCCGGAGACCGGATACCCGGTGGAGACGGACCTTGTCTCCGTCACCGTTTACGCCCCCGGCGGCCTCAACAGCGACGCGCTTTCCACCGCCTGCTTCATCAACGGGCTGAACCCGCAGACGCTGCAATGGCTGCAAAGCTTCGGCGCAGAGGCCGTTTTCGTCAATAAAGATAAAGAGTACTATGTAACGGACGGTCTGTCGGACGCTTTCAGCCTGACGGACGACGCCTTTACCCCCATGGCCTATGAAGGATAGAGCGGGGCGGTTCCTGCGTCCGGCGGACCTGATCGCCGTCGCGGCGATCCTGCTGCTGGCGGGGGCGCTGTGGCTGATAACGGGCAACCGGCAGGGGGAGACGGCACAGATCGTCTGCGACAAAGAGGTATTGTACACCATCCGTCTGTCGGACGTTAAAGAACCTTATGAGATCCGGCTGAATAACGGGATCACAGTGGCGGTCGAGCCTGGCGCCATCTTTTTTGCCTCCTCCGACTGCGCCAACCGGTTGTGCGTGCGCACCGGCAAGCTCACCAGGGCGGGGCAAAGCGCCGCCTGCCTGCCCCACAAAACGCTGATCCGCGTGACGGGGCGTGATAAGGCCGCGCCGGACGCGCTGACAGGCTGAACCATGAACGAAAAACGAAACAAACTGACGGCGCTGACGGTCAGCGCCATTTTAGCGGCCGCGGCGCTGGCGGCGTCCTTTTTTGAGCGGACGCTGACGGCGGGGCTGCCCTTGCCCCCGGGCGTGAAGCCGGGGCTTTCCAACGTGGCGGTGATGTTCGCCTGCGCCGTGCTGGGGCTGCCCTCCGCATTGGCGGTGACGGCCATCAAGGCCGGTTTTACGCTGCTGACCGCCGGCCCCACGGCGGCGCTGCTGTCCCTTTGCGGCGGGCTGCTGAGCGCGCTGACCATGTTTTTGCTATTGAAAATAAGAAAGAACAGGCTGAGTTATGCGGGCGTTTCCGCCGTCGGGGGCGTGATGCACAACGTGGGCCAGCTGGCCGCCGCCTCCGCACTGGTGGGCAGCGCCATGTACCTGAACTGGCTGCCGATCTTGCTGCTCAGCGGCGTGGGCTTCGGTCTGCTCACCGGCGTGATACTGAACGCCGTCATGCCCGCGCTGGTGAAGCTGAAATGGTTCAGGTAGCGGACAATTGATGCCGCAGCACATATTCAGTCGGAAGTCATCAGTCGGAAGTCGGAAGTCCCGATACCGTCGAGTTTATATAATGATTCCATGTGTCGGTAAAAGAAACGTGGATAACAGAAAGCTTTTGTTTGCATGCTCCGGAATATGATCAGCCGTCGCAAGACGGCAAACCGAGGAGCGAAAGCGACCCTGATCGGCAAAGCCGATCATTGACTTCCGACTTCCGACTGAAGACTTCCCAATCCATGCCATCGGCGCCCCAAATCTGACATCCCTCAACAATCTGATTACATAAAACACACGGAGGAAACCATATGTCACATCCCTCACCCGGCGCGATACTGAAGGCCGTCTCGAAAGGACGGGGCGGCATTCACGTGGCGCACAACAAAATCACGGCTGAAAATGAAACCGTGCGCATGCCCCCGCCCAAGACCGTGGTGCTGCCCATGCAGCAGCATATCGGCGCGCCCTGTACGCCCACCGTCAAAAAGGGCGACCACGTGGACGTGGGACAGGTGGTCGGCGATTCAGACAAATACGTCAGCGCGCCGATCCACGCGTCCGTCTCCGGCACGGTGACCGCCGTGGCCGACGTGAAGCTGGCCAACGGCCGCATGGCCCCCGCCGTGACCATTGAATCCGACGGGTTGATGACCCCCTGGGAGGGGATCGTTCCGCCGAAGGTCACCGACAAGGCGGAGCTGATCGCGGCGATCCGCGCGTCTGGCCTGGTGGGCCTCGGCGGCGCGGGCTTCCCCAGCCACGTGAAGCTGAACACGCCGGACGACAAGCCCATCGACACGCTGATCGTCAACGCGGCGGAGTGCGAGCCCTATATCACCGTGGACTACCGCGAGTGCGTGGAAAACTCCTGGGACATCATGGGCGGCGTTTACACGCTGGCGGACCTGCTGCACCTGAAAAACGTCATTATCGCCGTGGAGGACAACAAGCCGGAGGCAATCCGGATCCTGAAATCCATTGCGGACGACGACAATGAGGACGGCGATATCGTCAAGCTGATGACGCTGAAATCCAGATATCCCCAGGGCGCGGAAAAGATGATGGTGCTTTCCGCCACCGGCCGCAAGGTACCGGCGGGCGGCCTGCCCGCGGACGTGGGCTGCATCGTCATGAACGTGGCCAGCGCGGCCTTCGTTTCCCGCTACATCAAAACCGGCAAGCCCCTCACCAGCCGGTCCGTCACCGTCAGCGGCGACTGCATCAAAAACCCCATGAACGTGCGCGTGCCCATCGGCACCAGCGTCAGCGAGATCATCCGCTTCTGCGGCGGCTTCACCGAGGAGCCCTATAAGATCCTTTCCGGCGGCCCCATGATGGGGCAGGCGCTGGTGAGCACCGACGTGCCGCTGCTGAAAAGCAACAACGCGGTGCTGGCCTTCAGCAAAAAAAGCGCCGGTCTCAAGGCCAACCGGGACTGCATCCGCTGCGGACGCTGCCACGCGGCGTGCCCCATGGGGCTGATCCCCACCCAGATCGTCAAATACGCCAACAAGCGCGACGCGGAGGAGCTGGCGAAGCTCGGCGTTTCCGTGTGCATGGAGTGCGGCAGCTGCGCCTTCTCCTGCCCCGCGAACGAGCCGCTGGTGCAGTACATGCGGCTGGCGAAAGAAATCATGAGAGAGGCAGGTGTCAAGTGATGAACGAACCGGCAAAACTGACCGTCAGCGCGTCCCCCCACGTCAAGGGACCCGCCACCGTAACGGGCATTATGTTTGACGTGATCATCGCCCTGTGCCCCGCCGCTATCGCCAGCGTCGCCATCTTCGGCCTGCGGGCCGCGCTGGTACTGGCCGTGTGCGTAGTCAGCTGTGTGGCGTTTGAATATCTCTCCCGCAAGGTCATGAAAAAGAGTTCCACCATCGGCGACCTGAGCGCCGTGGTGACGGGCGTGCTGCTGGCCTTCAATCTGCCGGTGAGCATGCCCCTGTGGATGTGCGTCGTCGGCTCCTTCGTGGCCATCGTCATCGTCAAGCAGCTCTTCGGCGGCGTGGGACAGAATTTCGCCAATCCCGCCATCACCGCGCGGATCGTGCTGCTGGTCTCCTTCGCCTCCGCCATGACCAACTTCCCCATGCCCAAATCCGTGGACGCGGTGGCCTCCGCCACCCCCCTGGCGACCCTCGCCGGATTTGACCGGGCGGCGGACCTGACCGGGCAGATCGACCTGTACCGGGCGGCGGATAAGCTCCCCTCCTTCTTCCAGATGATCTTCGGCGTGCGGCAGGGGTGCCTTGGCGAGACCTGCGCCGTGGCCCTGCTGATCGGCGCGGCGTACCTGATCGTCCGGGGCGTGATCAAAATCACCATTCCCTTTACTTATATCGGCACCGTGGCGGTCTTCATGCTGATCGCCTCCCGCGGGGACCTCACCTATACGGCCTACGAGCTGATGGGCGGCGGTCTGATCCTCGGCGCTTTCTTCATGGCCACCGACTACACCACCAGTCCCGTAAACACCAAGGGCAAGATTGTCTTCGGAATCGGCTGCGGCGTGCTCACCTCTGTCATCCGGCTTTACGGCTCCCTGCCGGAGGGCGTGTCCTACTCCATTCTTCTCATGAACATCGCCTGCCCGCTGATCGAAAAGGCCACGGCGCCGACGTACTTCGGCTTCGTGAAAAAGAAAAAGGAAAAGAAATCCAAAGAAGAAAAAGCGGAAGGAGGCGCAACGGCATGAAATCCATCATCGTTACCGCGCTTTCGCTCTTTCTGATCTGCGCCGTGGCGGCAGGCGTGCTGGCCGGCGTCAACGCGGTCACCGCCCCCACCATTGCCGCCAACGCCGCGGCCGCCGCCGACAAGGCGCGGGGCGAGGTCGTTCCCGAGGCGGACGGCTTCACCGAACAGACCGCCCCTGACGGAACGGTCTATTACGCCGCCGAAAAGGGCGGCGACACCGTGGGCTATGTGTTCACCACCGCCGCCAAGGGCTACGGCGGCGAC
>CADAMO010000071.1 GCA_902788995.1 Oscillospiraceae bacterium
CTCCGGAATGATGATGTGCTGGAAATCCATGGCGGGAACCGGCTCGCCACCGTTCTGCTCGGCCAGCGCCTTCGCCGTCTCCTTGTACCATTCGATCTGGTCCGGATGGACGTAGTCGTAGCCGCCCATGCCGGGGTCGGTGTTATACATATTGGAGTCGATCATCCACAGGTTGAAGAGCACCTTCGAGCCGTCGGAGGAATAGATAGGATGGTTGCAGTTGCCGCAGCCGGTGATCTCCGGGGCGGCGTCATAGGTCAGGCAGTTGCCCAGGCTCTGATAGATCGCCAGCATGTCCTCTTTGCTGATGTTGTGCTCCTCGTCGTGGTTGCCGAAGACGATGGAATAGGGGATGCCCCGGTCCACCACGGGCTTGGTGACGGCCCGGATGGCGTCCGGCTGGAATTCCGCGTCCGCCACGGCGTTGTCGCCCAGATAGATGACAAGGTCGGGCTGGTATTGATCCAGCGCCTCGCACATGATGGCGACGGTGGTCTCTTCCAGATCCTGATCGTCCTGGGGGTCGGCGAACAGCATGATCTTAAAGGTGCCGTCCGCGTTGAAGCGAAGCTGGGTGGGGTCGGCCTCGTCGGCGGCCAGCGCCAGCGCGGCGGGCGCCAGCAGCATGGCGGCCAGCATCACGGCCAGCAGTTTTCTGATGTGTTTCATTTTGCTTTTCCTCTCTTTTTCTGTATATGCAGCCGTCAGCGGCGCCTTGCCGCGACGGGTATTGCCCTGCGGGAAGATGATGGGTGAGGGAGACAAATTGGGGGTTGCCGCGCTGATTAAAACCGTAGCACGGCGCCGTGCGCCGTTGTAACGCAGTTCCGTTTTTCTTGCGTTTTGCTAGTTGTTAGTCCTCGATTAACGGCGCAAGGCGCCGTGCTACTGAAAGGACCCCCTCAGACGGCGCAATGCGCCGTGCTACGATAGTTGTTTGCGAAAACAGCGGCACTGAGGTGCCGCGCTACGGGATTTGCGTCAGCAGACCGTCTCTTTGATGCCGAGCATGCGCAGCAGCTTTTGCAGCGCGGCGGCGAGGCGGTTCAGCAGCTCTTTGAAGAAGGCCAGCTTCACCCTGCTGCCCCCGGGCGTCTGAGCGGCGGCGTGGTCGTTATAGGCCGTCTGCCCGCCTTCCGTGGTCAGGCCGATCACCGTGCCGGGCAGTGTGCCGGCGGCGCTGTAATCCCAGCTTTCAAAGCCGTTCTGCAGCGCGGGGGAGGTCTCCTTCAGGGTAAAATCGAAGGCCAGCGGGTCGGCGAACTGCGGGTCCGCCACGATATTATCGCCGATGATCCGCTTGCGCCGGGCGGTGGCCAGCGACATGGCGTCGTCCGCTTCGCTGCCCTGCATCAGGAATATCTTGTCGCCGTTGGTCACGTCCCACAGAATATTGTTCTGCGCGGTGAACGCGTCCGCGGTGGCTTTCTCCACATGGCTGAACACCGGCGTTTTGCCGTCCGTCAGGATGATATTATCCGTAAAATCGGCGGTCTTGTGGTGCTCATAGCGGGAGACAACCCGGATCTGCGCTTCGGCGCTGAGGGCGAAGATGTTGTTGCGGACGGTATTATCCGCGCCGTAGTGCAGATGATAACCGTCGCTGCCGCAGGCGTAGACCAGGTTCTTTTCCACGGTGATCTGCGAGCTACCCTCGTCCAGATACACGCCCCAGCCGCCGTAGCCGCCCTCGCCCGGGTCGGCGGCGATATTGTGGAACACGTTGCCGCGGATGACCGTGCCGGGCTGTATGCCCAGCGTATAGACGCCGCCCATATCGGACAGCCACCCCTGGCCGATGTTGTAGACAAGGTTTTCGGTGATGCGGATGTGGTTCGTGAGCTGATAGCCGTAGCCCCAGACCCAGCCGTCGGAGATGGCGGTGTAATAGCCGTCGGTGATCTCGTTGTGGGAGATCTCCGCCCCGTCGCAGTAGGTCACCTGAATGCCGATGGCGCAGAAGAATTTCCGCCCGTAGCCGGTGACCAGGTTGTTGGTCACGGTGATATCCGCCGTGCAGTCCGGCTCCTCCGGCAGGCAGTTGGCGCCGCCGACGAAGATACCGGTGGCGGCGATATTGCGGAACAGGCAGCTGTCCACCCGGCTGTGCTTCACGCCGTTCATGAATTTTACGCCGGAAGCGCCGAGGTTGGTAAATTCGCAGTTGGTAAAGGAAACGTTTTCGGCGTGATTGACTTCCACCACGCCCCGCACGTCCAGCGCCGCCTGGGGCGCGTCGATATCGTAATCGGTTCGCCAGCCGGCCCACCAGCCGCCGGGGCTGGGCACCGTCCAGTCCGTTTCGGTGAAGCGGATGCGGTCAAACCCGATGCCGGAAACGCCGTCGATCTCAACCAGTCGCTCCAGCGCCGAAGCGCGCAGCACGCAGGCGTCGGCGGTCTCGCCCGCCTGCGGCACGTAATAGAGGGTGGCCGTTTCGTTGTTGAGATACCACTCGCCCGGCTCGTTCATCGCCTCGAAGACGTTTTCAAAGTAATACCGGTCGATATCCCGGATCATCATGGCCGAGGGACGGGAGAGGGAGAGCTTGCCCGTGGCGCGGTCGACGCCCGTCAGGAACATCAGCTCGTCGTGCCAGTAGTGGAGGATCCTCACCTGCACGTCCGTGGGATTGGTGAAGGGAACCGCCAGATCGGCGGGATCGGCATAGAAGGAGCGCTGCCCGAGGGTCATGCTCCAGGGGGTGTTGCCCTCGGTCCAGAGGTCGTCCTCCGGCGCGGTCTTTTTCACCGTGAAATAGCCCGTTTCGGGGTAGCGCGCCACGGGCAGCTGGGCATCCTCCCGGAACAGGGACTTGAACCCGGCGGGGTCAGTCGTGTCCAGGTGCTTCACAAACGTCCGCACGCCGTTGACGGTCTCCTCGTGAAAGCCCGTGATCTCCTTCGCGCCGGAGAAGACGACCTCTTCGCCGTTGTAGGCGGCGTAGGTGACGTTCGGCAGGTCGTCCTCCGTGAAGTACAGCGTGTCGGCGAACTCGTACCGGCCGCCCCGCAGCCAGACGGTCGCCTTTTCGTTCTCGCCGAGGGCGCCCTTCAGCGCCTTCAGCCGTTCCTTGGCCGCCGCAACCGTCTTCAGCGGCGCGTCGATGGTGCCCGCGTTCGCGTCGCTGCCGTCGGGGGACACATAGAGGGCGGTTTCCGCCGCCGTTGCAGAAAATGTCATCATACTCACCGCCATCATCAGAATCAGCAGGATCGCAATCGTTTTTTTCATGGTCTTCCCCTCCGTTTATTCCACCGCCGTGATGGGAAAGCCTCCGAAAATCTCCCGGGCGTTGCGGACGAAATCTTCACAGGTCAGGTCCCGGGAGCGCGGTCGGGAGCGGGGCGCTTTGAAGCCCACCTCATACAGCCACACGCCGCCGTAACCGGCGTTTTTCAGCAGCTGCGTAAGCGTTGGCCAGTCCACCTTGCCTTCGCCCGGCAGCCAGTGTTTTTCGTCAATGAAATCATAGTCGGAAACGTGGGTGGTGACGATCTTCTCCCCCGCCGCCTTGACGAAATCCGCGTGGGTCTCCCGCAGCAGGTGGTTGGTATCGAAGCAGACCCGCAGCCGGGGATCCGCCGCCAGCAGCCGGAGGATATCGGAGGAATCCCTTCCGAGGCAGGTGCGGGGCAGGTTTTCCACCGCCATCACCGCGCCGTTTTCGGCGGCCACCCGCGCCAGCGCGGCAAGGCTTTCCATGGCGGTTGAAAGCCGGGCATCCCGGTCCGCCTCCTCAATGGGTTCGCCGCTGGGGTGGATGATGAACTTTTCAATACCGATCTGCCCGCCCCTGCGGATCATCTCGCTGAGGTACGGCACGGTCTTTCCGGCAAGCGCAGGATGGGAAATATCGATCTGTTCAAAGGGCATGAAGGGCAGATGGAAGGACCAGAGGGGCACCTCATACGCGGCGGAAAGCCGCCGGGCCTGCCGAAAATCGAAGGCGTCGCAGCCCTCCTTATCCAAAGAGACCTCCATCACGTCGATCCCCGCCTGCCGGTACCCGCGAAACAGCGTTTCATCGAAGGGCTTCCCGCAGGTGGACAATCCGATCCGGAACATGGCGCGCCTCCCCCTTTCTTATCTCTTTAAGCATACCTTTTTTCAGGGAACAGGTCAAGAGGAATTGACGAAACTTTCCGTTTTTTCAGGAAGAAAGCGAACACATCCCCCGCCGCCGCGTATAATGCAGTGCGGAGAAGCTCCGCAGACTTCTTCTGAAAAGGAGGTCAGTCATGACAAATTATTACCTTACACGCGGCGCGGATTGCTGCCGCTACGGCGTCGCGCCGGGGCAGAGCGTTTCCCTCCACTTCGCCGGCGCAGCCCAGACCGGCTGCGCCTGTTCCGCCGCCGATAACGCCGGTGAGCCGGAGATGCGGATCACCTATCCCGACAGCGCCCCCGCCTGCATGCCCTTTCCGCCGGTTCCCCCTGTCCCCCCGTTCCCCCCTGTTCCGGAGGCACAGATGATCCCCGGGCCCACCGGCCCCAGAGGACCGCGGGGCTACCCCGGTCCCGAAGGCCCCACCGGTCCCAGAGGGTATCAGGGCTTCCCCGGGGAGACCGGTCCCCAGGGTTATCAGGGCGTTCCCGGCCCCGTCGGTCCCACCGGGCCGCAGGGTCCCATGGGTCCCCAGGGGCTGATGGGCTTTGAAGGCCCCGCGGGCGACGCGGGCCCTGCCGGACCGACCGGACCCACCGGGCCCACGGGCCCCACAGGGCCTACGGGTGCAACCGGCCCGACGGGCCCCGCCGGGGCGACGCCCACCTTCACCGTCGGCACGGTAACCACCGGGCAGACGCCCTCGGTGACCATCACCGGCGCTGCGCCGGATTATATTCTCAACTTCGTGCTGCCCGAACCCCCTGCGGCAGCGGAATAACCGCAACGAAAAGGCCCTCCGCGGAAATACACGCACCTTTCCCGCGGCGGGCCGACTGACGAGGAGACTGATGGGTTCTTATCGCGTTTACGTTTACGCCATCTGCAAAAACGAAGAAAAACACGTGGACGGCTGGGTCGCCTCCATGGGAGAGGCGGACGGCATTTTCGTGCTGGACACGGGCAGCGACGATGGCACCGTGGAAAGGCTTTCCGCCCACCCGGAGGTGACGGTCCGACAGGAGGAAGTGATCCCCTGGCGGTTCGACGAGGCCCGCAACCGGTCGCTGGCCATGGTGCCGGAGGACGCGGACCTGTGCGTGTGTACCGATCTGGACGAGCGCTTCGTCCCCGGCTGGCGGCAGGCGGCGGAGCGGGCCCTGGCGGGCGGCGCGCAGCTGCTGCGGTACCGCTACACCTGGTCCTTTACCGAAGACGGCCGGGAGGAGACGGTCTTTTACGCGGCAAAGATGCACGCAAGACGCGGCTTTACGTGGCGGCACCCGGTCCACGAGGTACTCGTCTGGACCGGAGAGGGCGCGCCCCTCTCATCCGTGGCCGGGGGGGTACAGCTGAACCACTACCCGGACAAAAACAAGCCCCGCGGCGGCTATCTGCCCCTGCTGGAGCTGGCGGTGAAGGAAAACCCGGCGGACGACCGGGACGCTCACTACCTGGGGCGGGAATACCTGTTTTACGGCCGGTACGACGAGGCGATCGCCGAGCTGAAGCGCCACCTGTCGCTGCCCGCCGCCCGGTGGGAGCCGGAGCGATGCGCCTCCATGCGCTTTCTCGCCCGGTGCTATGAAGCGAAGGGCGAACCGGAGGAGGCGGAACGCTGGCTGCTGCGGGCCTGCGCCGAAGCGCCGTACCTGCGGGAGCCCTGGATGGCACTGGCGCGGTACTGCTATGACCGCGCAAACTGGCGCGGGGTGATCGCCGCCGCCGAACGGGCGCTGGCCGTCGCCGCTCCGGGGGAATACGTGAGCGAAGCCGCCAACTACGGCGCGCTGCCCTACGACCTGCTGTCGCTGGCGTACCATCACACCGGCGATCAAAAAAACGCCCTGTCCAACGTGGACAAAGCGTTAACGTATGAACCGGAAAACGAACGGCTGCGGCGCAACCGGGCCTTTTTCACCCGGTGACGGGCGAGGGGGCTTCCCTCCCCGCCGCGGGCGGTTCGTCTTTGATCACGTAAGGGAACAACTCGATCTGCATAAAGCCCAGCTCCCGCAGCAGGGCTTCGCTGTTTTGCTGATCCGCCTCGTCGTTGTACCCGGGGATCAGCGGGACCCGCAGGCGGACGCGTTCCGGCGGCACGGAAGAAACCAGCGTTTTCAGG
This sequence comes from Oscillospiraceae bacterium, assembly GCA_902788995.1. Classification (GTDB taxonomy): domain Bacteria; phylum Bacillota; class Clostridia; order Oscillospirales; family Acutalibacteraceae; genus RUG806. The sequence goes on from CADAMO010000071.1 coordinate 6,237, forward strand.
TTGCGCAGGACAAGCCCCGCGTCGCCCCCGGCGTACCGGCGGTACACGTTGGCGTCCATGGACTTGATATCCACGATAAAATCGTCAAAGCAGGTAAGCGCCGCGGCAAGCGTTTGTTCCGGCACGTGCAGCGAGGTTTCGGCGGTGAGCTTCCACGCGCCTCCGGTCAGGGGCCGGAAGGCCGCGACGAAGGCCGTGTGAAGCAGCGCTTCCCCGCCGCCGAAGCACAGCCCGCCGCCGGTGGCCTGAAAATACAGGTTGTCGACGCGCGTGCGCTCAAAGAGCGTTTCGGGCGAGACCCACTCCGGCGTTTTTTCCGCCAGCAGCCGCCGGTTGATGCACCACTCGCAGCGCAGCGGGCAGCCGGCCCCTGCCACCAGCGTGGTGACGCCCTTGCCGTCCGTTGCCATGCGCAGCCGGGACAGGCCCAGCTGCGGAAAGCGTTCCTCAGCCATCGGCGTTCTCCGCCGTCGTCAGCGGAGGGCCGTAGACCGTCGGCGACAGGTTTTCCGCGGGGTCGTATTCCTCTTCGGGCACGTACAGCACGTCTCCATCCAGCACCAGCTCGTCCTCCGGGTCCGTCGTGCCGCCGTCCGTGGGGGTGCAACGGTCGTCCGGCGCGATCATGCCATCCGTTTCGGTGTACTCATAGGGCACGTCGCCCTCCAGCACGTTTCCGATCGGCGGGCGGCACCCGGCGAAAGAGGCGGTCAGCCCCAGCGCCAGCGCGGAGACGGTCACCTTTTTGCCGAGGCTGCGGCGCTTTTCCAGCTGCTGCTCCAAATAGCGCAGCTCGCTTTCGCATTTGGGGCAGGTGCCCTTGCAGTCGCCCTTGTAGCGGCAGTCCTCCGTTACCAGCGGGATGTCGTTTTCCTCGGCGATCTTCCGGCGGATCTCCCGCAGCAGCTTACACTTCTGTTTACCGGCCATCTGTCATTCTCCTTTCTGTCGGAAATGGGACAAGGCTTACCCCTGCGCCTCTTCTTCAAACGGAGGCGGGCCGTAGACGTCCTCATTGACGTTCTCCGACGGGTCGAAGTCCTCCGGCGCGGCGGTTCCGGTTTCGTCGGTCGTTTTCTCCGTTTCCGGCGCCTCCGGCGCGGCGACTTCCCCCTCAAGGATAAGCTCATCGGAAGTGGGTTCGTCATACGTCATTTTACCGGTGACCTGGGGAAAACAGCCGGCGAAAGACGCGGTCAGCCCCAGCGCCATGGCGGCGACGGTCACCCGTTTGCCGAGGCTGCGCCGCTTTTCCAGCTGCTGCTCCAGATACCGCAGCTCGCTTTCACATTTGGGGCAGGTCCCCTCGCAGTCGCCCCGGTAACGGCACTCCTCCGTCACAAAGGGGATCTCATTCTCCTGCGCGATATTTCTGCGGATCTCCCGCAGCATTTTACATTTCTGTTTACCGGGCATGGGCGCGCCTCCTGACAGTTTTTTGGGGATTCGCTTGCATCCATAAGATTCCGTTGGAGGCCGGATTGTTGCAGACGGAAGATGACAGTTCCGTAACCTTTCCGCCGGGGTCAGTCTGTGATATCGGCGTAGGACAGGCGGATCATCCTTTCCAGATCCGCGGGGGCCAGCTCCACCTGATAGCCGATTTTTCCGGCGCTGACGAAGATCGTCTCCTGCGCCCGGGCGGAGACGTCCACCGTCGTTCTGAAAAACTTTTTCATGCCGATGGGCGAGCAGCCGCCGTGGATATAGCCGGTCAGGGGCAGCAGCTCCTTGCTCTTGATCATGGCGATGCTCTTCTCCCCCACGACCTTGGCCGCTTTTTTCAGGTCCAGCTCTTTTTCCACCGGCACCACGAACACGTAGTGCTCTTTACTTGCCCCCTCCGTCACCAGCGTTTTGAATACGCGGTCGACGGGCTGGTTCAGTACCCGCGCCACGTCCGTGCCGCTGATAACGCCGCTGTCAACGTAGCAGTGGTCGCGATAGGGGATCTTTGCGCCGTCCAGCAGGCGCATGACGTTGGTTTTTACATTCTTTGCCACGGTTTTTATTCACTTTCGCAATGTTTTATCAGTTTTTTTAGTTCCAGTTTACCCCATTTGCCGCCCGTTGTCAACGGTTCCCGGAAAAACCGCCCCCGGAGGCGGAAAAACGGCCGGCGCGGAATGCGCCGACCGTACCGGTTGCGTAACGGGAACGCGGTCCGAAGGGACCCGTTTACAGCATCGCGGTGATCTGCTCTTTGGGGCGATAGCCCAGGGAGGTGCCGGTGATTTTGCCCTCTTTGAACACCATCACGGTGGGGATGCTCTCGATGCCGAACATGTTGGCAAGGGCGGGCTCGTCGTCCACGTTGACCTTGCCCACCTTCACCTTGCCGTCGTATTCCGCGGCGATCTCGGCGATGATGGGAGAGAGCATCTTGCAGGGGCCGCACCAGGAGGCCCAGAAATCCACCAGCACGGGGATATCGGATTTCAGCACTTCCTGCTCAAAATTTGCGTTCGTTAACGTAATTTCTGCCATTTTTCTCTTTCCTTTTCTTTTTGGTAGCGCGGCACCTCAGTGCCGCTCTTGACTCTGACAACTTTTCAAACGGACCGTTCGGTGAAACAGCGCTCATTCGATCTGCGGAAACTGATATCATCCAATCCGTTTCTCTCGTAACAAATGCCGGAAGCGGCACTGAGGTGCCGCGCTACCGACTTCCCGGGCGCCGTGTTACGCTTTCCAAAGGCTGTGCAGGTTACAGTAGGCGTAGACTGCTTCGACCTCGTCGCCGTCAAGGATGGCAAAGCAGACCTTCGGTTCGTCGCCGGGCTTCAGGGCCTTGCGCTGGTTGCCGCTCTTTGTCTGCAGCGACACCCACTCGATGTAGTGCTCCTCGGTCATGGGATGGGCCACGCTGCCAACGCAGACGGTGACGACGTTGTCCTTTACCTCATACACGGGCACGTGCTTTTCCACGGCCGCGTCTGTGGTGCCGGGGACGATCTCTTCCATCTTCTGACCGCAGCACATGACGGGCACGCCGGATTCCTTCACCACGGCGATGATCTTGCCGCAATGGGCGCAGCGGTAAAACTTCATTTCCATATCAGTTTTCCCTTTCTTTGTTTCAATTATGCTTCAGAGAACATGTCCTTGCCTACGCCGCAGACAGGGCATTCAAAATCTTCGGGAAGGTCTTCGAACTTGGTGCCGGGAGCAATGCCGTTATCGGGATCGCCCAGCGCTTCGTCGTATTCCCACCCGCAGGCGTCGCATACGTACTTCATGGTATGGTGCTCCTTTCTTTTTTTATTTATAAATTCTTCCACCTTGGAAACAAATATTCCGGCGTCGGAAACCTGCTGCTCCACGTCCGATTTGGATACGACGTAGAAATCCTCGTAGTCGGTTTCAGAACGAATACTGAACGCGGATTTGATCATTTTTGCCATGGAAGGATCAAAAATACCGGTTTTGATATAGTTTTTGCTGAATGTACCGACTACGCCTGCGTGTTTTTTGAAATCAAGACCGTCCAACGCCAACACAGCTCTCGCTGCGTGAAAAATCGCGTAATACGACCGGTTGGCGGCGTTGTCATACATACCGAGCCGCAGCGTTTCCTTCGCATCGTGGAGATCGTTCTTTGCTTTTTCGATCCGGAACAGGGCCAGCGCTTTTCTTTCTTCATCCATGCACCTGAACACCGTCCCTTTTCACATTCTGAAAAAACGGCAGCACAGCGCTCCAGCGGTCAAAGGTCGCCTTATCCTGCAGCTTGATGGAGAGCACAACGTCGTATTTCAAATCCAATTCGCAGGAGTAATTGCTGATTTGTCTGCGGTACGCCGCCAGCTCGTCTTTATCCATGTCCACCAACGCCATTACGTCAATATCCGATTCATCGTCATAATCGCCGCGGGCGTAAGAGCCATACAAGATGACGCTGCGAAGCCGATCGCCGAAAAAACCGCGAAGACCGTTCACGGTTTCTTTTAATAAAAGCGCCAATGTGTTTTGACTGCACATACCGTTTCACCGGCCTTTCCGTTGATAGTATAGCATAAACCGTATCTGAAAATCAATACTGAGACGCAAAACAACCGCCAGCCGGCCGATGCCGAGGATCGACGTCGGAAAGAAAAAACAAACAGTCTCTGCAGCGCGGATCAATGATCCGCCCCGCCGTAAGGCGGTTTTCAGAACAAGCATTTTTAAACCGACGTTGTCAGAAAACGAATGCTTGTTGTTGATTCAGGTGGGTTGCATCATGTTACACCTGCTCGGAACGGCTTCGCCGGGCGGCTCAATGAGCCGTGCTACGTTATAATGGGCGTCACCCGATGGGCTCAAAATCCGCCGCGCCATGCTTGCACAGGGGGCAGACGATATCGTCGGGCAGCTCTTCGCCCTCGTAGACGTAGCCGCAGACCTTGCAGACCCAGCCCTTTTTGCCCTCGGTCTGGGGCTTGGGCTTCACGTTGGACTGGTAGTAGTTGTAGGTCATGGTCTCCTTGTCGGAGATGACGCGGGCCTCGGTGACGGAGCAGATGAACATGCCGTGAGTGTCAAGGTCCACGTACTGCTCCACCTTCAACGACATGAAGGAATTGATATATTTGGGCAGGAACACCAGCCCGTTGTCGCTGCGCAGGGTCTCCCATCCGGCGAACTTATCCGCGGTGCGGCCGCTCTGGAAGCCGAAGGTCTCAAACACGGAGAAGGGGGCCTCCACGGAGAGGCAGTTGACGTTCATCACGCCGGTCTGTTTGATGACGTGGTGGGAATAGTTCTGCTTGTTGATGCACACAGCCACCCGGTTGGGGGTGTTGGTCACCTGCGTCACGGTGTTGACGATGAGGCCGTTGTCCTTCTTGCCGTCGTTGCTGGTCACCACGTACAGGCCGTAGCCGATCTTGAACAGGGCGGTCAGGTCGTTCTTGTTGGCGGTCTCGCCGTTCTGCGCCACGTAGTCCTTGGTCAGTTCGTCTGCCAGCTCGTCGATCTGCTTTTTGCTGATGTCGTTCAGGGCGGAGGTGATATGCACCACGGGTTCGACGAAGGTCAGGTTCTTGCAGCCCTCCAGCATGGCCTTCATGGTCTTGGCGGCCATGGGGGCCCAGCTGCCGTTTTCAATCAGCGCCACGGTCTTGTTCTTGAAGCCGCGCTCGGTCAGGTGGTTGATGAACTCCCGCATGAAGGGGAAGATCTCCGCGTTGTAGGTGGTGGTGGCAAGGACGATCTTTCCGTAGCGGAAGGCGTCCTCCACGCACTCGGCCATGTCGTCCCGGGCCAGGTCGTTGACGGCCACCTTGGGGCAGCCCTTGGCCTTCAGCTTGTCCGCCAGCAGCTCGGCGGCTGCCTTGGTGTTGCCGTAGACGGAGGTGTAGCAGATGACGATACCCTCGCTCTCCACGCCGTAAGAGGACCATGTGTTGTAAAGGCCGAGGTAATAGCCCAGGTTCTCGCTGAGTACGGGGCCGTGCAGCGGGCAGATGATCTGAATGTCAAGGTTCGCGGCCTTTTTCAGCACGGCCTGTACCTGCGCACCGTATTTGCCCACGATGCCGAAGTAGTAGCGGCGGGCCTCGCAGGCCCAGTCCTCCTCCGCGTCCAGCGCGCCGAACTTGCCGAAGCCGTCGGCGGAGAAAAGGATCTTGTCGGCGTCGTCGTAGGTCATCAGCACCTCGGGCCAGTGGACCATGGGGGCGCCGATAAAGTGCAGGGTGTGCCTGCCCAGTTCCAGCGTATCGCCCTCCTTGACCACGATGCGCCGGTCGGCGAAGTCGCAGCCGAAGAAGTTGTTCATCATGACGAAGGCCTTCTGGGAGGAGACCACGGTGGCTTCCGGATAGGCCTTCATGAACTGCACGATGTTGGCGGAATGGTCCGGCTCCATATGCTGCACCACGAGGTAATCCGGCTTCTTGTCGCCGAGGGCGGCGGCGAGGTTGTCCAGCCACTCATGGGTGAAATGCTTGTCCACGGTGTCCATGACGGCGATCTTGCTGTCGAGGATCGCGTAGGAATTATACGCCATGCCGTTGGGCACGATATACTGGCCCTCAAACAGGTCGATGTTGTGATCGTTGACGCCGATATAACGGACGTCGTTAGTGATGGTCATTGGTTTGTCCTCCGTTGATTATGATGTAGCGCGGCTCCGTGAGCCGCCCGCAACGCGATTCCGATTGAATTACTGCTCCACCAATTTAATCGTGAATCATTTATGCGCCGGATAAACGTCGCAAGACAAGGAAGAAACCGCAAGACAGGCTGTCGCCTGTCGAGGATTTCTGACGCCGTATTGCGGCGTTTAGACAAATCGCGTTACGTAGTTTTTTCAAGATACTTTCGCATAAAACCGCCTCACGGCGGGACGGCTCACGGAGCCGCGCTACGGGCTATACGCCCGCCAGAATGTGCAGATTCCGTATCTCCCCGTCCCTGACCCGGTCGTTGACGGAGTAGGCGTGCTTTTCCATGTCGCCGCAGATGGCTTCGGTCAGGTTTTCGCTTTGCAGCCGGTCGATGAAGTCGGAGCAGATATCCTCGATCACCACGTACCGGTCCTCCGCCGTCTCTTCGGAAAGGCCCGTCGTCAGCAGGATGGAGAGCTTATCCGCCAGCTCCTCTTCGTGAAGGGTCGTCCGCAGGGCGCGGAAGCTCCATTTGTAGTAGGGCATATACTGCCGGTCCAGCAAAAAGATGGCCTGCAGGGCGGCGTTCACGAATTCGCCGCAGGCAAGCTGCGCCGCCTCCGGCTCATGGTGGTTGAGGCACCGGGTGAAGTTGTACTGCCCGGATTGCGCCATCAGCAAAAGGTTCCCCGCCAGCCGCTTGAGCCGGATATCCTCCGGCATGGCGTTCAGCCGGTCGCGGATCAGGGTGAGCTCCCCGAAGCCGTCGAACCACACCTCCCCGTTGGTGGCTTCGCCCAGCGCGTTGGAGGGCAGCTGCAGCCATTGCTCCGTCGTGAGAAGGCCGTCGGGCGATCCCACCGACACGGTAAAGAAATCCGCCGTGCGCTTCACGCCGTTGCGGTTGCCGCCCACCGGCGACATGGGTTGGCGTTTTACGCCCAAATACTCTTTCGGCAGCTTGGCGTAGGCCCGTTCCAGCCGGAATTCCTGCTTCGCGTCGACGATGCTTTCATCGGGCAGAAAGAGGCAGAACCCCGGCTCGAAGTCGTGATCCCGTGAGATCTCGTCGTCAAAGCCCCAGCGTTCCGAGCCGCTGCCCGTGAACCCCACCGCAAGATAAGGCAGCAGGTCGGGAAAATTCTCCTCCAGCATGGGTTTGCCGTAGGTTTCGTAGTATTCTTTTGAAAGTTGCAGTCCGTTCATGGAAAATGTGTAGCGCGGCACCTCAGTGCCGCTGTGAGGGAAAAATTACATTACATAGCACGGCGCATTGCGGTCTCGCCTGCCGGCTCGGTCGGTGCTTCTGTCTGCGGCAGAGGTCTCCACCGGAGACCCGCACCGTCGGGCAGTTGCCCATGATGATTTGTTTTTCTCTGAATAATATCGTATGGGAATGGTGTTCTTTCGCTGCAATTCAATTCTTTTAACTTTGCACGCCAGACGGCGCAATGCGCCGTGCTACGGTAGTTGTTCGCGCTTGGAGCGGCACTGAGGTGCCGCGCTACCGTTAAAACAGCGCCGTGCTACCGTCCGTAAATCTCCGCGGCGCGTTTTTCCAGCTCCTTCGCGGTGAAGTAATAGCCGTAATAGGCGAAGGTGGGGGCGCATTTTTCGCAGACGAAGGCGTAGTAGCCGTCGTGGGGCAGGGCTTCGTCGTTCAGCAGGCGCTCGGCCTTGTCGAGACAGGCGCGGATGCCCGCGTCGCCCTGTTCCAGCCCCTTTTCGTTGCCGATCAGGTCCGCCAGGTTCAGCCAGGTGACGGCCTCGTCCGCCTGACCGCCCTCGGTTTTGCCGATGATGGCCAGCGCCGCTTCATACAGGTCCCGGGCCTCGGCGTACCGCTCCATGGCGGTCAGCGTGACGCCCATGTTGTTATACAGCCCCGCCAGACGCTCATCCACCGGGGAGAGGTTGGCCTCGTACAGCCCCCGCGCCTGCTCATAGAGGTCCAGCGCCTTTTCCGGATGGTCGAAGGCGCGGCAGGCGGTGGCGTAATTCAGCAACGTGGTGCCCATGGTGACGGAGCCTTCCAGCCCGATGGATTTCGCCAATGCCACGGCGTTCTCCGCAGCGGACATGGCCTCCTGCTCCCGGCCGTTCTTGCGGTAGAGGCCCACCAGCTCGTTCAGCAGCGACAGCTTACCCCGGTAATCCCGGTTCTGCTCCGCCTCCGCCATCCAGTAGTTCAGGTGACGCTCGGCAGCCGCCGCGTCGTCTTTGGCAAAATACTCGTCCAGCTTGTCCAGCACCCGCCGCAGCGGGATGGTCTGCACCGCGTCCGGCTTGGTCAGCGGGCAGCAGGGCTCGTCATAGTCTTCTTTTTTTAAGTAGTCGTTATTCATAAAGAAAAGTATATCATAGGGTGGGGGAAAAGTCAAATTGGGAATTTGTCGAGATGTTGACCCATGCGGTAGCGCGGCACCTCAGTGACGCTATAAGCACAAACAACTTTTATAAATCGTTGCCTTAACGCTCATTATGTAAGAGAAAACGGCAGATAATTCCAAATTCCGTTTCAAAAGTTACATTTGTCAAGAGCGGCACTGAGGTGCCGCGCTACCGGGTTGCCCCGACAAATCCCGCTTTTACAACCCGATCCCTTCCGCCTTACCGTCCGGCTGGCCGCCGCCGACGTAAAGGGTCACGCCGCCGTCGGGTTCCACGCGGGCGCCGTCCTCCGTCACGGCCTTGAGCCAGAAACGGTCCACGGTCACTTCCACGGTCTTCGTCTCGCCTTTTTTCAGATACACCGGGGCCAGGCCGCAGAGCTGGCAGTTGGGAGTGGTCGTGCGGCTGTCGGTGAATTTTGCGTAGCACTGGGCCTTCTCCCAGCCGTCGACGTCGCCGGTGTTGGTGATCTCCACGGACAGCTTGACCGTCTTTTCGTCGGCTTCGACGATCTCCGGCTTGCCGTAGGCGAACGTGGTATAGCTGAGGCCGTAGCCGAAGGGGTACAGGGGCTTTTCGGTCATATAGCGATAGGTGCGCCCGGCCATGTTGTAGTCCTCCATGGGGGGCAGCGTATTTTTGTCGCTGTAAAAGGTGATGGGAAGCTTTCCACTGGGAGAGAATTCCCCTGCGATGGCTCTTGCCACGGCAAGGCCGCCCAGCGCCCCGGGGTACCAGGCGTGGAGCACCGCTTTGGCGTGGTTCCTCACCTTTTCGCCCAGGTCCGCGCAGGAGCCGCACATGACCACCACGATGACGTTGTCGCACACGTCGCAGATCATCTCCGCCAGCTTCATCTGGCAGGCGGGCAGGCGCATGGTCTTGCGGTCGCCCCGGTCGGTGAACTCGTTGTCATAGCCCAGCTCTTCACCCTCGATGCCCCGGTCAAGGCCCAGGCACAGCACCGTTACGTCCGCTTCGCCGGCCGCCGCCGCGCCCTCGCTCTGCAGGTCCTTGAAGCCGTCCCAATAGCCGCCCTCAAAGACGGGGCTGCCGTCGGCCACGAGGATCTCCGCCTCCGGGAACTCCCGCCGGATGCCGTCCGCCACGGTGACGTATTCCGCCGCGTGGCCGTGGTAGTTGCCCTCCAGCACCGTGCGGGACATGGCGTTGGGGCCCACCACGGCGATGGTGCGTTTTTTTGACTTATCCAGCGGCAAAAAGCCGTCCTTGTTTTCCAGCAGCACGATGGTCTGCTCCGCCGCTTTCAGGTTCAGCGCTTTGGTTTCCTCGCTGCGCAGCACGGAATAGGGGATATCGGCATAGGGGCGGTTCTCCTCGAACTCGCCCAGCAGCGCACGGATGGTGAACAGCCGTTCCGCCGCCGCGGTGATCTCCGCCTCGTCGATCAGGTCCTGCTCGTAGGCCTCACGCAGATGGACGTAGGCGTCGCCGCAGTTCAGCTCGCAGCCCGCCTTCAAAGCCATGGCCGCCGCGTGGGGCAGATCCTCGGCGCAGTGGTGGCCGTTGCAGATATCGGTGATGGCGCCGCAGTCGGAGACGAAATAGCCCTCGAACCGCCAGTCCTCCCGCAGGATCTTCATGAGGGTTTCGCTGGCGCAGCAGGGCTCGCCGTTGGTGCGGTTATACGCGCCCATCACGCCGGCCACGCCCGCCTCCACCGCTTTCTGGAACGCGGGGAGATAGGTCTCCGCCAGGTCCTTTTTGCTGATTTTCGCGTCGAAGCCGTGGCGTTTGCCCTCGGGGCCGGAGTGGCCCGCGAAGTGCTTGGCGCAGGCGGTGGCTTTGTAGAACTCGCCGTCGCCCTGCAGGCCCCTGATAAAGGCGGACCCGATGGCGGAAGTCAGGAACGGGTCCTCGCCGTTGGTCTCCTGTCCTCTGCCCCAGCGGGGATCGCGGAAAATATTGATGTTGGGGGCCCAGTAGGTCAAGCCCTTGAAAATGCCCCGGTCGCCGTACTGCACGCTCTTGTTGTACTTGGCGCGGCCCTCGGTGGAGATGGCGTCCGCCACCTCGCCCACCAGCGCGGGATTGAAGCTGGCGGCCATGCCGATGCTCTGGGGGAAGACGGTGGCCACGCCCGCCCTGGCCACGCCGTGGCAGGCCTCGTTCCACCAGTTATACCCCTCGATCCCCAGCCGTTCGATGGGGGGCGCTTCATAGCGGAGCTGCTCCATTTTCTCTTCCACGGTCATCTGCGCCACCAATTTTTTGGCGACGGCGTTCGCTTGCTTGTAATCCATATCCGGTCCCCTTTTTTGATCATATTATTTATATTGTACCATATTTTTTTACCCTTGGGAAGTCCCCAAACGGGTAATTTGGTATTGATTTTCCGCCGGTGATACGATATGATAAAAACAGTATGGCAACAACGGTCAAGGGCTGTTGAATGTGAATAAGCAATGGAGTCAATCATGAAAAAGAAAGTGATATGGATCGCGGTCTGCGCGCTGGTTTTATGGCTGGCGGCCGCCGTTGGCGCCGCGGCGGCGGACCCCTCCGGCGACTGCGGAGAAAACGTCAGATGGACGCTGGCGGGCGACGGCACGCTGAAGATCACCGGCGAAGGAGACATGACGGATTACGTCACCGACGGCGAACCGGCCTCCCCCTTTGCGGCGCTGCGCGGAAAAATCAGCGCCGTTGAGATCGGCGAGGGCGTCACGTCGGTGGGCGACAACGCCTTCTACGAGCACACCGGGATCACGGGCGTGACGCTGCCCAACGGGCTGGAACGCATCGGTGACGGCGCGTTTTACTACTGCCGTGAGCTGAAGGAGATCGCCGTGCCCGACAGCGTGACGGAGATCCGGCGGAGGGCTTTCCGCAGCTGTCTCGCGCTGGAAACGATTTCGCTGCCCGAAGGCGTGGAGCGGATCGGCGAAAAGGCCTTTGAAGACACTGCCTGGTACGCCGCGCAGCCGGACGGCCCCGTCTATCTGAACCGCGCGCTGCTGAACTACAAGGGCGAAATGCCCCGGCAGGCGACCGTCGACGTAAAAGAAGGCACGCTGCTGATCGCGGACAGCGCCTTCTGGTCCTGCGGCCAGATGGCCGGCGTCACGCTGCCGGAGGGGCTGCTGCACATCGGCGAATCCGCCTTCTGGGAGTGCGACGGCCTCACGGAGCTGTCGTTTCCCGAAGGGACGCGGACCATCGGCGAGCGGGCGTTTTACTGCTGCCGGTCCCTGCGTAAGGCGGAGCTGCCCCGGGGCTTGACGGTTCTCGGGGCTTCCGCGTTTTCCGGCTGCAACGCCCTGAAAAGCGTCTTTGTGCCCGACTCCGTCACGGAGATCGGGGCGGAGGCCATACCCGCGGGAACGACCGTCGTGGGTTACTCCGGGACCTACGCGCAGCAGTACTGCGCGCAGATGGGGCTGTCATTCAAGGTGCGCAACGACCAGTACGCGCCGGAGACCACCACCGCCCCCGAAGGCCAGCGGGCGCTGGCCCAGCGGCGGAAGGACGTGGGCGCCGTGGTGGCCTGCGTGGCGGCGGGCATTCTCGGCATCGGCGCGGCCGTCGGCCTGTATATCATCCGCAGCGGCCGGGAGGATGAGGACGACGAACCGGTCCCGGACGAGGATGAACCGGACGGGGAATTCCCGGAGGAGGACGACGCGGCTGACGAGCCGGAAGAGCCGGAAGAAGCGGAGTAAACCGCCCTGCGGAGTAAACCGCCCTTGTGGCTGCCCGCCCGGGGCGGCGCAAACTTTTGCTTGCCTTTCAGATAAGAATATGTTATATTTATATTTACTCTATTAAAAGGAGCGAAATCTATGGATCCCATCAAAGTTGATTTTTCCGACAGCGGGAAGAAAAAAAGCGTCAAGGACGTGTTCATTCCGCCGGACAGACCGGCGCTGCGCATCGTGATCAACGTGATCATCACCGCGGTGGTGGCGGTGGTGGCGTACTATTTCATGCTGCCCCCCATGAACCTCGGTTCCTATGACTTTTATATCTACTGGGCCATCGTGCTGGGCGCTTACGTCGCCAGCGCGTTCCTCACCTCCGGCGCGGCCACCAAGCCGGAATACGTGCCCTTCGTCAAGCGGCAGGCCGTCGCCCCCGTCGCCATCGCGCTGGTGCTGGGGCTGATCGTGGGCGTGGGCTATCTCGTCTCCTCCCCCTTCTTCCGCGCCAAGGACTATGCGCAGGTGCTGGACATTGACACGGCGGATTTTGACGACACCGTTTCAGCCATCAACCGCATGAGCGACTTTGACAAGGTGCCGCTGATCGACGCGGCCGCCGCCGAGGCGCTGGCTACCAAGACGCTGGGCGACTTTTCCAAGCTGAATCTGGAATCCCAGTTCGTGGTGCTCACCGAGGATTCCACCCAGATCAACTACAAGGGCACGCCCTACCGGGTGTACCCGCTGAAATACGGCAACATCTTCAAGTGGTTCACCAACTCCGTCATCGGCGACGAGCACGAGGGTATTCCCGGTTATGTGCGCGTCAACCTGAACACCCAGGAGGCGGAGCTGATCACCGACTACGATATCGCCTACTCCACCGCGGAGCACTTCGGCGAATATCTGGAGCGCGTGCTGCGCTTCAAATACCCCACCTACATTTTCGGCGAGATCAGCTTCGAGATCGACGAGACCGGGAAGCCCTACTGGGTGGTGGAGCACATCAAAAAGACCATCGGCCTGGTGGGCGGCGACGAGGTGCAGGGCATTATTCTGGTGGACGCCGAGACCGGCGAAGACACCTACTACACCGCCGAGGCCATGAAGACCGAGATCTCCTGGATCGACCAGGCCTACGACGCGGACCTGCTGATCCGCCAGTACAACTGGCTGGGCAAATACGCCGGCGGCTTCTGGAACTCCATCATCGCCCAGTCCGGTGTGCGCCAGACCTCCCAGGGCTATTCGTTCCTGGCCATCGGCGACGACGTGTACCTCTACACCGGCGTTACCTCCGTCACCTCCGACGACTCCATTCTCGGCTTCTTCTTCATCAACCAGCGCACCAAGGAGGCTTTCTTCTACTCCACCACCGGCACCACCGAGGCCAAGGCGCAGGGGTCCGCGGAGGACAAGGTCTCCGATAA
>CADAMO010000072.1 GCA_902788995.1 Oscillospiraceae bacterium
TATATGCGGGAGTTTTACGTTTACGGCTTCAAAAGCCGCGAGGAATATGACAAAAAGAGCGCCCGCTCCTACGATAACGAGCGCCGCCGGGTGGAAAGCTGGCTGGGCGGTTACATGCGTTTCCGCCAGACGGCGAAGGGCAAGGCCGTATTCCTTTCTGTGGACAGCCGCGTGACCCGCCGCAACCCGCTTTACGCCGCGTGGAAGACGAAAAGCTTCACCGACGGCGATATCACGCTCCATTTTCTGCTGTTTGACGTTTTGCATGAGCCTGCCGTCTGCCTGTCCCTGCCGGAAATCATGGACGAGATCGACAGTCGCTTATCCGCCTTTGACGAGCCCTGCACGTTTGACGAATCCACCGTGCGGAAAAAACTGAAGGAGTACGTGGGCGAAGGGCTGGTGATCGCCGTAAAACAGGGGCGGAATACCGTTTACCGCCGGGCGGAGACGGCCTCGCCGGAGATCTCCGACGTGCTGGATTTTTTTTCGGAGGCCGCTCCCTGCGGGGTGATCGGTTCTTTTCTGCTGGACAAATCCGAACCCAGGGAGGGCGTTTTCGGTTTCAAGCACCACTACATCACCGGCACGCTGGACAGCGAGGTTTTGCTGGCGCTGTTCGACGCCATGCATGAAAAACGGGAGATCACCGTCACCTCCACCAACAAAAAGACAGAAGCGCTTCAGTCCTGTACCGTCGTGCCGCTGCGGATCTTTATCAGCGCGCAGAACGGGCGACAGCACCTGCTGGGTTTTGTGCCCAAGTATAAGAGCCGCATGAGTTCTTTCCGTGTTGACCGGATCGTCTCCGTGGAAGCGGGGGAGCCCAGGGCGGATTACGACGAACTGCGGGCGGAGTTGGACCGGATGACGCCGCATCTGTGGGGCGTGAGCACCCACAGCCGTTCCGGCGCGCGGCTGGAGCACGTGGAGTTTACCGTGCGTTATGAGGACGACGAACAGTTTATCCATCAGCGGCTGGAGAGGGAAAAGCGCTGCGGGACCGTGGAACGTTTGGACGACCATACCAGCCGGTTTTCCGCCGACGTGTACGATGCCGCGGAAATGGTGCCGTGGATCCGCACGTTCCTCTGCCGGATCACGTCCGTCTCCTTCTCCGATCCCGAGCTGCAGAAGCGGTTCCTTGACGACGTCGAAGCCATGTACCGACTGTACGGGCTGGAAGGGGGCGAAGAAACATGATCTTCAGCGAGCTTTACGGCGCTTACTATAATACGGTGGCAAATATCCTGAAGGAAGCCGTGCGCGCGCCCGTTTCCTTGGAGACGATGCGGAAGCTGATCGCGGAGAACGCCTTCGGCGAAAGCCTGCTCAACGTGGAGCCCGCGCTGACGCAGGGGCGGTGGCCGTTATTGCTGCCGGACGGGACCACGCCGCTAAAAGCTGTCCCCACCATGCCGCTGACGCTCCTGCAAAGGCGGTGGCTGAATGCGATCTCGCTGGACCCGCGCATCCGGCTGTTCCCGGCTGCCATCCCGGACGATCCGGACGTGGAGCCGCTGTTCACGCCGGACGATTACGTCGTGTTCGACAAGTATGCCGATGGCGATCCTTATGAGGACGAGGGATATATCCGGCGCTTCCGGATGATACTGGAGGCAATTCATGACGGGACGCCGCTGCGGATCGATACGAAGAACCGTTTCGGCGGGATCACCGACCTTGTACTGCTTCCCAAATACATAGAATACTCTGAAAAAGACGATAAGTTCCGTCTGATCGGCAACGGCAGCCGTTACGGACGGGTGATCAATCTGGGGCGGATCGTGAACTGCAAGCCGTACCGGAAACCGTTTACGGAGAACCCGGAAAACGATTACGCCAAGCGGACGGAGGAAGTGACCTTCGATCTGATCAACGAGCGCAACGCGCTGGAGCGGGCGCTGCTGCACTTCGCGCATTTTGAGAAGGAGGCCGAACGGATCGACGAAAAGCGTTACCGGGTGACGGTGCGTTACGATAAAGACGACGAAACGGAGCTGGTGATCCGGGTGCTGTCCTTCGGACCGATGATCAAAGTGACGGGCCCGCCCCATTTTGAGGATCTGATCAAAGAGAGATTGATGAAACAAAAAAACTGCGAGCTTTCCTGATTTTGGGAAGGCTCGCAACTTTTTTTCCGTGAAAAATACGGTTTTTCCGTGTATGCTGATACACGAAAGGCACTTGCAGCGATATGCAGTTTTTGCATTAGGTCTTAAAAACCGGCGGGTTCATACCCCGATTGTGCCTTGCATAAAGACCCGGACGCAGACAGCAGAAAAGAAAAATACTTGGATGGTGATTCAGAACGGGTCTTGTTTTTGAAAACAGAAGGCGGCATAGTCTCCGTTGCGCTCGGAATCACGTAACCGCTTTTTGTCCTGAATAAAGGTACGATCAGCAAATGCTTCGGCTTTGAATGGCGGCAATCGTTGATTCCGCAGGTAAAGCGAAACGTACCTTGTGAAAGATGCGTACAGCAATCCTCCGCCATTGTCTGGTTCTGTTCAGGAACGCCTGCTTTCGGGGCAGGAGGCGCCCGGTGAAAGTCCGGGTGACGATCCGGTAGACGCATCTTGAAAAGAAAGGCGCTTCCAGCAACCGCCTGTTAAGCGGATACGCAGATTGCGGCTTTGTCCACCAATGCGCCCTGCATGGATCAAAAGCGCCTTGTTCGGATCAAAGGGGATATTCCCCTTGTGATAAAAGGTACGTGCAGCAACTCCGGAATCGGATGCGCTAAGGCATCATGTGGCGTCTGAACGCAAAGTGAAAATCCCGCAAGGGAGAACACTATCGAAAAAACGTACCTTGTGAAAGATGCGTACAGCAAATACGGAAACGGTTTTCCTTGGTACAAGGAGTTGCCTCATGTGGGCATCATAATGAGCACGGTGAAAGGCCGGCAATCGTCTGGTAAACGCATCTTGAAAAGAAAGGCGCTTACAGCCATCCAATGCATGCGTAATGATAACGCTCAGCTGACAGCGCCTTGACCGTATTGACGGGGAGCGATCCCCTTCAAATAAAGGTACGAACAGCCGGTTATTTCGTATCCTGAATGCGGAAGGCTCCTTGCCGGAGCTGATCGCTATCAACAAATCGTACCTTGTAAAAGGAGCCGACAGCAATTATTTGTGATCGCTTAGTTGGTAAAGCAGCGGACTGAAAATCCGCGTTCGTGGGTTCGAATCCCACTCGAAAAACGGCGCCTTGTATTATAAAAAAATCCTGTAAATGAGGTGATAGATATGTTAGAATACATCAAAGAGGAAGCCAACCGCACGTTGACCGAAAACGGCGCGGCGGCGCACATCACCACCGGCTCCGACTGCCTGGATTTCTTCGCTACGGCAGGCGCGCTGCGCCGGGAGAGCGACGCGGAGATCGTGGCACGCTTTCTTCGCGCCTTCTCGGAGGACAAGGACGCGGCCATGAAGCTCCTGTTCTATACCCGCGACGTGCGCGGCGGGCTCGGGGAGCGCCGGGTGTTCCGCGTGATTCTCCGCTGGCTGGCCCATACCGCACCGGCGTCCGTTAATAAAAATCTGGAACGCATCGCGGAATACGGCCGCTGGGACGATCTGCTGGAGCTGTTGGATACCCCCTGCGAGAAGGCGGCGCTGGCCCTGATGCGGGAGCAGTTCCGCAAGGATATGGCGGCAAACGCGGAGGGGAAGGAGATCTCCCTGCTGGCAAAGTGGCTGCCCAGTGTGAACGCCTCCAACGCCGAAACCGTGAAACACGGCAAGCGGATCGCGCGGGCGTTCGGCATGACGGACGTCGCCTACCGCAAAGCGCTCGCCGCCCTGCGGGCGAAGATCCGTATCATCGAAAACAATCTGCGGAAAAAGGACTATACCTTCGATTATGAAAAGCAGCCCTCCCGCGCCATGTTCAAATACCGCAAGGCGTTTTACCGCAACGACAGCGAACGTTACAGGGATTTCCTGTCGAAGGTCACCTCCGGCGAAGCGAAGCTCCACGCCGACCACGTGATGCCCTATGAGCTGGTGGAACCGTATCTGAATTGGCATTATTTCTGCGAGACGAACCGCAGCGCGCTCCGTCCTCTTTCGGAGGAGGAAGCCAACGCGCTGAACGCCACCTGGGCCGCCCTGCCGGATTTCGGTGGAACCGAGAACGCGCTGGCGGTGGTGGATACCTCCGGCTCCATGTACTGGCAGAGCGATCCCATGCCGGCGTCGGTGGCCTTTTCTTTGGGGCTCTATTTCGCGGAGCGCAACAGGGGTGCGTTTCATAATCATTTTATCGAGTTTTCCACTCGTCCGCAGTTGATCGAACTCAAAGGGGAAACCTTCGTGGACCGTCTCAGGTACGCGGCCTCTTTCAACGAGGTGGCGGACACGAATCTGGAGGCGGTGTTCGACCTGATCCTGAACGCCGCGGTGAAGAACGACGTTCCCCCCGAAGAGCTGCCCGCGAAGCTCTATATCATTTCCGACATGGAATTCAACAGCTGCGTGAGGAACGCAAAGAAAACCGTGTTTGAGAACGCCGCGAATGCGTACGCCGCCCACGGGTATGCGCTGCCGCAGATCGTGTTCTGGAACGTCGCCAGCCGTAACCGCCAGCATCCGGTGACCATGAACGAGCAAGGCGTGGCGCTGGTTTCCGGCTGTACCCCCCGCCTGTTCGCCATGGCGGCGGGCCAGACCGTCTCTCCCATGCGCCTGATGCTGGACGTGCTGGAGAGCGAACGCTATGCGGCAATCGCCGCGTAAGAACGCTTTTTAATTGACATAGAAAGTGAATTATATCATGGTTATACGAAGCGGAACAAAGGAATTATCGGTCTTTGTTGAAGGATATGAGTTTCCCGAGATTAAAGCCAATGAACAGAGATTTGATTGTGACGCAAACTGGCTTACGGTGAATATCGCTTTTAAAGATGAAGGCAGTTCACTGAAATATAAAGATCACTGTATTTCGACATATGAGATTGAAACTACCTCGGAAGAGATTGCCGATGTCATATCCGGGAAAACGTCGTTTTTTATTTCGGATTATTTCGAACCGTTTCTTAAAATAGCTTTTATGGAAGCGGGAAACGATTTCATTCTTGGTGTGGAATATGTGTATGATTCCGATGGTTGGAATAAGCATAAGCTGGCTCAAAAGCTGACATTGGATGAGGCGCGACAGTTTGTTGACGAATTAGATTCTGTAATGATGCGTTTCCCGAAGAGATGATAGATTGGTGCGGGCGCAATAAGTTTAATCCTTAAAATGGAAAGAAGAAGCAATATGTTTGAAATCAAGGGAAAAGTGAATACCGCCCTTTGCTATGCTACCGTTGTGGAGGAGGAAGCCATCGAGCAGGTCCGCCGTATGTGCGATTACCCGCTCACCGAGGGCAGCCGCGTGCGGATCATGCCGGACGTGCACGCCGGAAAGGGCTGCACCATCGGCACCACCATGACAGTGGTCGGTAAGGCCTGTCCAAACGTGGTGGGCGTGGATATCGGCTGCGGCATGTATACGGTGAAGCTCAATGATGCCGTGCTGGATTTTGAAAGGGTCGACGAGGCGGCGCACTATATTCCCTCCGGCATGAACGTGTGGGAGGGGAGACTGGAGCACTTCGATCTGACAGCGCTGCGCTGCTTCCGCTCGCTGAAGGATACCCGTCGGTTGGAGCGCTCTCTCGGGACTCTCGGCGGCGGCAACCACTTTATCGAGATCGACCGCGCTTCCGACGGCGCGTATTATCTGGTGATCCACTCCGGCAGCCGCAACCTCGGCAAGCAGGTAGCGGAGATCTACCAGCAGCTGGCAGTGGATCTGCACAGCGGCAAGGAAGATCTTTTCTGCAAAGAGGAGGAGCTGATCCGGACTTACAAAGAAGCGGGACGCCGGAAGGAGATCCAGACCGCGCTGAAAGCGTTGCGGAAGGAATACAGAAATAAAACGCCTGACGTGCCGGAGGACCTCTGCTGGCTGTACGGCGGCTTTCTTGAAGATTATCTGCACGACGTGGCGCTCTGCCAGGAATTCGCCCGCCTCAGCAGAGAAAAGATGGCGGAGATTCTGCTGGCCCGCACCGGGATGACCGGCACTGACGCCTTCCACACCGTTCACAATTACATCGACGTGGACGAGATGATCCTGCGCAAGGGCGCCATCGCCGCCCACAAGGGCGAGCGGGTGCTGATTCCCATCAACATGCGGGACGGCAGCGTGCTGGCGGTAGGCCGCGGCAACCCGGAATGGAATTTCTCCGCTCCCCACGGCGCGGGCCGGGTCATGAGCCGCAAGGCCGCCCACGCGAACCTTTCCATGGCGGAGTACCAAACGGCAATGGAGGGGATCTACACTACTTCCGTCAACGAAACCACGCTGGACGAGGCCCCCATGGCGTATAAGCGGCTGGAGGATATCATCGACGCGATCCGAGACAGCGTGGACGTGCTCGATATCATCAGGCCCGTCTATAACTTCAAGGCATCCGACGATACCCCGCCTTGGGTAAAATCCAAAGCGTGACCCCTCTTTTTATGAAAAACACTGAGCGTTTCTTCTTTTACGGGAGAGCTGCTCAGTGTTTTTTTGGGTATTTAGAAAGAATGAAAAACGTTGAAACAAAATTCAATGAAAATGAATTCAACGTATTATTGTTTGTAGGTATCTCACTTCAGTGTAACAAATGAATCCCACAAAATCGCTTCTTCTGTCACAAAAAGCGGATATTCGGGCTTTACATCCAACGGCTCGCGGCGCTTGTCGAACAAAACCCTTGTGCGAAGTCCGTTGGTGAGATCGATGCGGTACAGCCACACCTCATATCCGTCCGAATCCTCCAGCGCTGCCAGCGCGTCGTCAAGGCATGCGTTCAGGTCGTAATAGATACCCCGGTTATCCAAAAGCAGATCAATTTCCGGATCGTAATAATTATAGGCGATCCGCCCGTCTGTATCATGGAATTCCCGCAGCAGACGTTCCTCCAGCGCCATGTAGTCCCGTAGGAAGGTGTGCACACTCTCCCGCGGGGCTTTCCATCTTGTAAAAGGAATCGCCTCGTCCGGCACGTTTTCAATGATCTCCCGCCACGCGGCGTGCTTTTGCGCCAGCGGTTCGGAGCGGCTCCAGACGTGATACGACGCCGCAAGCGCGCCGCTCATGTATAGTGGATTACCCTGCGGCGGAAGGAACGCAAACCCGCCTTCGGTTTTACGCAAAAACGCAACGTGATCGAATTCCGGTGAGATGCCGAGCCCGTAGAAGGAGCAGATTGCCGCTTTTGGGACCCGCTGCACAGCCAATATCGGCACGGCAAACATCCGCGCCAGCTTTTTGAGAGTGTACGGGACACAAGACGGCGGTGAAAGACGGCGTTCGAATTCGTCACAGTTACAACCGGGGCACTCCCATCGTTTGCTGATATCGCCTCCACAATCGCCGTACATACGATCAAAACGGTCGATCAGCACCAGCCCGATCGAATCGTCCGAAAGCAGTCTCTCACGAAGGGACGACGGGGTATAACAGTCTGACGAGAAATCGACCAAAAACCGCCGGGCAAGCGTTTCCTGTGTCAGGCCCGTTCGTTCGGCAAGCCGCCGGACGGTCTTCTCTTTCTGTCGTCTACCTTCTTCCTCTGTACCGGAAAGGCAAACCAGCAGCACGTTTTCATCCGTTTGTTCCGTAAAAGCTGCCGCGATATCACACAGAAGCTCCGTGCTGTCCGTCCGAACGCTGTTCGCAAGACAGCTCAGCTCTCCGCGCCGCAATCCGCCGCCCAGCAGATCGTCCAGCGCGAAAATGCCTGTTGAAACGGTCTTTTCTTGTTTTTTCATTTCTCTCCCTCATTTACATAATTTGGTTTCAGCCCCGCGAGCTACATTCCGTTCCAGATCCGTGTACTGATGCATACATTCTCCATCCGTCAGATCGGCAGATCGTTGTCACAAAAGAGAAACGCGTCGTCCACAGGCGGTACGGGAGCGGTGGGTTCGTCCGGTTTATAATCATCCCCCTCCACCCGGTTGGCGGCTGTTCGCATACTAAACGCCGCAAAGCTGTTTGCGAAGCAACAAAGTGGAATGGTTCCCGAAAGATAGTCCCGCAGCCGCAGCAGTATTTCCGCTTCCGACGCACTGTTTTCCTTTGGCAAGTATTCCAGCTCCTTTATCGGTAGTGAAAATTTGTAATCGAGAGAGCCATTACGTCTGCAGCAATAGCCCGCTGTAATCAGACTGCTGTCCGGCGTTGCTGTCATAGGTTCCGGCAGGCGGTCCAACAGAATGGGATTTCCGCAGGCAAACCAATCGTCCGTCTCACCGGGCTGCCATACCAGATCAAACCGCCGGAAGGGATGCGGCAGAGTAAACGGCCCACCGAGCAGGTCCTCTTCGATTTCTTCCTCTTTTTGATTTGCGGCGCCGGTGATTCTCATCGGCTGTCTGTAACCGTTGAACAAAACACCGAATACACGGCCTTCAATCGGAACATACTTATTCACCAGAACTCGCTCAGAAAGCATCTCCGAAGGTGTTGTCCCGATCAGCGCCCAGTCCAGACATGCCTCTGCCGATGTAAAAACGTTTGTATTCACATAATTCTCTGCAACATACATCGCGTTATCGCTGCGATAAAACTCCGCCAGTTTCTCTTTTTTATTCTGAACATACGCTGAAAGAAACGTGTGCAGACTTTCGCCGTTATCATCGAAGGAAGAAAGATCAAGAAAGACGTCCGGAAAGGTCTCGGTGATCTGCAGCAGCGTCTCCAACCGTTCGTTAAACGGAACGGTTTCATTACCCAGAACCAGACGGGCAGCCTGCAGCGTGGGCGGCTGCCAGCCGATCTCTTTCAGATGTTCCCGCACATCCTTCGACGGGATAAACCGCAGCAGATCCGGCGGGCTTTTCTGCTCTCCTTCAACAGGCAGCGACGGAACGAGGGATTCATTTTTGTCGACCATCCTGAACTGCCATATCTGATCATCACAGCGCAGGAAAAGCGTGTGATCAAAATCCGGCGATATTCCAAGAGCAGCGAGAGAATTATCATTCGTATCAGGTACTTTTTGCGTCACAACGATGGGCACATCAAAGGATTCTGCCAGTTCTTTCAACTCTTTTACAACACAGGGATGCGGCATTTTATTCAGATCACATTTGTCAACGAAACTGCATTCCTCCTGCACATTATTTCTGTTGTCACAGGGGGTCTTCATCCATCCGAAATCACCGATTAATACTATGCCGATCGAATCGTCATGCATTAATTCTTTCCACAAGTCTTTAACAGTGTAATCCTTTTCATAGATTAAATAATATGCTTCTTCTTTGTCGCCCCACAATGCGGAGAGCCAATCAAAAGACTTGCCGGAAGCAATAATCAGAACGGTTTGTTCCATTTGCGCTTTTGCAAGCTTTGCAGTTTGGAGCAAAAACTGTGTGTTCATAGCTTCTTGAGGACTCGCCATACAGACAAGTTCACCGGAACGAAGCCCTCCGCCGAGAAGCTTGTCCACAGAGGGAGACCCGGTAGAGATCGGCGTTTGTTTCTTTTCCCTTTTGCTTCCCGAAGAAAACCTACATCTCATTTGCATTTTATATCCTCCGTTATACGTATTGCTCTTCCATCGTTTCAAGACACAGACAGCCGGGAAGATCGTCCTATGCCGCTGCACAGCCTACCGCTGAGAATTTCGTCCGCAGAAGGAAACCCGGTGGATATCGGCTTTTCGTTTTGTGTCAAGGCCATTTTATTACCCCCATGTTTTTACCGTACGGTTTCTTCTCATCGCGTGTAATACCCGGATCGCGTCAACCGCATGGTTTCCCCAGTGAAATTCAGAACCATCACGCCAAGTAAAGGCAGCTCTTCCAAGCAGCCCCGAGTCATATGCTTCAATGCCGTCATGCAAATCACGGGCAATATCAGCCAGATCATCCTTTAGATCACAATAAATCGGGGATTCCTTTTCAAACGGGTCGAACACTTCCCGATAGCAGGTAGGCATATCCGTTTGAAATCGTATTTCCACGGGAGCCGTCCGTTTGTGCTGCGGCTTTTCTTTCTCCAATACCGGCTGCGGCAATGCCAATGCGGGTAAATATAGCCGCATCAAAAAGGAGATCAGCGTATCAAGCGTTCCTTCGGATTGGATCTCATTCTGCAAGAATTTGCAAAAATCCGAAGCCAATTGATAAAACGACTGCAATTCATTCATTTTGTTTTCTCAATCGTAAACTCCTACCCATTCACCGGTCACATTGCATTTGATAACTGCCCGCTGGGACTTGCCCCACATTTCGCAATTCGGATTCGTGCAGGTAAAACCGCTGTCTAAAGAGGAACCGCTTGCAGTCAGACGATGTCCCGAAGTTTCTCCGCCCTGCGTGGTACCGCAAGATTCGCATTTCCATTTGTACGTGAACTCACCTGTCTGACTGTCAAACCACGTCACGACCGCGCCCGATTCAGCATAAATAAAATAGGTCTCAACGTATTCCTGATGCGGCTGCCTTGAGGTCGTTTCTGCCGGCGCCTCCGGCGGCTCTGTCTGCTGCGTCCCGGTTACTGGGGACATGGTATTACCGTTTTCCCGCGATGAGGGCGTTTCCTGTTCACCGGTCTCGGCGCAGGAACATAAAGAAAACAGCAATGCTAAAGCGATTACAAACGTGATGATCCTTTTCATTTTCAAAAATCCTTTCTTTTTTTATTTCCGTTTTGGCTTTATGAGCCGGTCACAATGCCTAAATGCGTCTTTTTTGATGGAGATTTCGCCTTTCGGCAAATCAACGTGTTCCAGATTTTCGCAATTACTGAACGCGTATCGTGCAATTCTTTTTACACTCGCCGGAAGCGTGACCCGCAGCAGTTTGTCATTATCGTGGAACGCGTATCTGCTGATCCGTGTGACGCCGTCCGGAACGATGACTTCGGATTGGTTGCCACTGTACTCGAATAGGATATCCCGTATTATCAAAAAACCGTTCTCATCTGCAAACTGCTTTCATTGAAGAAAAGCCGCGTCTTCTATGCTTTTCACGCTCTCCGGCAATGAAATATCCGTAAGGCTGCTGCAATGGAAAAAAGCGTCCTCTCCGATCCTGATTACCGTATCGGGAATGGAAACGGACGTCAGGTTAGGACAAGCAATAAACGCGCCTCTTGCGATTTCTTCCAATCCGTCGGGCAATACTACTGTTTTTAAGAAGTCCCGATCATGCTTTGAAAACGCGTCTGCTCCGATCTTTTTTACGCCACGAGGGACGACTACATGTTCATCGGTGCCGTAATATCCGTACAATACGTTCCCGACGATAAGGAACCCATCTTTGTCTGTCAACTCATCGCATCCCACAAAAGAATTATCGCCGAGGACGGCGTCTTCCGCGGGTTGTGTGATCATCGATTACTCACGACAGTCTTCAAAAGCGGCTTCACCGACCGCCTTCACGCTTTCAGGTATATTGACGCTTTTTAATCTGCTGCACCAACGGAATGCATCTTTTCCGATACGTTCCAATCCCTCCGGCAGCGTTACGCTGACAATGTTGCGGTAGCCAGCAAAAGCACCGTCCCCGATTTCCCGCACTCCTTCCGGAAGAATGATCTGCGTGTTTACGTTGTACTCCTTCAGCACACTGTCTTCAATGACAAAACAGTCTGAATGACTCATGGTTACATTTCTCCTTCCCTTCAAACATAGTATTCTTCCATCGTATCCAAGCACAGGCAGCCGAGGCGGCCGCCCCAGGCGGCGGCGCAGTCGACGGCGATATGGCCGCAGCCCTGCCAGATCTTTCCGAAAAACGCGGGGGCGATCACGTTGGTGGGGGTATGGCCGGTAATAAACCGGGCGTTGTCGCCGTAGCGGACGGTATAATCCGGCTCGCCCCAGAGGAATTCCCGCAGGGTCACGTCGTGGATATCCAGTCCCGGGCGGTAATCCGGAAGGGTGTGCGAGAGGTGGAACCGCCGCCCCTCCACCGTGATCTCCTCATAGAGCAAAAAGCTTTCGATATACTCCACCAGCTCCGCCCGCGTTTCTTTGGGCAGCCCCCGGAACGCCGCCGCGGTGGGCTCGCCGTCGGAAAGCATCCACAGGCAATACGCGCGTTTTTTTCGCAGTTCTTCTTCGGACGCGCCGTTCCGGAGCAGCTTTAAGGATGACAGCGCCAGCGATTCGTGGTTCCCGATGATGGGGATCACGTTTTTTCGGTTCTTCACGGAAAATTGTGGGATGGGTATCTTACAGACGGCAGGGACAGGTAACGAATCAGGGTAAAGAAGTAGTCTTCATCCCGATAACCGTATGC
>CADAMO010000073.1 GCA_902788995.1 Oscillospiraceae bacterium
ACGACTGTGAGATCTACGCCACCAAAGCGCCCCGGGACGCCACCGCCTATGTGAAGCAGTGGTGCGACGACCACCCGGGGGAAGAAGTCCGCTTTATCGCCTGCGGCGGCGACGGCACCGTCAACGAGGTGTTCTCCGGCGCGGCGGGCAGAGAGAACGTCAGCGTCACCTGCTATCCCTGCGGCAGCGGCAACGACTTTGTCAAGGCCTTCGGCGGGGCGGAGCGGTTCCGTTCCGTGGCGGCCCTGCTGCGCGCCCCCACCCAGCCGCAGGATCTGCTGAAGGTAGGCGACCGCTACGCAAACAACGTGGTGAACTTCGGCTTTGACACCACCGTGGCCATCACCATCAACAAAGAACGGGAAAAGACCGGTCACGGCAACAAAAACGCCTACACCAAGGGCGTCGTCAAGGCGCTGCTGACCGCCATGAAGAACGACTTCACCGTCAAGGCGGACGGCGAAACTCTGAACCCGGAGGGCCGCGCGCTGCTTTGCACCGTGGCCAACGCCCAATACGTGGGCGGCTCCTTCAAATGCGCGCCCCGGGCGAAGACCGACGACGGCCTCATTGAGGTGTGCCTCATCAAGCCCATCTCCCGCCTGCGCTTTGTGAAGATCCTCACCCCCTATACCAACGGCGAGCATCTGGACCGGGACGACATGAAGGATATCGTCGTCTACCGGCAGGCCAAAAAAGTGGAGGTGGACGCCCCCGAAGGCTTTGCCTATTCGCTGGACGGCGAGATCATCTACGAATCCCATTTCACCGTGGAGATCGTCCCCGCCGCCCTGCAGCTGGCGGTCCCCGAGGAATAACGCCCCGCTCTGCCACAAAAACGCCGCACATAAAAAGGAGATTATGATGAAACAGACAGCCCCCGCAGCGAAACCGAAGCACCCCAACGCCATCGGCATCAAGGAGGCCTTCGGGTATCTCTTCGGCGACATGGGCAACCTGCTCAACCTGACCTTCATTTCCACCTACTTAAAGGTGTTCTACACCGACTGCCTGCTGCCCGGTCACGGGGCCAGCGCCACGCGGATCAGCAACGATCTGACGATCCTGTTCCTGGTGATCCGCCTGTGGGACGCCATCAACGACCCCCTGTGGGGATTGCTGGTGGACCGCCGCCGGCCCTCCAAAAACGGCAAATTCCGGCCCTATCTGCGGTCGGTCTCTTTCCCGCTGGCCGCCAGCGTGGTGCTGTGCTTTCTGAACATTCAGAACTACGTCAGCTCCTACGCGGTGCTGCTGGCCTTCGCCTATATCACCTACGTGATCTACGGCATGATGTATACCGGCATGAACATCCCCTACGGGTCCCTGGCCTCCGCCATCACGGACGACCCGGACGGCCGCACGCTGCTGTCCACCTTCCGTTCCATCGGCGCGGGCGTGGGCGGCGCGGCGGTGACGCTGGTGGCCCAGAAGCTGATCTACGATAACGGCGTGGCCCTGAACCCGAAAAAGACCTTCATCGCCGCGGTGCTGCTGGCCGCCTTCGCGCTGGCCTCCTATCTGGCCTGCTTCTACACCACCAAAGAGCGGGTGGTTTACTCCCACGAAAAGAAAAAGCTGGACCTGAAGCTGACCTACGGCACGCTGCTGAGAAGCCGCCCCTTCCTCACCGTCACCTTCGCGGGCATGATGATCAGCGGCCTGCTGCAGTTCACCTCCTTCAACCAGTACCTCACCAAAAACTACTTCGGCAACTCGGACCTGTCCATCCTCATCACCATCTCCACCTACCTGCCCATGGTGCTGCTGATCCTCTTTATGCCCAAGCTCGCCAAGAAGTTCGGCAAAAAAGAGCTGACCACCGTGGGGCTGGCGCTGTCCACGGTCTCCGCCCTTGTGATGATGCTGATCGGCCCCAACGAGACCTTCCGCACCCACACCACGCCGTTTATTCTCTGCAATTTCGGCATCGGCACGGGCTATTCCTTCCTGTCCATCCTCACCTGGGCCATCGTCACCGACGTGATCGACTATCAGGAGAGCAAGACCGGCGTGAAGAACGAGAGCGGCATCTACGCCGTCTACACCTTCGCCCGGAAGGTGGGCCAGACACTGGCGGATTCCGGCGGCCTCAAACTGCTGTACGGCTACGCGGGCTATGACCCGGAGAACACCGTGACGGGCTACATTCCCGGGGTGGGCGATAAAATCTTCAAGATGGTCTCCCGGGTGACCTTCATCGCCTACGCCGTCACCTTCGTCATGTTCCTGTTCTACCCGCTGAACAAAAAGCGGCTGGAGGACCTGCAGGCCCAGCTGACGGAACAACGAAAGCAGCGGATGGAAATGATTTCCGCCGAAGGCGCGGAAGGATAAACAGGGATTTGTCGAGGTGCTTCGCACCCAGATGTAAGATAAAAGATGTAAGATAAAAGATGTAAGATATAAGTAAATCTTTACAAAGCAGCAATCGTTGATATTTCTACGACTTTCCGGCGACAACACTTACAACTTATATCTTGCATCTTACATCTGATTGTCGCGCCAAGAGCGCGACAAATTCCAATTTGAAAGGATAAAACTATGACCCGCAAAATCTACAACCACTGCGCCGTGATCGGCGTGGACGGAATGGGCAACTTCAACCGCCAGGCCGCAACCCCCAACATGGACAAAATCTTCGCCAAAGGCGCAACTTCCTATTTCACCCTCTCCATGGACCCCACCATCAGCGCGGAAAACTGGGGCGCCATGCTGCTGGGCGCAACGCCCGTGGTGCACGGCCTCACCAACGGCTGGATCAGCCAGAACGAATATACCAACAAAGCGCTGCCCTCCGTCTTCACCCGTCTGCGCCGGGCCTTCCCCGACGCCTACCTGACTTCCGTGGTCAACTGGAACCCCATCAACCACGGCATCGTGGAGCACGACGTGGACGTGGACCTTGCCACCGCCGACAACGACGAGCTGCTGACGCCTAAGATTTTGGAGCGGATCGCCAAAAAGCCGAAGTTCCTCTTCGTCCAGTTCGACAACGTGGACGGCGCGGGCCACGGCGGCGGCTACGGCAGCGAGCGCCATATCCGGCAGATCGAGACCACCGACGGCTACATCGGGCAGATCCGGGACGCCTACGAACAGGCCGGTATCCTTGACGACACGCTGTTTATCGTCATCGCCGACCACGGCGGCATCCGCAACGGCCACGGCGGCTACACGGAGGAGGAACGATTCGTCTTCCTCGGCGTGGCGGGACAGAACGTAATGCACGCCGAGATCCCCCATTCCGCCACCGTGGATATCGCCGCGCTGGTGCTCTACGGCCTCGGTCTCGACGTGCCGGAATACGATATCAAGGGCTTCTCCTCCCAGGTGCCGGAGAACGTCTTCCCGGAGTACGACCGGCCCTACCGCTTCGTCACCCCCATCGACCGGGACACCATCCGCCGGGAGACGCCGGACGTAAACGGCGAAAACGGTCTGCTGCGCGTCTTCCCGAAGGAGGAGCTGGCGCTGGCCCTGTGCTTTGACAACGACCTGAAAGACGCCACGGGCCAATGTACGTTCAAAGAGTACAACACCGTCAAGTTCTACTCCAACGGCGTCAACGGCGCCTGCGCGGAGATAGGTATGACCGGCTTTATCTCCACCGACGACATGGCGGACGCGGGCAAGGGCAGCTTCACCGTGGCCGTGTGGCTGAACGTGGACCGCTCCATCAACGAGGACTGCGTGGTCTGCGGGAACCGCGACTGGTGGTGGCAAAACCGCAACGCCAACGGCTTTACGCTGGTGCTGAAAAACAACGACACCGTTCTGTCGCTGGGCTGCCCCGAGGGACACGACAACTTTGTCACGCCCCTGCCGGAGGAAGTGGAAAGCGGCTGGGTCCATATCATCACCGCCGTAGACAAGGAGAAAAACGAGCTGCGGGTCTGGACGGATTTCGATTTCACCCGGTCCATGCCGGTAAGTCCCGTGCTGCTGGCGGACAACGCCGCCCCCGCCTTCTTTGTGGGCAACGACGCGGGCATGAAGAACAACACAGAGGAATTCCCCAACATCTTCCGGCTGGACGACCTGCTGGTCTTCCGCAAGGCCTTCACCGACGAAGACGCGGCGGCCCTCAAAGCCTATTACGGCCTGTAATACCGGCCTTGCGCCAAACAGAAAATTCCCCGGGTGATCGCAGATCATCCGGGGATTTGCGTTTCTGTCAGAAGCCGGCGGGCGAAAACCTTTTATTCCCCTTCCGCCGGGAAGGTGGCAATCAGCCCCACGGAATACCGCAGCACGAGGCGCGCGTCGGCGGGCATGATCTCTCCGTCGCCGTCCACGTCCGCCACGATGCGCATGATTCTGGTGGGCGTTTCCAGCTGAACGGAGTAGCGCAGCACGGTGCGCGCGTCGGCGGGCGTGACGGCGCCGTCCATATCCGTATCGCCGAGGATGTAATCGCCGGGAGACGTACCGCCGTTATCGGAATACGGCAGGATGACCTTTCTGGATTTGGAATAGGTCATAAACTGCGGATAGTCCGACGTCTCCCACACGTTGCGCTGGGCGGAGGAGGTGATCATCCAGGCGATGAACTCCGCCGTGGTGGCGTATTGGAAATCCAAGTGCTTGAGGCCCTTGATAAACCAGGTGTTTTCCGGCAGGGCGCAGTTGTTGGCTTCAATGACGTTGTCGGGGGAACGGTGGCTGTGGGAGGCGTTCATGCAGTTGTTCTTCACCGGCCACGTTTTGTCGCAATCCAGCGTGATGGCGCCGGCGGAGGCGTATTTGGTGGATTCAATACCGTCCGAAAGATCGTCAATGCTGACGGTGCAGGGCAGAATCTGCCGCGCGTAGTTGGCCACCACGTACATTCTGACGCCGTCGGCCTGGGCCAGCTTCAGGGTTTCCGCCGTCTTTTTGACCACGTTGCGGGTAGCCACCAGCCGCTGGGCGAAATCGTAATCAACGATTTCATCGCCGAACAAAAAGGCCACCGCGTCGGCAAAATCCTCTTCCGGGATCAGCGCCCAAAGACCGGGCATGGTGCGGATGTAGTCCTTCAGCCCCTGCGCGTAGACGGCGTCGCCCGCCAGCAGCACGAAATTGTTGTAGGTCTTGGCCAGCTTATCCATACTGCCCTCGCTGCGGAGGATCTCCAGCAGCAACTGCTTGGCCAGCGCGCCCAGGATCTGCCCGCCGAGGTCGGAACCGAGCAGGCTCTGGGTCAGCGAGTACAGGAAGTTGCTGGGGTCGTCGTTCACATAGCGCAGCAGCGCTTTTCCGCGCTCTTCGCCGGTGATAGTCTCAAAATTGGAAACGATACTGTTGTTGTCCCCCGCTTTTTTTACCAGCTTCCCCTTCATCAGGTCGCCGATCAGGGCGTTGCCCAACAGGGGGGAATTGAGCATGGCGCAGGCGTGCACGCTTTCGGCGGCGTGTTCACGGTAATTGCAGAGGTACGCGTTGGCGATCACGCCGCCGTACCCCGCGCCGATCAGCGAAACCTTAGACGCGCCGCATTCCGTCTTGACGCGGTCGATATAGGCCTGCAGCATCACGGCGTTATCCGTGGGGGCCAGCCGCCAGTCGTAAAGGAAGACGTAGAAATGGTTTTTATCGACCTCGGAGGCCAGCGCCTTGGTGATGGCGTTGACCACGGGGGTGTTGATCGCGTCTCCGGGGTATTGCGCCAGGGATTTGTCGTATTTCAGCACGCCCACCGCGGGGTTCTTCGACAGCCCCTTGGCGCTGCAGGCGATGGGGGCGAAGATCGTGTTGACCCCGGCGGTAATCTCCGGCAGGGCGCTGGCCGCCCCTCTGTCAGACGACAACAGCAGCGCGGTAAGCATTCTGAGACAGACGTTTCTGAAGTCGCTGGAATTCCGCGAAAATACCAGCTCGGGGTTCAGCGACTGGGGATTTTCATACAAATCAATATCCGCCATATCCGCGATATAGACGACGGGCGTAATGCTGACCGTCAGGGCGGCGGCCGACAGCGGCAGCTGCGCCAGCAGCAACGCGCACAGCAGCAGCGCGACGACGCCTTTCCAATTCCGTTTCATTTCGGTTCCTCCGACAAGTTTATTTCAATGATAAAATCAGGTGTGAATAAAAATATTATACATGATAACCGAAGCAATTTCAAGCGTTTTCAACGGCGCGGAAGGATTTTTTCTTTCCAATAAGACAAGATCGCCCCTGAGGAGGATGCTTTTGGTGTTGACTTCCCCCTGCGGGGGCATTATAATACTACTGCGTTGACCAATGCTACCAGTATCAATGAAAGTTGGAGTATCTTGAAAACGAAAAAGAATGCATCGCCGCAAGCCCTTGCGGCTTTTTCTTCCTACGCCCTGCTGCTGTTTTTATTTGCCTATCCGTTTTTTTTGCCGGATCATTACTTTAAGATGACCCTCGGCAAGACCCTGTTTTTCTATTTCTCCGTTCTCATCTATGCGGTCGGCTGCCTGCTGATTTCCGCCTTGACGGTCCGTCAAAAGCCTTCGCTCAGGCCCCGCGGTCATACGGACCTGTACTTCGCGGCATTCCTGCTGACGGCGGTGATCAGCTGCGTCGCTTCCGACTACCGCGCCGACGCGTTTTCCGGGCAGGACGGGCGCTATATGGGCCTGCTGACGTTCCTTTTTATCGGCTGCGCCTACCTGTTCATCACCCGCTGCGGACAGATCACGAAGCCCGTCGCCTATATTTTCGGCGCGTCCATGATCTTCATGAGCGTGGTCTCCCTGCTGCAGTTCCGGGGCTTCGACCCCCTTTCTCTCTATAAAGGGACGCAGCAGACGGTGCGGATCAATTTCATGTCCCTCGTGGGCAACAAGGACGTCTATTATTCCTATCTGGCCCTGACGGTCCCCTTCGCCATGTACCTCGCCTGTACCGCGGCGGAAATGAAAGAACAGCTCTTCTGGCTGGCGGCGGCGTTTTTCGGTTTCGGCGGCGCCCTCGCCTGCAATTCGGAGGGCGTCCATCTGGCCCTGATCCCCGCCTTCGCCCTGCTGTTCTTTACCGGCTGCCGGGATAAAAACGGACTGCTGCGGGTGTTGCGCTGCCTGCTCGCCTTTTTTGCGGCAGCGCTGCTGGTGGCCCTCATCAAGCCGGATCTGTCCTCCTTCGGCATCATCGAATCCGCCGTGCTGCGCCATCTGGTCCTCCCGGTCCCCTGTCTTTGCGCGCTGGCCGCGACCGCGCTGGCGCACGTGGCTGCGGCAAAGCTGAATCCCCCGCCCGTCTTTTACAAATGCCTGCGGATCGCCGTCGCCCTGCTGCTGGGCGCCGCCCTTGCGGCGCTGCTGGCCGCCTTCGTCTGTTTCACCTTCTTTGACACGGAAAAGAACCTCGGCAGCCTGACGGAGTTCTTCCGGTTCGACGGCGTGCTGTGGGGCAACAAGCGGGGCTACGTCTGGAGCAGACTGCTGCAGCTCTATCACGAATTCCCGCTGCCCCGCAAGCTGATCGGTTCCGGCGAAGAGACGGTGGGGATCCTGCTGCGAAACGCCTTTGGGGATGAAATGAAGCAGAAAACGGGGCTGACCTTCGACAACGCCCACAATGAATTTCTGCAATATCTGGTGACCCACGGGCTGCTGGGCCTCATCGCCTATCTGCTGCTGGCCGGCAGCGCCATCAGAGACGGCGTCAAAACCGGCGGCAGATTCCAGAAGGCCGCCGCCCTGTGCTGCGTCTGTTATCTCGCCCAGTCCTTCGTGAACATTTCCCAGTCCATCACCACGCCGCTGTTTTTCGTCTTCCTGGCGCTGACCCAAACCACGGCAGCGGAAACGCAGCCACCAGTCGCCTCCGTCACCCGACAGACCGGCCGCCGCTGACAGCGATTCCGGACAGTACAATACGATTCAAAAAAAACGGTACGCCGATTTTCAGGCGCACCGTTTTTTAGTTTGAAGAAGCAGTAGCACGCAGCCTCAGCTGCGTTTTCTGCGCCAATGCTGCATCACGTACCACGGCGCCGTGCGCCGTTCGTTCCGGCAAAGACAATCCCTTTTTCCGCCTCAATGCGCGGCCGGGCGCTCCTCGCCGTAGACCACGGCGACCCGTTTCGGAAACAGGCCGTTGTCATACTCGCCCGTCCACTGGTCGCCGGCGTCCACCTGCGCTTTGAAGGCCGCTTCGTCCAGCGCCGCGTGCAGCTCGTACAGGCCGATCAGCTTGCCCTTGCCTTCGTTGCGGGCCGCGCCCCAGAAGGCGTGGTGACCGATAAACGTCACGTTCGCGGGGATATACATATAATCCATCTCAATGGCGGAGTTGAAGCAGTCGGACCCGATATAGGTCAGCGAATCCGGCAGGGAGACCTTGATATGCTCCGGGGCGGGCAGGCCGTCCGCGCCCAGCGCGCCGGTATAGGTATCCACCCGCTCGATGTGCCAGTTGCGGAAGATCGCCATGGTCTCCAGCCTTTCAAGGCCCTCCGGCAGATACAGCCGGAACAGCTCCGAATAGTTGAAGGCCAGCGGGCCGATCACCTTCACGGTCTCCGGCACCACGTAGGTGTTGACCTGATCCTCATATTCGCGGGTGTAATACTCGTTGTATTTATCCACCGCCTCGTCGTTCTTCCAGTTGTCCGAGGGCCAGTACTGCCCCTCGTAGCCGTACTTTTCCCGCAGGTAGGCGTCGTGGTCGATGGGGTAGCAGATCAGCTCCGTCCTGTCCTTATTGAACAGCACGCCGTCCACGTCGCAGTAGTTGGGGTTCTCCGGGTCCACCCGGATCTCCCGCAGGGCGTAGCAGGAATAGAAGGCCTTGTTGTCGATGGAGGTCACGGTCTTTCCCACGGTGATCCGCTGGATCCGCTCGTCGCAGTTGAAGGCGTATTCGTGCAGGGCAGTGATGGGCTGCGTCTCGTCCTTGGTGAGACTGTAGGACGTGTGCCGCTCGCTCTCCCCTTTTTCGTTGGTGGTCACAGTCGCCTCGGTAAGGACGTCCGTGACCGCGTAATCGAGCGCCAGCTCCAACAGCTCGCCGGGGTTGGAGAAGCGGATCAGCTCCGTGCCGCCGCCCTCGGCCTCGCCGTATTTGAAGGGGTCGGTGTGCAGGATCCAGAAGGAGAAGAAGATGGAAATGGAGATGGCGATCACCAGAATGAAGACCACGGCGATCTTTTTGGCACGGGCGTTGGGCATGGGCTTGCGGATCCATGGCTTTTGCAGGCCCTCCACCTGAAAGTCCCAGATCTGATCCTCCGGGATGGCGTCTTTATAACCGTCGTAGAAGGACTGGTCGACCAGATTATTCTTGCGGTTTTTCTTTTCCGCGTGCTCCTTTTTACTCATTGACGGTCGCCTCCGTTTCTTCGGCGGCCTGCGCCGCGGCGGTGACTTCCTCCCGGCGGCGCAGCACCGCCATCACCTTGTTCTGCTTGTCGTCGTCGTAATCCCAGAAGAAGTACGGGATGGCCATCAGCAGGTAGCCCACCGTGTCGATCAGCAGCGGGATAATGATGATATAAAGCCTTGAATCGTCGATGAACAGCACGTCCCAGTTGGAGTTGAAGCCGTGGTTGAGCAGCAGCAGCGGGATGATGAGGCCCACGAAGGAGGTGATGGGGCCGGTGAACCAGCCGAACACGCCGGAAAAGCTCTCCAGCCGTTCGCCGGACAGGTACATCTGATAGTCGTTGATGCGGATATCCATATCGTGGCCCACGGAGGTGGGAACGGTCTTGCACATCTCCATCAGGATCAGCACCACCACGCAGATCGAACCGCACAGCACCACGTTGCGACGGAAGAGCAGGAGCGAGAGCACGATGAGGCCGTTGCCCAGCGCCCGGGAGAACTGATAAAAGATGGTGATCTGCTTGTAGCTGAACCGCTTCATGAAGAAGGGGGTGAAGAAATCCGGCGGGGTACCCGCGAAGGACACCAGCGCCACGATCAGCGAATACAGCAGGCCCGACAGGCGGAAGGTGTAGAGATACAGGATGGTGGTGAAGGCCAGCATACCGTTGCCAAGGGAATCCAGCAGGTAGACGATGTTCTGGATCCACTTGTATTTGTTCCGCATGACGCCGAACATGCCGTCCCAAAAGTTGATCTGCACCTTCTTTTCCAGCGGCGGCTGGGGAATGCGCTCCTTGATGCGCCCGGAAAAGACCATGGTGAGGATGGCGAAGGTCCCGAAGGTGATGGGCAGCACCCATTTATACAATCCGATATCCTCCCACTTGCGGGGCAGCCAGCCGATAATGACCGGCAGGATGATGGCAAGAATGGAGTGGGCCAGATGGGACAGCTTGATGGGATAGGTCCGCACCAGCACCCGCTCACGGGTGTTGGGGGAAATGTTCTGGGCGCAGGCCTCTAAGCTGTTGCCGAAGCCGAAGATGGAGAAGGCCGCGAACAGCAGGTTGGCCTTCCACACCCGCTCCACCACGTCCGTGATGGTCCACAGGGGGATCCAGCCGATCAGCGCCACCATGACGATCTTGGGGAGGAAGTCGCAGTAGAGGCTGTATTTGTACCGGCCAAACTTGGGCAGCAGCTTTTTGCGCCAGAAAATGTTCCGGGAGCCGGCCCAGCCGTTCCAGAGGATGTGTGTCCCGAGGATTTTGAAGGCGGAGTCGCAGTTGATCCCCTCCAGCCCGTTCATAAAGGTGACGAAGGCGCCGTTCTGATCGAACAGGCGGCTGACCGGGGCGAGGATCAGCGTGAGCCCCAGCACGATGGCAAAGAAATACACGCTGTAAATGATCCGTTCCTTCTTCTTTTCCAGAAAGCCCAGGTTGTCGTTGATATACCAGCCGATCATGGCCCAGACGTAGTTCAGCGGCATGTTGATCAGACCGATGATGGTGAAGGTGAGGTACGGGAGATGGTAGTGGTACATCATCAGGTAGCATCCCGCGCCGAACCAGATATACTCCAGCAGCTTGCTGCCGGCGTAGTTGGAGCCCACCGCGATGAAGATATCCTTATACTCCCGATAGGGGACGTACTTCCCTTCCGCCGGGGTCTTCCAGTGGGTTTTGATCTCGGTGAAGACTCCCTTCACCTTGCCCAGGGCATTTCCTGCCATAGCATGACCGCCTTTCCCGCAGTTTCTTTTTTTTGCGCGTCGCGCGCACGGAGACAGACAAACGTATTATACCATGCCTCCGCCGCCATTGCAACAAAAATGAACAAAATGTCTAAAATACTTGTTTCTTATGGCAAACATTCTGTGCGGGATCATAAAAAAGACTGCCAAAAACGATCGCAGCGAACCGGAAGACCGCGGTCAGCCGCGGGACGGAAAGGAAGCGGGAAATTGGGAGTTCGGCGAGATCCCGTAGCACGCAGCCTCAGCTGCGTTTTCTGCGCAAATGTTGCTTCCCGTAGCACGGCATTTATTGTCAATCGCCGACTGCCGTCGACTCATTGTATCGCAACAGACCAAACGATCACACCGGATCGTTTGGTCTGCGACTCGCGCCGTTAATCGGAACTGCGTTGCAACGCTGTTGAGGCAGCGTGCTACGATTTTATCCCGACAAATCCACCTTTGTCTCCCCCCCCTTCCGTGCAAACCAAGAAAAAAGGACCCCCGGACCGTTCGTCCGGAAATCCTTCTCTCAACCCTGTTTGATCTGTCGGAAGCTGTTACAGCAGGGATTCCACGCAGGCCGCCACGTCTTTCATGGAGGCAGTGGGCTCGAAACGGGCGACGACGTTGCCGTCGCGGTCCACGATGAACTTGGTGAAATTCCACTTGATATCGGGGTTGTTCTTATAATCCTTGTCCTGCTTTTTCAGCATGGCGCTCATGGCCAGCGCCATGGGGCCGTGGCCGAAGCCCTCAAAGCCCTTCTGGCTCTTGAGGTAGGTGAACAGCGGCAGGCCGTTTTCGCCGTTGACGTCGCTCTTCTTCATCTGCGGGAACTGGGTGTTGTATTTCAGCGTGCAGAACTCGTGGATCTCGTCGTCCGTGCCGGGGGTCTGGCCGGCGAACTGATTGCAGGGCACGTCGACGACCTCAAAGCCCTTGTCGTGGCACTTTTCATAGATGGCCTCGATATCCTTGTAGTGAGGGGTAAAGCCGCAGCCCGTGGCGGTGTTGACGATCATCAGCACCTTGCCCTGATACTGCGAAAGAGAGATCTCCTCCCCTGCCGGCGTCGGAACGGAATAGTCGTAAATGCTCATAACAAAACGGTCCTTTCGTTTCTTTTTTATGGGTCTTCACGGAATACTGTGGGATAGCGAAAAACAGGGATTTGGCATTGCCCTTCCGTTGGCGCGAAAACCGATCCCACACGGTAGCGCGGCTGCCCACAGCCGCCCCGGCGAAGCCGGTTTCAAACATATGTTTATTT
>CADAMO010000074.1 GCA_902788995.1 Oscillospiraceae bacterium
GCTTTCCGATTCACTTTCCGGCTCACTGTCGGGGGCGCTGTCCGGCTCGCTTTCCGATTCACTGTCGGGTCCACTGTCCGGCTGACTGTCATCGGGCTCGGGTGCGGTCACATGGGCTCTCACCGTGGTGTTGTTGAGGGCGTCAAGCAGCTCGAACTCCAGGTATGAACCGTCATAGGCCATTGTATAGACCTGAACGGTGTTCTCGAAGTAACCTCTTTCAAGGTCGCTCTCGGTCACGGTGTAGGTGTATTCAAACTCTGCGGACTCACCAGGGGCAAGCTCGTCCAGGCTGCCGATCAGCCGTCCGCCGGCAAATACGTCGCAGCTCCCGGTCTCTTTGTTCAGCTCCTTTGTGAGCGTCACGGTGCAGACCACCTCGTCGCCTGGATTATAGGGTTCATCCTGCGGTTCCTTGATCCTGTGGTCGGCGGAGAAGTAAGCATATTCCGTATATGCATGGATCGCAAAATTGTCAAATGCGGTATTCTCCGCAAGATCCGTTCCTGCATGGTCGGGTCTCACACCGCAGGAGCGCATACCTTCTCTCACATCGACCCAGTCGAACCATTCACCCTCGTAATAAACAAAGCTCTCGCCCCGGTTGACGATATCGCGGCAGAAGGATAAAGAGTAAGGGATAAAGCCTTCCTCACTTCCGTGTTCCTCTGTATACTTGGCTTTATCGTCCTCATACTGTTGCATAGCCTTCGCTTCGAGCAGGCCGTCCTTGAATATGATCTCCTGCTTTCCGTCCCTGCACTCTGAGGTGACGACGACGGAGAAGGATGTACCCTTTTTCATATATACAGGTTCGGGAAGGTCGGTGTTGTGGTATCCCGCATACTGACCGCTGACGGTCATGCTTGCGGCAAGGGTGCCGTCGGTGGGGCCGGAAGGACCGTCGTTCAGGATATACACATCATACTTGACCGTGTTGTTCGGGTGGCTGTAGATCATACCCAGTGAAACGAGCTTCTGGTCATACTCGCACTTATATACATTCGCCGAGGCGATCTCATCTTCTCTGCAGGTCATCACCCATAAGGAATTCATAAGATCGTACTGATGCTCAAAGCTCACCGAAAGCTTTTCTTCCTCTTCACCGTCGGGATCCGGCAGTTTCAGGTCCATAGTAGGGGACAGACCCAGAGACTGATCGTAATAGGAGATATAAAAATATCCGTCACCGTTGTTGCCGAAATATTTATATGTGTCCCTGGAGCCCCAGCTGTTCTTGGCAATGAACGCGCCGTTGCTCTTGAGAGTGCCTTTGGGGTCGTAGAAATATTCCTTTGGAAAATCATCGTCGTACCCGACAACGGTAACAGAGTGATTGGCCGAGAGAGTCTTGTTTATGCTTTCGGGGTCGTCGGGGTCATAGTCGGCGTCGTAGCAGTAATAACACATACTGTCGCATTTATATTGGTTATCTGTTATTTCGCCGTTTTTGTCTATGTAATTGAATCTGCGGTTTTCGTCTGTCGGCCCGGTCGATACATAATTTAAAGAGAGAGCTACCGCTCTGCCGTTTAATATCTCATTTTTCATGCAGTTGAGAACATTCTCATCATAATAATATTCTCCCGTGTCCGGATCCTTAGCGGCAAGTCTCTGCATACAGTTGAAGTTTTCGATCGTATAGTCCGAGAACCGGTAGGCTTCATCCACAGACCAGTCCAGATCCTTCGGTGCCTCTCCGTCTGCCGAATAATCCCAGTATCTTCCGTTGCCGACATACCAGTATGAGCCGCCCGCCGGGCGCACTATCCGTCCGAGCAGCGTCTCGTCGGAGATGATCTCAAGAAATTCCGCTTTGGAGCTGAAAGGTATTTTTTCTTCCTTGTCTTTATCGAAGAGAGGATCATCTTCGGTATCTTCACACACATCGGGGTCGTTTATGACCTCATAGATCGTTACGGTCCCGCTCATATATACATCGTCAAGATTGGGCACAAGGCTCTCATCCACCGGCCCCTGACCCGTTGACAGCATACTGAGTACATTATCGGTATCGCCGCCGGTGAAGATCTCATTGAAGATAAGTTTCAGATCCGGGTCTTCCTTCAGCAATTCAAGATAAGCAGCGTAACGAACGGTGCCCTCGCCGGTCTGCGAAGGGTAGAGGCTGTTTTCTCCCAGCTGGGCGGCGACGAACCATGCGAACTGGCGCTCGGAAAAATCGGGTATCACCGACTCATCGCATTCATTGAGATCTATGCCCAGCTCGTAAAGCAGATTGGTCTCCAGACAGGCCGTGGCTGTGAATGCCCAGCAGTTCGGCGCATTGCGCTGGTCCTTTACGGGAGTGACATAATTCTTTCCGTCAACATCCCGCAGATCGAACTTTCTCAGTGCGGGAGCGGGAACGGTTATATCGGAGCCCGGGACGGTGGGGGCGTAATCGGTGTCGATCATCGAAGCGGCACAGCTTCTGCCGAGTTTATCGAGCTTTTCTTCATAGCTCAGCTCCGCATCGGGAGCGCCGTCCTCGGCGAATGACGTGAACGCAGCCGGCTAAGCCGCACAGGCCAGCATCATCAGAGCAGCGGCAGCGGAAACGATCTTTTTTGTTCTCATATCCTTCGATCTCCTTCTTAGCATATACATTCTTTGGGTTTATATGCTGTGGTCTTATGTTCTGATTATACTACAGATCGCTCCTTTTTGCAAGAGGATTTTTGCGGTGTCGGCAGAAGATAATGAACAGTGAACAGAAAAGGGAGTCCGCTGCGCGGACGATTTTAATATCATCGACACAGACTTTTTTTTCTGAATTGACTTTTGCCGGTATGTGTGATATAATACAAACAAATCCATGAGAATGGGGAGATAGCTGTGAAGACAAGAATATTTGCACTTCTGCTCGCCGGAGCCATGACCTTGGCACTTGTTTCCTGCGGGGATCAGAGCCCGTCGTCAGCACAGAACAGCGCCGCGGAGGGGATGAAGATCCTCGGGCAGGAGTCTGAAAAGGGCGAAAAATATACTCTGTATCTCGGGCTGAACGACAAGGACACCTTTGAACAGAAAATCAGCACCGAGGATGCGATCGAAAAGGCCAACAAGATCTGTGCCGCACATTCAGGCGGCTATACGCTGTTCACCGCCAACGGTCTGCTGGTTTCGGCCGCCCGGGCAACCGTCGGCGGCGTTGCCGAAACCCCTTATGAGACGGTGGCGCTGGCCTATCAGGATTGGCTGTGCACCCAGGAAATGCGTGAAACGGACCGCGACCGGCTGTCCTCCGACGGCCGTCGCCACCTCTGCTGGCTGCTGGACGTGCCGCAGCTTTACAGCCGCCGCGCGCCGGGCAACACCTGCCTGTCCGCCCTGTATCAGCAAAGGGAAGGGGCTGCGCCCGGTTCCACGGCCCACCCGCTGAATACCAGCAAGGGCTGCGGCGGCGTGATGCGGGTCGCGCCCATGGGGCTGCTCCGCTTTCCCGGCATGGATATCCGGGCGGCGGACCGGGAGGGGGCGGAGCTGGCCGCCCTCACCCACGGCCACTCGCTGGGGTATATGCCCGCCGCCGTGCTGACCCATATCATCCGCCGCATCGTCTTCCCGGAACGGGCGCTGATGCTGCGGGAGATCGTGCGGGAGGCGCGGGATACCGCGGCGGAGCTCTTTGCGGCGGACCCGTATATCGGTCGGCTGACCGCGCTGCTGGATCTGGCCGTCGACCTCTCCGGGAACGGGGCGGACGATCTGGAAAACATTCACGCCCTGGGCGAGGGCTGGGTCGGCGAGGAGGCGCTGGCCATCGCGGTCTACTGCGCCCTCCGTTATCAGAACGATTTTTCCGCCGGCGTCATCGCCGCGGTCAACCACCGGGGGGACAGCGATTCCACCGGCGCCATTGCCGGCAATATCCTCGGGGCGTGGGTCGGTTTTGACGGGATCGACGTCCGCTGGACGGACGAGCTGGAGCTTTACGACGTGATTCTTGAAATTGCCGACGACCTCTGCCGCGCCGGCGGCGGCGACGGGTCGATCGACTGGAAAAGGAAATATCTCTGACCGGGTCGGTGACAGGCAGCAAAAACAGGAGGCTGTTGCAGAAACAACCTCCTGTTTTTCGGTTCATCACGGAAAATACGCGGCGATCTGTTTTCAGATCTCCGCGCCCAGCATCACCGCTCTGGCGTCCGGGTAGTGCCCTACCAAGGACGTTTCGGCCACGGCGACCCGGGGCGGCGTCATGGCAAGCACCAGCTCTTCAATCGGCGGCGTCAGGCCGTCTTCTTTCATTTTGGTGAAGGTGCCCAGCAGCACGCCGTCGATCCGGTCAAAGACGCCCATCTGGCGGTACTGCTCCAGCGCGGTGACCATCTGATATACCCCTCCGCCCAGCGATTCCAGCAGCAGTACGCCGCCGTTTATTTCCGGCCAGTATGGGGTTCCCGCCAGCTTCAGAAAACAGCGGACGTTGCCCCCGTAAATTTTACCGGAAAGGCGCTCGCCCCGCAGAAACAGCAGGTGCAGATCGTCAAGGGAGAACCTGCCCGGCAGAAGCTTTTCTTTGAAAAAGGCCTGCTGCGCCGCCGCGTCCCGGTAGAGCAGGTTGCGGATCTGATAGTTCACGGCGGGGCGTCCCGTTTTCGCGATGATCGCATTGATCACCACCGTCAGGTCGCTGAAGCCGTAAAACGTGGCGTGAGAAGCGCCGATGGCCTTATAATCCAGCAGCGGCAGCACCGTGTTGGCCAGATCCCCGCCGGAAACGTCGAACACGGCGTCAACGGAGGGGTCGCGGAAGACGCGGTTCATCTCCGCCGCCTTTTCCTCCGGCTTCGCGGGCGTTTCCCGTAGCAGCAGGGGGCTCAGGTCCACCGTAAGTTCCATGGCTTCCAGCAGCGGACGAAGCCGCGCCACGTCCTCTTTTTCGTGCCGGGGCAGCGGGTCCGAACAGCCCACCAGCGCGATTTTCTTCACAGTCTCCATTCCCTTTTTCTCCTTTCGGTTTTCCGGTCCGCCCGCCGTCCGGTCGGTGCGGCTGCGGATACGTTCATTATAGCAGCATCCGCGCCAATTCGCAAGCGGGCGGCTTTTTTCCGAGGCGCGCGGAAAGAACCGCTGCGGTCCGCAAAACCGCCGCTTGCTTTTTTTAAAACCTCTGTTATAATGGAGGCAACAGAAAAAAGGAGAAAACCGTTATGAAAAAGACGCTCAGCCTGTTCCTGGCGGCGCTCATGCTGCTGCTTTCCCTCTCCGTGCCCTCCTTCGCCTTCACGCAGGAGGAATGGGACGCGTACCTTGCCGCCGAACCGGACGCGGACGACGGCATCATCATGCAGCCCGGGGCCGACGGCACGCAGAAAAATTTCTCGTGGTACGCCCCGGCCAAAACGCAGCGGGTGCGGGTGCTGGTGGCCGCCTCCCCGGACCTTGCCGGCGCGAGGGCGTATGACGGCAAGACCGTCGACACCTATCAGGGGGATAAGGCCGCCAAGGTGACGGTGACGGACCTGCAGCCCGGCACGACCTATTACTACGCCTGCGAGACGGACGGCGTGAAGAGCGCCGTCTACTCCTTCTCAACTCCGGCGGCGGATCGGTTTTCCGCCCTGTACGTGACGGATATCCACGTATCGGAGACCGAGGACCCCGCCGAGCTGTCCCGCACCGCCCTGAAATTCAACGAGGTGCTGACCCAGGCGCAGACGAAGGCGGACCTGAGCTATATCCTTTCGGCGGGCGATCAGGCCAGCAGCGGCCTCCGGTCCGAATACGTGGCCATGACCGCCGGTCAGGCGGAAAAATCCCTCACCTTCGCGCTGACCATGGGCAACCATGACCGCAAGGGCGTGGACTATAAATATTTCAAGAACCTGCCCAACGAATCGTCGAAATTCGCCGCCGACTATCAGACCGGCGACTACTGGTTCGTGCAGAACGACGTGCT
Source organism: Oscillospiraceae bacterium (assembly GCA_902788995.1). Taxonomy (GTDB): domain Bacteria; phylum Bacillota; class Clostridia; order Oscillospirales; family Acutalibacteraceae; genus RUG806. The sequence continues at coordinate 5,909 of CADAMO010000074.1, forward strand.
GTTCCTGTTCCTGGATTCCAACTCCGGCAGCGGCGCGGACCACCGGGCGGCCATCAAGGCGGCGGTGCGCGCCAACCCCGACGCCCGCTGGCGCGTGGCGGTGATGCACCACGATCTGTATTCCTCCGCCATCCCCCACCGGGAGAGCGAGACCCGCATGATGCGCCTGCTCTGGTCGCCGCTGTTCGACGAGTTCAATATCGACCTGGCCCTGCTGGGCCACAGCCACTATTACAGCGTCACCAACGTGCTGTATGACGGCAAGGGCACGAAGGCGGTGGAAAACGGCGGCGTGATCACCAACGCCCCCGGCACGGTGTATATGGTCTCCACCTCCCTCACCCGCCCCCGCGGGGAGACGCCGGCCTTCGGCGACAGGGTGGCCTTCGGCCTGACGGAGGACCTGACGCGGACCCTTTACAACATCGTCGATTTCACCTCAAACGCCGTCACCGTCCGCACCTACGACTACGGCACCGGTGCGCTGTTCGCGACCTATACCCTCGAAAAGACGGCGGACTACGCGCCGAAGACCATCAACCTCTTCCGCAAGATCATGGGCTTTATCTCCGCCGCCATCGGCACCGTCTACGCATGGTTTAACAACTTCCACGTGTATAACGACCTGAAGGAAAAGGGCTACGACGTGGACTTCATGGACGCGGTGAACAACAACTTCCTGTCCGAAGGGGAGCCGGTCTGCTGAACGGTTCCGCGGAAAAGGGGGATTTGTCGAGCTGAAAGCTCAAGTCGTAAGTCGTAAGTCGTAAGTCGTAAGAAGCCCTTCGGGCGTTTCTGTATTACGTTGAAAACCAACGTATTTCCACTCTTACAAAACAACTTTTTCTTACGACTTACGACTCACGACTTGCGACTGTTTGGCGCGCATCAGCGCGACAAACTACCAATTTACCAAAGCGAAAATCCCCGCTTGACAAATCCCCGGAAAAGCATATAATAGAACTGTTAAAGCATTGACGGAGAAGGCGGGTTCTGACGCGCGCCCAGAGAGGGACCGGCAGCTGAAAAGGTCCTCACGTGAATCGCCCAACGCTACCCCTCCCGAGTGCCTTTTGAAAAGCGTTATGCGTGAAAAAAGGCCGGCTTCGCCCCGTTACCGGCGACCGAAAGCAGGCGGCATGGTGTTTTGCCGAAGCCGCAAGTTGGGTGGAACCGTGGAGTAACCGTATTACTTCATCCCAATATCACATTGGGATGGAGTTTTTCTTTTTCATCCCTCAAAAGCATTCATGCAGAGCAAGAAAGGAATGGATCACTATGGTAAAAGTTAAACTGAGAGACGATTACAGAGAATTTGAGGCCGGTATCACCGCCGGCGACATCGCCAAGTCCATCGGCGCGGGCCTGTACAAGGCCGTGTGCGTATGCAGGATCAACGGCGAGGTGAAGGACCTGCGCACCCCCATCAACGAGGACTGCGAGGTGGAATTCCTCACCTTTGACGACGAGGACGGCCGCCGCACCTACCGCCACACCGCCTCCCACATTCTGGCCCAGGCGGTCAAGCGCCTGTACCCCGAGGCGAAGCTGGCCATCGGCCCCTCCATTGACAAGGGCTTCTACTACGATTTCGACGTGCCCTCTCCCTTCACCCCCGAAGACCTTGAAAAGCTGGAAGCGGAGATGAAGAAGATCGTCAAAGAGGATCTGCCGCTGGAGCACTTCGAGATGTCCCCCGAGGACGCCATCAAATACTATGAGGAAAAAGGCGAGATCTACAAGGTGGAGCTGGTGAAGGAGCACGCCGACAAGGGCGAGAACATCAGCTTTTATAAGCAGGGCGAGTTCACGGAGCTGTGCGCCGGTCCCCACATCCCCTCCACGGGCCGTATCAAAGCCTTTAAATTGACCTCCGCCACCGGCGCTTACTGGCGCGGCGACGAAAAGAACAAGATGCTGCAGCGCATCTACGGCACCGCCTTCACCAAGCAGGCGGATCTTGACGCCTATCTGGAGGCCATTGAAGAGGCCAAAAAGCGCGACCACCGCAAGCTGGGCAAAGAACTTGGCCTGTACGTGCTGCGGGACGAGGCCCCCGGCATGCCCTTCTTCCTGCCCAACGGCATGGTGCTGCGCAACACGCTGGTGGATTACTGGCAGAAGGTGCATAAAAAGTGGGACTATCTGGAGATCTCCACGCCTCAGATCATGCGCCGCACCCTGTGGGAGACCTCCGGCCACTGGGAGCACTATCACGACGATATGTATACCACGGTGATCGACGACGAGGATTTCGCCATCAAGCCCATGAACTGCCCCGGCGCCATTCTGGTCTACGATCTGGAGCCCCACTCCTATAAGGAGCTGCCCCTGCGCTACAGAGAGCTTGGCCGCGTGCACCGCAACGAGCTGTCAGGCGCCTTGCACGGCCTGTTCCGCGTGCGCTGCTTTACCCAGGACGACGCCCATATCCTGCTGGCCCCCGAGCAGATCAAGGACGAGGTGGTACGCATCGCCAGCCTCATCGACGAGGTCTACGACGTGTTCAAGCTGCCCTATACCATCGAGCTTTCCACCATGCCGGAGGACCACATCGGCACCAAGGAGGACTGGGATATCGCCACCGCCGCGCTGGCCGACGCCATCACCAGCATCGGCAAGACCTACATCGTCAATGAGGGCGACGGCGCTTTCTACGGCCCCAAGCTTGACTTCCACATTCAGGACTGCCTGGGCAGAACCTGGCAGTGCGGCACCATCCAGCTGGATTACCAGTTGCCCGGCCGCTTCAATCTGGAATACACCGGCGCGGACGGCGAGAAGCACACCCCCGTCATGATCCACCGGGTGGTGTTCGGCTCCATCGAGCGGTTCCTCGGCGTGCTGACGGAGCACTTCGGCGGCGCCTTCCCCCTGTGGCTGGCCCCCCGTCAGGTGATCCTGCTGCCCGTGGCGGACCGCCATAAAGAGGCCTGCGAAAAGGTGCTGGCACAGCTGGAGGCCGCCGGCCTTCGGGCGGAGATCGACCGCCGCAGCGAAAAGCTGGGCTATAAGCTTCGCGAGGCCCAGTTGCAGAAGATCCCCTACATGCTTGTCGTGGGCGACAAGGAGGCCGAGGACGGCACCGTTTCCGTGCGTAAGCGCGGCGCGGGCGATCAGGGCTCCATGAGCGTTTCCGACTTTGTCGCGCTGGCAAACGCCGACGTTGACAGCAAAGCCATATGGTAAGCCGCGTTGATATCGGCAAAAGAACGGCCTCGCTTGACATAGCGAGGCTTTCTGCGCTGTTTTGCGTGATTTCCCTCCATTTCTTTCTGTATAACGGCTTTTACGGCGAGCCCTGCACCGGGTGGAAGATGTATCTGCTGACGCTCTTGCGCTGCTCGTTCATGGTGTGCATCCCGCTGTTTCTGCTGCTGACGGGCTACCTGCTGGGCGGCCGCCGGTTTACCAAAAAGCACTACCTCGGCATTGACAAAACGCTGGGCGTGTATCTGCTGTGCGCCGTGATCTGCGTGGCCATGAAGAAATACTACTTTGAAATGCCGGAGGTCACCTGGTTCAACGTATTTGATTTCACCGGCTGCACCTACGGCTGGTACGTGGAGATGTACCTGGGGCTGTACCTGATGATCCCGCTGCTGAACCTGATCTGGGAGGGCCTGCCGGAAAAACGGCAGCGGCAGGCGCTGGTGCTCGGCGCGGTGGCGGTGACGCTGCTGCCCTCCGTGGTCAACGTCTTCGACTGGACCACCCCCGGCGCGCTGGCCGATCCCTCCCTTGCGCAGCGGTACTATCAGCTGATCCCCCGGTACTGGATCTCCCTCTATCCCATTACCTATTATTTCATCGGCCGCTACCTGCGGGATTACCCGGTGAAAATGAAAAAGAGCGTCAACGCCGCGGCGTTCGCGCTCTCATTGGCGGTGTTCGGCAGCTTCGCGTTCTATCAGAGCGGCACCGGGGTCTTCTCCTCCGGCACGTGGCAGAATTGGGAAAGCCTTCTGCTGCTGCCCTGCGGCGTGCTGCTGTTCCTGTTTTTCGTCAATCTGAATACCGCCCGTCTGGGCCGCCTGCCCCGTGAGGTCCTCGGCACGCTGTCGGACGTCAGCTTCGGCGCGTATCTGCTCTCCTGCCTGTTCGACAAGATGTTCTACGACCGGCTGGACGAGATCGGCCTGACGTTTTTCGACCGGCTGAAATACTATCCCATCGTCTTCGGCACCCTCGCGCTGTCGCTGCTGGCCTCCTATTCCGTCACGGTGATCTGGTCGCTGCTGCGAGACGGCGGCGATAAGCTGGTGCAAAGGATCGGGCACAGGGAGAAAGAAACGGTAAACGTGCGTTAAGTCGTAAGTCGTGAGTCGTAAGTCGTAAGAAGCCCTCCGGGCGGTCCCATGAAATACGGGGAAAAACTATCTTTCTTACGACTGCGGCGCAAAGCGCCGCCGCTTACGACTTACGACTTTTTATCCCGTCATCCGCTTCATGATCGCCGGGCCGTGCTCTTTCAGCCACCGGTTCCATTTGTCGTATTCCGGGCAGACCCTTCGCACCTCGGCGTAAAAGGCGGGGGAGTGGTTCATCTCCTTGCGGTGGCACAGCTCGTGGACCACCACGCTGTCGATGACCTCCGGCGGACAGAGCATCAGCAGGCAGTTGAAATTCAGATTCCCTTTGGAGGAGCAGCTGCCCCAGCGGCTTTTCTGGTTGCGGATGGTGATGTGCCCGTAGGTCACCCCCACCAGCGGTGCGAGATACCTCACTCTCTCCGGGATGAAGACCAGCGCCTGATCCGCCAGCTTATGTATTTCTTCCACGGTCAGCCGGGGTTCGTCCGGCAGGCTCTCCCGGCGGGCCTTGGCCCGGTCCATATAGCGTTCGATTTTGTCGCGGTTCTTCTCCACGAAGGCCGCGATTTCTTTATCTGTGCAGCGAAACGGCGCGCGGATCAGCACCCCGTCCGCCGTGATCTGCGCCGCGAGCGTCTTTCTGCCGCTGCGGATGATCGTGTAGTCCATGTTATCGATCCTCAAAGGGGGATTTGTAGAGCAAATTCGGAATGCGGAATTCGGAATGCGGAGTTATTGCGAACCTCCGATTGCGTGCAATTTGAAACGTCCGCATTATATTGTATCGTTGATTCTATTAAGGTTCCCTAATATAATTAAAACGCGTCAGCGTTTTCCGAAATTCCGCATTCCGCATTCCGAATTCCGCATTAAATCACCTCGACAAACCGCCAATTTATCGCGGCGTTATTCCAGCCCGTACAGCTTCGTGAACTTCTCCTCCAGATAATCCAGATAATAATTCACGTTGAAGCCCTCGCCGGTGACGGCCTTCAGCCACTGGTCCACGGTGGAGACGGAGGCGATGGAGAAGACCTTTTCCGTCAGCCAGTCGGAGACCTTCTTCAGCTCGCCCTTTTCGATGGCGGCGAACACGTCGAAATCCTTCTGCATGGTCCGCAAAATCTGCGCGCCGTAGGCGTTGCCGAGGGCGTAGCTGGGGAAGTAGCCGTACATGCCGGTCCAGTGCACGTCCTGCAGGCAGCCCTTTTCGTCGTCCGGCACGTCCAGGCCCAGGTATTCCTTATATTTCGCGTTCCACAGGGCCGGCACCTCGTCCACGGTGATCTCGCCGTTGATGAAGGCCTTTTCCAGCTCGTACCGGATCATGATATGGATGCCGTAGGTCAGCTCGTCCGCCTCCATGCGCACGAGGCACGGCTCCGCGATGTTCACCGCCTCATACAGCTCCCGGGGGGTGATATCGTCGAAGGTGTCGCCGCTGAACTCCTTGAGCTTCGGCGTCACGAAGTTGATGAACGCCTCGCTGCGGCCCACGATGTTCTCAAAGAAGCGGGAGATGCACTCGTGCATGGCGCTGGTCATGTTGTCGGAGGCGTGGTTCTCGTAATACTCCATGGGCTCGTTCTGCATGAACAGGGCGTGGCCGCCCTCGTGCAGGGTGGAGAAGATGTTGGAGATGAAATTCTCCTCATAGTAGTGGGTGGTCACCCGCACGTCGTGGGGGCCGTAGTGGTCGGTAAAGGGGTGCTCGGTGGTCATCAGCACCAGCACGCTCTTGCGCAGGCCCTCCAGCTCCAGCAGATAGCGGGAGAAGGCCTCCTGCTGCGGGATGGGCACCGGTCGGGAGAGGAAATCCCTGCGGATGGGCTTGCCCTCTGTCCGGATCCGCTTCACCAGCGGCAGGATGCGCTCTTTCAGCGCGGCGAAGAACGCGTCCAGCTGTTCGATGGAACCGCCCTTTTCATAGTCGTCCAGCAGGGTGTCGTAGACGGTGGCCTTCTGCTCGTCCCGAAGAGAGACCGCCTTGCGGGTGTTGGCGATCACGGCGGCGAAGGAGTCCCGGAACAGGGAGAAATCCTTGGCCTGCTTGGCCTTC
>CADAMO010000075.1 GCA_902788995.1 Oscillospiraceae bacterium
CGGAGCAGGTGAAGGTCTTCACGCCTGCCGCGGCGCAAGTGGCGGCCTTGGTGACCTTGCCGTTATCCCATTGGTGTGCGGTGGTTTTTGCAACGGTTTTGCCGGAGCTGAGTTTCATTCCGCAGCTCTTGCAGTAGACGTCGCCGGAATAACCTGTATCTTTACAGGTGGCGGTTTTCGCGTTTCTGATTTCGGTTCCACCGGTGTGGTTGGCCGCATTTTTGGGAACCGTTTCGGTTTTGGTGGCTTTACAGACGGAGCAGGTGAAGGTCTTCACGCCCGCCGCGGCGCAGGTAGCGGCCTTTGTGATCTTGCCGCTATCCCACTTGTGCGCGGTGGTTTTTGCGATCGTCTCGGTTTTAGTGGTTTTGCAGACGGAGCAGGTGAAGGTCTTCATGCCTGCGGCGGCGCAGGTGGCGGCCTTTGTGATCTTGCCGCTATCCCATTTGTGCGCGGTGGTTTTGGCAATCGTCTCGGTTTTAGTGGTTTTGCAGACGGAGCAGGTATAGGTTTTTACGCCTGCGGCGGCGCAGGTAGCGGCCTTTGTGATCTTGCCGTTATCCCATTGGTGCGCGGTGGTTTTTGCAATCGTTTCGGTTCTGGTGGTTCCGCAGACGGTGCAGGTGTACGTTCTCACGCCGGTGGCGGCGCAGGTGGCGGCCTTTGTGATTTTGCCGTCGTTCCACGAATGCGTATAAAGCTTATTGATGGTTGCTGTCTTCGTCGCGCCGCAGACGTAACAGGTGTACGTTCTTACGCCCGCTTCCTTGCAGGTGGCGGCTTTCGTGACAATTCCGTAATCCCAGTCGTGTTCCGAAAGCTTTTCAATCATTTCTGTTTTTGTGGTTCCGCAGACGGCGCAGGTATAGCGGATTTCACCCGTCACGGCGCAGGTGGCTTCTTTCGTGATTTCACTGTCCCAATCGTGTTTCCCTGTGGCGGGAATCGTCTCTTTCACACCCGATCTTCTGCCGCAGACGCAGACCTGATAAGCCGTTCCCTCGGCGGCGCAGGTTGCGGGGGTGATCACGCGCCGTTCGGAATAAGTATGGCGGTGGTTGAAGTGGATGGTGGCGGCAAACAGTTCCTCATTGTAATCCTTGTCCACGTTGATGGCGTTCCATTGGGCCTGCGTGCCGCCGAAATAGACGTCCTTCACGGTGCTGCCGCTCAACAGCAGCTCGTCGCCGATTTTCGTCACGGAAGCGGGAATATAGAAGGACGTATCCAGCTGATCGCACCCGGCGAGCGCTCTTTCGCCCAGCGTCTGCACGCCCTCGTTCAGCGCCACGTAATCCAGCGATTCGCAGTTTTCAAAGGCGTTGTCCTCCAGCGTCCGCAGGGAATCCGGCGTTGCCGCGTAATCCAGCTTGGTGCAGTTGTAGAATGCGCCCACGCCGATGATCTCTTCATTGCCGCCGAAGTGGATCTCCTCCAGATTTTCACAGTTATAAAACGCGTAGTTGCTGACGGAGGTCAGGGAAGACGGCAACGTCATCTCCCGGAAGAACACGTAATCGCGGAACTGCCAGTTGGCCAGCTCTGTGATCTCGTCCGTCAGCGTCAAAGAGACGTTTTGCAGATTGCTGCCGGTCACCAGCCCGTTTTTGTCGATATAATTCAGTTGACCGATGGTCAGGATCTGAATGTTGTAAGACGATTCGAAAGAAGTGAAATTTCTCTTATAGTTAATAATATATATAACTATCCCCGCCGGGAGTGTTACTTCCCGCAGGGCTGCGCAATTCGCAAACGCATTATCCCCGATGGATTTCACAAAGCTGTGGATCGTGATGGACGTGAGACCGGAATGATAAAAGGCCCGTTCTTTTATGCTCGTTATGCTTTCCGGCAGAGAAATCGTTTTCAGCGCTGTGCAGTTTTCAAATGCGGATTTAGGAATGGTCTTTACGCTGACCGGAAGGGAGACGTTGGACAAAGAGGTACAATCCTTAAAAATCTCATCGCCCAAAGACGTCGTCTCCAAGTTGTTGGGCCGTGGGATCTGGATCGAGGTCAGCGCGGAACACCCGGAAAACGCACTTTTGCCGATTGTCGTCAACGAATTGGGAAGTTTGATTTTCTTTAAAGCGGTACATCCTGAAAAAGCGGAATCATAAAGCGATTTTGTCCCCACGGGAACCGTAACCGTTTGCAGCGCGGTACAATTCATGAACGCTTCATTTCCAATCCATCCAATGGTATTGGGGAGATTGACCTCTTTCAACGCGCTGCAGTCCTTAAATGCGCCGCGGGGAATTGAAGTAATGCTATGTGGGATGGTGATTGTTTTGAGCGACGTGCAGCCGGAGAAAACGGAATCACCGAGTGAAGTGACGCTGCTGGGAATTAAGATTTCTTCGAGTGCCGTACAACCATAAAAGGCCGCACCACCGATGGAAGTAACGCTGCTGGGAATGGAAACGTCAACGAGAGCGGAGCAGGAATAAAACGCCCGTGCTCCGATCGTTTCCATTCCGTCCGGGAAAACGACGGATCGCAGCGCTTTGTTGTCCTCAAACGAAGATTCTCCAATGGAAATCAGTCCCGCCGGAAAATCAAGGCGCTCAATCGCGGCACCGTAGAATGCATGGTAATTGATTGTTTGCAGCGATGCCGGCAATGTGAAGGTTTTTAAGGAAGAACATCCTTCAAAGGCGTAATCATTGATTGTTGTGATACTGTCCGAAAATGAGACTTTTTTGAGGTTTGGGCAATTCTGAAAGGCTTTTTCAGAAACGGTCGTGATAGCCCCTTTGAAGCTGACCTTGTTGATGTGATCGGCATATTGTGCCCATATCCCGGAATAGCTTTCATTTCGAAAGGAACACCAGAAGGAATCAAAAACGCGATAAAGATAACTGGAACTGCAAAAATCCTTTGGCATTTCTCCCGCGCCGATTACGGTCAGCAAGCCGGTATCGTCCAACGACCAACTCCAGTACTCGTCAAATCTTGATGTACCGCCCGCCACCATCTCGGCGGCGGAGACCGTCGGCACAAGGCCGAACAGCAGCACAAGGCACAGCATAAAGGATAATACGCGAATCGCTTTGTTCATCATGATTCCTCCAAAATAAAAAAGTGCGCAGCCGGAGCCACGCACTGAAAAATACACAGCTCCATTTGCTGCGACACAAATTCTTATAACACATTAAATCAAACGATAATGCATGAAAGACAGAGCATGTATTTTTACCGAAAATAAAAATACACACATTATCGGTTTGATTGAATGTGTAAACCGTGTTATTCGAATTTATGTCGCAAGATTACTTTACCATACCTTCCCGCAAAAAGCAAGTAAAGATTGATTTGCCGAATACATTTTGCGGAAAAAAGCAATACTGCCGTTATCAGTATAGACAATTTTTATCTAAAAGTCAATAGATAAAAACTGTCTATTGTATGATAACATCGGTGATGGAAAATGCAAAACAAGTTCGGCACGACGCTGCGCAACCTGCGGGAGGATATGGACCTGTCGCAGACCGATCTCGGCAGGGCGGTGGATATGACCCAGCGAAAAATCTCCTATCTGGAAACGGGGAAGTGTGAACCGAGCCTTGAGGATCTCAGAACCTTGGCGGTGTTCTTCAACCTCTCCGCCGATTACCTGCTGGGCCTGTGTGAAACGCCCAAACCGTTGTATGATAAAAAGAAAAAGCTGAAAGGACGGTAAAATGCTCTCTCAGCTTTCTTTTTTATTATGAGTGAAATCGCATGTCGCAGGCCGTAAGGCCGCGACGGACGACTTGCCGCTTTCTGCCAACGCCGCTTCGCGACAACGGCTTCACGACAACGGCTTCGCGACAACGGCGCAGGGCGCCGCGCTGCGGGGCGTCTGCTTCGGATATCTCCGAACTCCGCTCTCCGCACTCCGCTCTGAAACGGCGCAGGGCGCCGTGCTGCTATTGCCTACTGCCTATTGCCTGTTATTGTCTCTTCGCCTTGCCGTTGTCCCGGTAATACTGGGTGTGGGTGATGGGGTGCTTGGTGGAATTCCAGACCTCATCCGCCACCGGCTGCCATTCATAGGCGAACTCGTCGCAGCGGCCGCAGAGGGTGTCCACATCCTCTTCCATGATCAGATTGGTGGATTTCGCTCCGGTCTTTTTCACGATCTCCCGCAGCTTTTCGGGGTTTTCCAGCATGGGGCAGGGGCGCAGGTGGTTGTCGTTGAAGGGCTGGCCCTTGCGGTATTCCGTGAACAGCGGGTTTTGCAGCGCCTGCAGCACCGTGTGGGTGCGGATGTTGGCGTCGGAATAGTGAATGAACACGCAGGGCTCGATGTCGCCCGCGGAGTTGACGTGGAAATAGTTGCGGCCCGCCGCGATGCAGCCGCCCACGTACTCGCCGTCGTCCTGGAAGTCGATCACCATGATGGGCTTGCCGGTGGCAGAGTTGCGCATCTTCCGCAGCCAGAAATACATCATCTTCCGCTGGGCGGGGGTGGGGATCAGCTCCTTGTCGGCGGTGTGGCCCACGGGCATATAATTGAAGTACCAGGCGTATTTCACGCCAAGGGCGATCATCTTGTCGATGAATTCCTCGCTTGTCACGTATTCCACGTTCTTGCGGGTGTAGCAGACGGAAATGCCGAAGAGGCAGCGGTGCTTTTTCAGCGTCTCCATGGCCGCCACGGTGCGTTTGTAAGCGCCCTCGCCCCGGCGGAAATCGTTGCTCTCCTCCGTGCCCTCAATGCTCAGGGCAAAGGCCAGGTTGCCCACCCTTTTGACCTCTTCGCAGAAGGCGTCGTCGATCAGCGTGCCGTTGGTGTAGGCCATGAAGGCGCAGTCGGGGTTCTCCTCGCACAGGCGGATGATATCGTCCTTGCGGATCAGCGGCTCGCCGCCGGTGAACATGTAAAAGTGGGTGCCAAGGTCCTTGGCCTGGCTGATGACGGACTGCATCTCCTCTAAGCTGAGGCTCTGGTGATGGCCGTATTCCGCCGCCCAGCAGCCCTTGCATTTCAGGTTGCAGGCGCTGGTGGGGTCGATGAGGATCTGCCACGGGATATTGCAGTCGTACTTCTCCCGGTTGGCCCGCACCTCTTTGGTGCCGAAGTAACCGGCCTCCACGCCCAGCGACAGCAGCATGTGCTTTAAAATACCCCGGTCGATGTCGTGCAGCATTCCCTTGGCCAGCCGGGTGTAGATGTTGTTCGGGTCGGCGGCGCCGGCCTTCAGCTTGGCGAAGTTCTCCTTGGGGAAGATGCTGTCCCCGACGATCTTTTCCGCGCCCTCCACGATCTTCACCAGATTGGCTTCGGGATCTCTGTCAATATACTTAAAAATCATATCGAGGGCCGCCGAGGCCGCCGATACCACCGCTTTTTTCTTTAATGACATCTCAAAATCCCTCCGTCGTCGCGTTGATCCACATTTCTCTATTATATCATTATACAGCAAAACGTATGCCGTGTAAAGAATCATTCTTGAATTTACGCGTAAAATCATATCCGAAAAATCCCGTTTTCACGCCCGTTTGTAAAAAATAGACTTGTTTCTGTCACTTTTGTGTGGTAGTATGAAACCGTAAAAAGTGTTATGATAGTGCATATCTTATTTTGATCGGAAACGGAACTTTCACATGAAAAAACTGACACAGATTTTAACCGTTCTGCTGGCCTCGCTGCTGGTCGCCGTGAGCCTGGTCCCCTGCGCTTTTGCGGGCGCTTCCGCCGATATTCTGCGAAACCCTGACGGCCCCATCGTGGGCGTGAGCAACCGGGGGCTGCGCCGGGATTACCCCGAAAATTCGCTGGCGGGGATCGTCGCCGCCGGAAAGACCGGGATCGGGTACGTGCTGACGGACGTGAAAAAGACCGCCGACGGCGTGTTCATCCTTTTCGCGGACGACACCACGGAACGGATGCTGGACTGCCCGGAGATCATGACCGTGGCGGAAGCCTCTTATGCGGAGCTGACGGCGTATCGCCTGAAGGAGTATTCCGGCGGGGCCGGGGCGAAGGGGAGCGAAGAGACGGTCCCCACGCTGGACCAGGCGCTGGCCGCCGCGCAAAAAGAAGGGTTTTCCCTGCTGCTGAAAGCGGACGTGTCGCTGCTGCCGGAGCTGTGCGATTACCTTGCCGAAAAGGATGCCACCGGCGATACCGCCCTGCTGGTGAACGCCAAGGCCACGGAGATCGCCGCCGCCCTGGCGGGCCGGAAAAACCTGCCGCCGGTGCTGGGCGTGAAGCGCGGCAACGTGATCTTTTCCGTCTGGTCCTATCTCAGGCAGGCGAAAGAGGGCGGGCTTTCCGGCGTGCAGCTTCAGACCACCAACCGCTACGGGGTCAACTTCCACCAGACGGTGCTGGGCCGGTTCAAGGGGAACCTGCGGGCCGTGGCGGACCCCACGGACACCCGCCTGTGCGGCGCAAGGGAAGACAGCGAAAAATGGTGGGACGACCTGATTTCTCGGGGCTACTCCGTGATTATCACGGACGAAGCCGCCCTGTTCGCCGATTACCTGACCCGCAACGACGCGGCGCGGCAGCGGCTTGGCGACCTCTGTACCCGCTATGAGACGGAATGGAAGCTGCCGGAATTCGCCTCGCCCCGGTTCAACGATTACAAAAAGGCCTATACCGACGCGAAGGCAGAGGCGGAGCGGATCTTGTCCGACGCCTCCGTCTCCAACCGGGAGATCGGCGACTGCGCCGCCGCCCTGCAAAAGGCGGTGGACGACATCAACGCCAACTACGGGGCGCTGGAAGAGGGCAGCGCGGGAAGTACCGTCACAGCGCCGCGCATCGCCCTGTGCGTAGGAGCCGTGATCGTTGTGGTGGCTGTGCAGGTTTATTTCTTTAAGAAACGGAAAAAGAACTGAACCGTAGCGCGGCACCGTAGCGCGGCACCTCAGTGCCGCTATCAATGCAAACAACGGTTTTGACAGCCCTGATTTTTCCTGTATCAATTAGTCAATGACGGAAACTGTCAAATCGGGTTTTTCAAGCAACATATGTCAACAGCGGCACTGAGGTGCCGCGCTACCGCAGATCTCAAAAAGGGAGGTAACCCCATGTTTTACCGAATCATCACCGCTCTCGTCTGTCTGGCCGTCATGGTGCTGGCGCCGATCTTTGTGAAGGAGCAGCGGAACGGCCCCTGCCCCCGGTCGCTCTTCGTCAAAATGGTGGCGGCTACCGGCTATCTGGCGGTGGGTCTGCTGTGCGTGGTAAGCACCGGCGTCTTTTCGCTCTTTGACAAGCTGATGTTGGCGGCGCTCTTCGCCTCGTGGATCGGCGACCTGTTTTTGCATCTGTGGCAGACGAAGGTCTTCCCCGCCATCGGCTTCCTGGGGTTCCTCTCCGCCCATTTCTTCTTCATCGCGGCCTACTGGGTGGGGATCCGATCCATGGCTCCGTCGGCCGCGCTGTTTACGGCGCCGGAGATCCTCTTTGTGGCGCTGTTCGACGTGTTCTTCGTGATCTTCGCCATGACCACGGGCATGAAACTCAGGGGCGTGCTGCTGATCCCCATTGTGATCTACGCCACGGTGATCACCACCATGCTCAGCAAGGCGGCAGCCCTCGGTTTTACGGCCATGCAGACGGACGCGCCCTACGGCATTTTCGTGCTGATCTGCGCCATCGGCGGCGCGCTGCTGTTCGTGGCGTCGGATTTCACCATCTCCATCCTGATGTTCAACGAAAAGTATAAGAAAAACTACCCGCTGAAAATGTTCAACATCGTCACCTATTTCGCGGCGGAGCTGCTGCTGGCGCTGCTGATCGGGCTGGTATAACGCAGCACGGCGCCTTGCGTCGTTTTCAGAATTGTCATTGTATCAATATCAAATATATGAACTGCGTTGAACGGCGCAAGGCGCCGTGCTACAAAAAAGGGGAACCGTTATGCAAACATTCAAAATCCATTCCACCCTCGCGCGGGATATTTCCATCTATCTCCGCCGGGACCCGGCGGTGCCGCGGGAGCTGTTCGCGGCAAAAAACGAGAAGCCGGACCTTTCCGGCGTGAACGTGCCGCTGCCCGCGCGGAAAAAAGACTATTACTGCTTCGCCGATTCCGGCAAGGCCCTGTGGCTGGGCGCGCCCAACGGCGTGACCCGGTATGAGGCGAACGCCGAACGGGAGGCCGACCGGGTGATGTACTTTTCCGCCGAGCGGGACCTGCCGGATAACGACGTGAAGGCCCTGTACTGCGACGGGGCCGACCCGGAAAGCCTTTGGGTGCTCACCGCCAAAGGCGTGTCCCACATCGTGCTGGAAGAGATCTCCGCCGAGGAGAAGGCCAGACGCCTGACGGAGGAGACCCACCGCTACGTGGACCGCCGGGGCATGGCGACCCAGCGGGGGCTGACCGTGCCGCGGGAGCTGTCCTCCCGGGTGCCCTACGGCCATTCGGACAACTCCGGCACCTTCACCGCGGGCTTCGCCGTGGGCGAGCTGTGCCGCTACGCCGTCATGAAGCGCGAGCGCGGCGCGGAAGATCCGGAAACGCAGGCGGCAAAGCGCAGCGCCCTGCGTGCCACCGAGGCCACGCTACTGCTCATGTTCATCGCCGGCCGGGGGGACGGCTTCGTGGCGCGCACCTACGTGACCACCGCCGAGCCCGTGCCGGACGACGGCCTGTTTTACCGCAAATCCGGCGGCAGGGCCACCTGCCTGCCCACCACCTACGCCAAGGAGAAGGGCATTGTGGGGCTGGAGATCGACGCCTCCGCCCCAGTGCCGGACCGGCTGGCGAAATATTACCGGGACGCCGGTTTTACCGACGACGATATCATCTATAAGGGCGACACCAGCAGCGATGAGATCACCCACCACTACTGGCTGATCTATTTCGCCCATGAGATCCTCGGGGCGGAGGACCCGGAGCTGGACGGGCTGCTGCAAACCGCCGCCAAGGCCACCATGGCCCACATCATCGACAACGGTTACTGTCTGCGGGAGTGCGACGGCAAGCCCACCACCTGGGCCAAGTGGAACCAGGCCTATTTCCGTTCCATGATCGGCTGGTCAGACGCCTGCCTCAACGCGGCGGAGGTGCTGATGTTCTTAAAGGTGACCATGCACGTCACCGGCGAGACGGGCCGCTGGAAGGAGGCCTACGACGCACTGGTGGCGGAGGGCTATGCCACCCTTACCACCCTGCACGACCAGCGCTTCCATATCAGCGCCCAGACCCAGTGGCTGGAACAGGTGGAGGAGCTGATGTACGGCGACAACATGCTGGCCACCTGCTCCTACTGGCTGCTTATCGCGCTGGAGGAGGACCCCGCTCTGAAGGCGCTGTACCGAAAGGGCTATCAGGTCTGGGACGCCACCTTCCTCCGGGAGCACAACCCCATCTACGATTTCGCCTATATGCTCTCCTGCCCGGATAAAACCGTGGACACAGAGCGTCTGGAGGACTGGTTCCGCCGCTTCCATATCACCCGGATGGCGGCCCCCGCTTCCGTCACCCAGCGGTACGACGTGCCTTTGCGGCGGCGCTTCGGCGGTATGCGGGAGACAAGCTGGCTGCTGCCGCCGGACGAGCACTATATCACCAAATACGACCGCAACCCCTATTACTGGGAGGGGGACGGCAGCACCCGCGTGGTGGAGAGCTGCTACCCCTACACCTGCGCCTACTGGCTGGGGCGGTATTACGGCATCATCGAAAGGGAGGGAGAATAAATGTCCGCTCATTCCAAAATCCATCTGATCGGCAGCGCCCATCTGGACCCCATCTGGCTGTGGCGGTGGCAGGAGGGCTGCGGCGAGGTGCTGCAGACCTTCCGCAGCGCGCTGGACCGGCTGAAGGAATACCCCGATTTCGTGTTCACCTGTTCCTCCGCCGCCTACTACAAGTGGGTGGAGGAGATCGCCCCGGATATGTTCGAGGAGATCGTCGCCCGGGTCAAAGAGGGCCGCTGGGTGCCCGTCAACGGCTGGTGGGTCCAGCCGGACTGCAACATGCCCTCCGGCGAGTCCTTCGCCCGGCAGGCGCTGTATTCCCAGCTCTATTACTATGAAAAGTTCGGCAAAATCTGCTCCACCGGTTACAACGTGGATTCCTTCGGTCACAACGGCAACCTGCCCCAGCTCATCTTCAAGGGCGGCATGAACGCCTACGTGATGATGCGCCCCGGCGAGCACGAGCACCCGGGCATCCCTTGGACCTTCCTGTGGAAGGGCGTGGACGGCACCAAAATGCCCACCTTTCGCATCAAAGAGAGCTACACCGCCAGCGGGCAGAAGGCGCTGGACGACCGCATGGCGGAGGCGGAGCAGCGCATCGCCGAGGACGGCCACGGCGTCATGCTCTTCTATGGCGTGGGCAACCACGGCGGCGGCCCCACCCGGTGGGATATTGAATACATGCAGCAGAACCTGACCCGCGAGGGCTACCACCGCATGAAGTTCGATTCCCCGGACGGGTATTTCCACTCCCTGTGCTGCGAAATGCCGGATCTGCCCATTTGGGAGGACGACCTGCAGCACCACGCCAGCGGCTGCTATTCCGCCACGTCGCTGGTCAAACAGCTTAACCGCCGGGCGGAAAACGCCCTTTACGCGGCGGAGGCCTTCTCCACCGCCGCGGCGAAGACCGCCGGCATGGGCGACAAGACGGCAACCTTCAAAGAGGCCTGGCATGAGGTCAATTTCAACCAGTTCCACGATATCCTCTGCGGCTGCTCCATCATGGAGGCCTATGAGGACGTGCGGGACGCCATGGGCCACGCCCTGAACCTGGCCGCTAAGACCCAGAACGAGGCGCTGCTGCGCATGGCCCGCCGGGTGGATACCTGGGTGGAGGGCGTCAGCGAGCCCTACGCGGCGGTGCGCAACCATGACTGCCCCTTCCCCCGGCCTGTCATCGTCTTCAACCCCCTGTCCTTCCCGGTGAAGGTGCCGGTGCGCTCCCTCAATCCCTCCCATACGGTGAAGGATGAGAAAGGAAACGACGTGCCCTTCCAGAACGTCCGCTCCTCCCGCTCCAACGACTCCCACCTCGATACCCTGTTCCTCGCGGACCTGCCCGCATACGGCTACCGCACCTACTGGATGGAGCTGCGGGGCTGGGAACACCCGGCGCAGACCGCCGTCACCGGCGTAAAGGCGGCGGGGCTGACCATGGAGAACGAGCATCTCTCCGTGACCTTTGACGAAAAGACCGGCTTTATCACCGGCCTTACCGACAAGACCGCCGGGTTCGATTACGCCTCCCCGGAAAAGCCGGTGGCGGTGCCCACGGTCATCCACGACGAAAAGACCGATACCTGGGCCCACAACGTGTTCACCTTCCACGACGTGATGGGAACCATGGCGCTGGAATCCATCGAGCTGGTGGAGAGCGGCCCCGCCCGGGCGGTGATCCGCACGAAGCACACCTTCGGCAAGTCTTCGCTGACGCAGGATTTCATCCTCGGAGCGGAACAGAAGACCCTGCGGGTCAAGTGCAAGGCCCTCTGGCAGGAGCCCTTCACCCTGCTGAAGATGTCCTTCCCGGTGGCGGGCGACAACGCCGTCAATTATTATGAGATCCCCGGCGGCATGATCCGCCGCCCCTGCGACGGGGACGAGGAGCCCGCCGGCAAGTTCGGCGCGATCTCCTTTGATAACGGCGCCCGCCGCACGCTGGCGGTGGTCAACGACAGCAAGTACAGCTACGACTGCCCCGGCAACGACCTGCGCCTCACCTGCATCCGCAACGTGATCTTCGCGGATCACTTCTCCCACCGCCCCGCCGCCAACTTCAACTTCTGCGACGAGGGGCTGCAGCGGTTTGAATACGGCGTTTACGTCTCCGACGGCGAAGCGGGCGCGACGGATGCGGCCAAAGAGGCCGTTCAGTTCAACGTCCGTCCCGCGGTGGTCAGCGAGAGCTTCCACAAGGGCACGGAGCCCCAGTGCAAAAGCCTGCTTTCCGTCAGCGCGGACAACGTGGTGATGACCGCCTGCAAGTTCTGTGAGGACGGCAGCGGCGATACGGTGCTGCGCTTCTACGAGACCTCCGGCCGGGAGACCCGCGCCCATATCGTCTGCGATATGCTGGACGCCGCCTTCACCGCCGATTTCGGTCCCTTTGAGGTCAAGACCTTCCGCATCAACGCCGAAGGCCGCGTCACGGAGACGAATTTCCTGGAGGGGATCGTCTGACCGGCGCAATAACGGATCCATAGACAGCTGATACAACGCAAAGGGGCTGTCTCATTAAGTGAGTAATGAGTCCAGGTGGCGGCCCTGACTGAAAAAGCAAAGACAATGCAAGAAAACAGCAACACAAAACAGAGGCAT
>CADAMO010000076.1 GCA_902788995.1 Oscillospiraceae bacterium
AGAAGAACCGTCCGTGAAGGCGACGTTGTCGAAAAAGGCCAGGCGCTGACCGAAGGTTCCGAGAATCCCCACGATATACTTGAGATTCTCGGCGTGGACGCGGTGCATAATTATCTGATCCGTGAAGTGCAGAGGACCTACCGCAGCCAGGGCGTTGACGTCAACGACAAGCACATTGAAGTGATCGTCCGTCAGATGATGCGCAAGGTCAAGGTCCTTGAACCCGGCGATACGGACCTGCTGCCCGGTTCCACTATCGACAAGACCGATTTCAAGATGGCCAACGCAGCCGTGAGGGCGAAGGCCGAGGAGAACGGTGCCGTTGCTATCGAAGCCACCTGCGAACCCGTGTTGCTCGGTATCACCAAGGCGTCCCTTGCCACCGATTCGTTCATGTCCGCCGCCTCCTTCCAGGAGACCACCCGCGTGCTGACGGACGCCGCCATCAAGGGTAAGACCGACCACCTGCTGGGCCTCAAGGAGAACGTCATCATCGGCAAGCTCCTGCCCTGCGGCACCGGTATGAAGTGCTACAACAACGTGGAGGTCATCAGCAACGAACCTGAGCAAGAGGAAGGCGTTTATACGCTGTAACAATTTTATCGGTAAAATTAACGAAAATTCCGAAAAATCTTTGTAAAAGGTGTTGACAAATCGTTCCTTGAAATGATAAAATACCAAATTGTGCAAAGATGTTTTGGTGTCAACAGGGGAGACAAGGGATCTTTGTCCCCCCTGATGATATATATTATTTTATAAGGAGGTGCGAAAGCTTGCCAACCTTTAACCAGCTTGTACGCAACAGCAGAAAGTCTCTGGTGAAAAAGTCCAAGTCTCCGGCTCTCGGTAAAGGACTCAACTCCCAGAAGAACGTCATGACGGATCACAATTCTCCCCAGAAGAGAGGCGTCTGCACCGTCGTGAAGACCGATACCCCCAAGAAGCCCAACTCCGCGCTGAGAAAGCTTGCCAGAGTCCGGCTTACCAACGGTATCGAAGTTTCCGCTTACATTCCCGGCGTTGGCCACAACCTGCAGGAGCACTCTGTCGTTCTGATCAGAGGCGGCCGTGTGAAGGATCTTCCCGGTGTGCGTTACCACATCATCCGCGGCACCCTTGACGCGCAGGGCGTTAACGGCAGAATGCAGGCCCGTTCCAAGTACGGAACAAAGAAAGCCAAAGCGAAGAAGAAATAATCCGTTTTTGCTTTCACCCCATTCGAACAGACAAGATCTTCTTGCATGTTGAATTTATTTCACCAATGTGAGTTTATATATATCATATATACCTCTCATTGGCGCAACGGGAAATTGTCACTCGAGTACCTATGATATCATTACTATGAAGGAGGGAAGTAAAGTGCCAAGAAGAGGCAATATCGCAAAACGTGACGTTTTGCCGGATCCGCTTTACAACTCAAAACTCGTCACCCGCTTGATCAACAGCGTGATGTATGACGGTAAAAAGGGCGTCGCTCAGAAGATCGTTTACGATGCCTTTGAAATCATCAGAACCAAGACCGGTAAAGAGCCCCTTGAAGTCTTTGAGGCTGCGATGGAAAACGTAATGCCCCTGCTGGAAGTCAAGGCCCGCCGCGTGGGCGGTTCCACGTATCAGGTCCCCATGGAGGTCCGCCCCGAAAGAAGGCAGACCCTCGGTCTCAGATGGATCACCCTGTATGCCAGAGGCCGTTCCGAGCGCACCATGAAGGAAAGACTTGCCAACGAGATCATGGACGCCGTGAACCAGACCGGTTCCGCTTACAAGAAGAGAGAAGATACGCACAAGATGGCCGAAGCCAACAAGGCGTTCTCCCACTTCCGCTGGTAATCCCGTTTCCGCGGTCGGAAACACATTCAAGCTTATCCCAATCAATTTTCTCTATTTGGTTGAATTGTATTTTTGGAGGAAATCATGCCCAGACAGGTCTCACTCGATCTAACGAGAAACATCGGTATTATGGCGCATATCGACGCCGGTAAGACCACGACTACCGAACGGATCCTTTTCTACACCGGTATCAACCATAAAATGGGCGAAACCCACGACGGTTCCGCCACTATGGACTGGATGGAGCAGGAGCAGGAGAGAGGTATTACCATCACGTCCGCCGCTACCACTTGTTTCTGGAAGGATCACCGCATCAATATTATAGACACCCCCGGCCACGTTGACTTCACCGTGGAAGTGGAGCGCTCGCTCCGCGTGCTTGACGGTTCCGTCACGGTCCTCTGCGCCAAGGGCGGCGTAGAGCCCCAGTCCGAAACGGTCTGGCGTCAGGCGGACAAGTATCACGTGCCGAGAATGGTCTATATCAATAAGATGGACATCATGGGCGCTAACTTCTATCACGTCATCGACATGATGAAGGAAAGATTGAAGTGCAACGCAGTGCCCATTCAGCTGCCCATCGGCGCGGAGGCCGACTTTAAGGGTATTATCGACTTGGTGGAAATGAACGCGACGATTTACGATGACGCCGCCGGTCTCAAGACGGAAGTTGTTGAGATCCCCGACGACATGAAGGAGATCGCGCAGAAGTATCACGACGAGCTGATCGAGCACGTGGCCGAGCAGGACGACGCCCTGATGGAGAAGTTCTTCGAAGGCGAGGAGCTGACCATCAAGGAGATCAAGGATTGCATCAGAAAGGCCACTATCGCCAACGATATGGTTCCCGTGATCTGCGGTACCTCTTACCGCAACAAGGGCGTTCAGAAGCTGCTGGACGCGGTGATCGACTATATGCCCTCGCCCCTTGATATCGGCGCGGTACACGGCGTGGATCCCCGCTCCGGCGAGGAGATCACCCGTGAGGTGTCTGACGACGCTCCTTTCTCCGCTCTGGCCTTCAAAATCGCGACCGACCCCTTCGTGGGCAAGCTCTGCTTCACCAGAGTCTATTCCGGTATCGCCGTGGCCGGTTCCACGGTTTACAATTCCACTAAGGACAAGCATGAACGGCTTGGCCGCATCCTGCAGATGCACGCCAACCATAGGGCTGACCTTGAACAGTGCTATTGCGGCGATATCTGCGCCGTCGTGGGCGTCAAGAACACCACCACGGGCGATACGCTGTGCGCCGAAAAGCAGCCCATCATCCTCGAACAGATGGAGTTCCCGGAGCCCGTCATCAGAGTCGCCATCGAGCCCAAGACCAAAGCCGGTCAGGAGAAGATGGGCATTGCGCTGATGAAGCTCTCCGAGGAAGATCCCACGTTCAAATATTACACCGACGAAGAGACGGGACAGACCATCATCGCCGGCATGGGCGAGCTGCACCTTGAAATCATCGTGGACAGAATGCTGCGTGAGTTCAAGGTGGAGGCCAACGTCGGCGCGCCTCAGGTTGCTTACCGCGAGACGATCACAAAGACGGCCGAAACCGATATGAAGTACGCCCGGCAGTCCGGCGGTCACGGCCAGTACGGCCACGTCAAGATCCGCATCGAACCCAACCCCGAAAAGGGCTTCGAGTTCGTCAACGAGATCGTGGGCGGCGTGATCCCCAAGGAGTATATCCCCGCCGTGGAAGCCGGCGTCAGGGGCGCCATGCAGACCGGCGTGCTGGCAGGCTATGCGGTGGTCGACACCAAGGTCACCCTGTACGACGGTTCCTATCACGAGGTAGACTCCTCCGAGCTGGCCTTCAAGCTGGCCGGTTCCATGGCCTTCAAAGACGCCATGGCCAAGGCCGCGCCCGTGCTGATGGAGCCCATCATGAAGATCGCGGTCACCGTGCCGGACGAGTATCTTGGCACCGTTATCGGCGACATCACCGCCCGCCGTGGCAACATCTGCGACCAGGAGAACCGCAACGGCGCCACCCAGGTCAACGCCAACGTCCCGCTGTCTTCCATGTTCGGTTACGCCACCGACCTGCGCTCCAAAACGCAGGGCAGAGGGCAGTACGTGATGGAGCCCAGCCATTACGCGCAGGTCCCGAAGAATATTGCGGAGGGAATCTGCAAAAAATAACGATAAAAATTTGTAATTCAAGGTATTTAATACTTGCATTTTAAATTTTTATCTGCTAAAATAAAAAAGCAAATTTTTTATCATCTCTATCAGGAGGTAACATTCAAATGGCAAAAGCGAAATTTGAAAGAACCAAGCCCCATGTAAACATCGGCACCATCGGTCACGTTGACCATGGTAAGACCACGCTGACCGCTGCGATCACCAAGACCCTCGCCATGAAGGGCGGCGCCGACTTCGTCGATTATGCCAACATCGACAAGGCCCCCGAAGAGAGAGCCCGTGGTATCACGATCAACACCGCTCACGTTGAGTACGAGACCGAGAAGCGTCACTATGCTCACGTTGACTGCCCCGGCCACGCCGACTATATCAAGAACATGATCACCGGCGCTGCGCAGATGGACGGCGCGATCCTGGTTATCGCCGCCACCGACGGCCCCATGGCTCAGACCAAAGAGCATCTGCTTCTTGCCCGTCAGGTCGGCGTGCCCTATATCATCGTCTTCATGAACAAGTGCGATCAGGTTGACGATCCCGAGCTCCTTGAGCTGGTCGAAATGGAAATCCGTGAGACCCTCGACGAGTACGAGTTCCCCGGCGACGATACGCCCATCATTCAGGGTTCCGCTCTGAAGGCTCTTGAGTATGACGGCAACGATCCCGACGCTCCCGAGCTCAAGTGCATCTGGGAACTGATGGATGCCGTTGACAACTATATCCCCACTCCCGACCGTCTGGCCGACCTGCCCTTCATTATGCCTGTTGAAGACGTGTTCACGATCTCCGGTCGTGGTACCGTTGCCACCGGCAGAGTGGAAAGAGGCCAGCTGAAGACCGGTGAGACCGTCGAAATCGTTGGTCTGACCGATGAAAAGAGATCCGTCGTCGTTACCGGTATCGAAATGTTCAGAAAGACTCTGGACTATGCCGAGGCCGGCGATAACGTAGGCTGCCTGCTGCGCGGCGTGGCCCGTAACGAGATCGAAAGAGGCCAGGTGCTTGCCAAGCCCGGTTCCATTCATCCCTACACCAAGTTCAAGGGCCAGGTTTACGTCCTGAAGGCGGATGAAGGCGGCCGTCATACCCCCTTCTTCAACAACTATCGTCCTCAGTTCTATTTCAGAACCACCGACGTTACCGGCGTTATCACCCTTCCCGAAGGCACTGAGATGTGCATGCCCGGCGACCACGTCGATATGGACGTTGAGCTGATCACCCCCATCGCCATCGAAGAAGGTCTCCGCTTCGCTATCCGTGAAGGCGGCAGAACCGTTGGCTCCGGCGTTGTTATCGGTGTTTCCGACTAATCGCTGATTCTTCAAGTTTGATCCCTGAACCGTTTCCGGTTCGGGGATTTTTTTGTGTTTCTTTTTATTTTTTCTTGAACAGACGGAATGGATATGATAAGATGATTCTGTAAGATGCCAATTGCAACCAGTCAGCGTTAAGAGAGGTATATCGTATGACTAACCGGGAACGCGCCATGAACATTCTTCATTATCAACCGGCTGATCGTATGCCGGCCGTCCATTTTGGATATTGGCCTGAATTGCTTCAGGAATGGGCGCAGCAAGGAAAGATCCCTGAAGAGCTGGCATATGACAATTGGGACGGCAGCGAGAAGGATATTGCTCTTGATAAGCTGATCGGGTGGGATTTCAACTGGTCGAAAACCTCCGGCGCCCGGAACGGGTTGATGCCCGGTTTTGAGACGAAGACGCTTGAGGTTCTGCCTGACGGCAGCCGTCGTGTTCAGAGCTGGACCGGCGTCATTGAGCGGATCAAGCCCGGCGTGACCTCCATCCCCTCCGAAGACGATTATATTCTGAAAGACAGGGAAGCATTTGAGACCCTATATCGGCCGAAGATGCAGTTTTCTCCCGAGCGGGTTGACCTGGAATATTTTCGCCGTTTCAATGAAACCCGTGACTGGGACCGCCCCATCGGCCTGCATCTGGGGAGCGTGCTGGGCAGCATCCGGGACATGACCTCCGTCGTCGGTATGAGCTATCTTCTGTACGACGAAGATGAAGACCTGTTCGCGGATATCGTGGATACCTACGCGGAAATGCAGTATCAGTGTGTGAAAGCGATCCTTGAGACCGGCGCAAAGTTTGATTTCGGCCACTATTGGGAGGATATCTGCTTCAAAAACGGCCCGCTGCTCTCGCCCGATATGTTTGACGAGCTGTGCGCCAAGCACTACAAAAAACGGAATGATCTGTGCCATCAATACGGCATTGACGTGATCTCTCTTGACTGCGACGGCGTCACGGAAAAGCTGCTTCCCACGTGGTTTGAGAACGGCGTCAACACCATGTTTCCCATCGAGATCGGCGTTTGGGGGGACCAGTTTGAACCGGCCCGAAAGAAATACGGAAAGGGAATGCTTGGAGTGGGCGGTATGGATAAGACAGCCCTGCGCAAGGATAAAGCTGCGGTGGACGCGGAGATTGAACGGCTGAAACGCCTTTCGGCAATGGGCGGCTTCATCCCGTGTCCCGACCACCGTCTGATGCCCGGCACGAAATTCGAGCTGGTGCAGTATTATGCCGAAGAGATCAAGAAAATACAGCTATGAGTGATTTTCAGAAAGAAAGAAATATTATCCGGTAATTGGCAAAGCAGTACAGGGAAATCGCCGAATCCCCGAAGCACGTGCGGATGCGGCAGCGCTTCAAGGACAATAACGATCTGAAGCGCGTACGCCCGCCCCTGTATATGGATGAGATCCCCTGGTTTGAGATGAATATCGACTGGGAGTTGGACTGCGTCTGTGAAGACGACCGGCTGCGGGGCATGGAGTGGAATTTCCGCTCGGAGCTGTTCCGGGAGCGCCATTTCGCCTGCGACAACTACATTGAGCCTGTCTGGCCGGTGTATAAATCATACAGCTCCACCGGCAACGGTCTCTCCGCCAAGGAGAGCACCGTCTCCGTGGACGCCCGGAACTGGATCGTCTCTCATCACTATGAGGACGTACTGGAGGACGAACAGGCCCTGGAAGCTTGGCACGAGCCGGTGATCACCGCCCATCCTGAGGTGGACGCAAAAAACGTGGCCTTCGCCGAGAACGTGCTGGGAGATATTCTTCCCGTCCAGCTGCGCGGCCATGGCATCTACTACGCGCCATGGGATCAGATCCCGCGGCTGCGTGGGGTGGAGCCGATCTTGATGGATATCTATGACCGGCCGGAGTATCTGCATAAAATCATCGGTCTCTATACCCGGGGCATGCAGAGCGAAATGGATCAGATGGAGGCGCTGGGACTGTACGACCCGCGCAGCCTTTCTGTGCACTGTACCCCCGGTATCGTTACGCTGCCGCAGGAATCTGCACCCGGCAGTTACGGCTGCAAGGACCTGTGGTTCCGCACCATGGCCCAGATGTTCTCCTCCATCTCACCGGAGGACCACTATGAATTCGATATGCAGTATTCCGCGCCGCTGGCGGCCCGCTGCGCCTACACCTATTACGGCTGCTGCGAACCCCTGTCTGACCGGATCGATATGCTGCGAAAAGCCTATCCCAATCTGCGCAAGATCGGCTGCAGCCCATGGGCGGACGTGGCCGCCAGCGCGGAACAGATCGGCGGGAACTACGTTTTGTCCCGCAAGCCGAACCCTGCCAACGTGGCCATTAAAACGGACCCGGAACAAATCCGCAAAGAGATCACTGAAACAGTGACCCTCTGTCAGAAATACGGCTGTCCCTGCGATATCACCCTCAAAGACATCAGCACTGTCGGCTACCGCCCGGAAAACCTGATTGTGTGGGCAAAAACCGCGTCGGAGGTGCTGGATGCGTTTTACGGGGAGGCGTAACGTAGAGTTAAAAGTGAAAAGTTGAAAGTTAAAATGTGGGGCTTGCGGCCGGCATTGTAATAAAATCAAGCCCGACAGGGCTTCCGAGTTTCAACTTTTCACTTTTTACTTTCAACTTTTTGTCACGACATCCGCTCGCTAAATCCCGTTTGTGACAATTCAGTATCATTTATTCCGCTTCATTCAAGGAGGAACGAAGATGAGCATTTATTCTGAAATTTCCGAAAACCTGCAAAGGGGAAAGGCAAAGGTCGTTAAGGCGCTTGTCGAACAGGCAGTGGCGGATGGATGTCCCGCCGCCGAGATCCTGGGCGAGGGACTGCTGGCCGGTATGAACGTCGTCGGCGACAAGTTCAAAAAGAACGAGGTCTATGTGCCGGAAGTATTGGTAGCCGCCCGGGCCATGAACATGGGCATTGAGGTACTTAAGCCCTTGCTTGCGGAGGAAGGCGTGGAATCCGCCGGACGCGTATGCATCGGTACCGTGCAGGGCGATCTGCACGATATCGGCAAAAACCTTGTCAAGATGATGATGGAGGGCAAGGGGCTTGAGGTCATCGACCTCGGCACCGACGTGGCGCCGGAGACATTCGTGCAGACGGCCATTGAACAGGACTGCGATATCATCTGCTGCTCCGCCCTGCTGACCACCACTATGGAGGTCATGGCTGACGTGGTGAAAAAAGCGGAAGAAGCCGGCATCCGTGATCGGGTGAAGATCATGGTGGGCGGCGCTCCGGTGACAGACGCCTTCTGTCAGCAGATCGGCGCGGACAAATACACCTCCGACGCGGCCAGCGCGGCGGACGCGGCCGTGGCCCTTTGTAAAGAAGAATGAAAATTGAACAATATCTTGACCGACCGG
Source organism: Oscillospiraceae bacterium (assembly GCA_902788995.1). Lineage (GTDB taxonomy): Bacteria > Bacillota > Clostridia > Oscillospirales > Acutalibacteraceae > RUG806. Next base: position 8,672 of record CADAMO010000076.1, read on the forward strand.
ACGTATTTGAGTACAAAGTGATCGGTACCGATGAGATGCCCTTTTCTCCCGCCGTGGTGGAAGCCTGTAAGCAAAACGTCTGCGGACACTATGGCAAGACCTGGACCTGCCCCCCGGGGGTGGGGACGCTGGAAGAGCTGGAGGCAAAGATCAAAGCGTGGCCCTTTGCCGCGGTCCTGACCTGCAAATTCGATCTGGAGGATTCCTTCGACTTTGAAGGCATGATGCGCGGCCAGAAGGAGACGAAACGTGTGCTCCGGGATATCACGGACAAGATGCGCGCGGCAGGAGAGCGCTTTTTGGCGCTGGGCAACGAGGGCTGCGGCCTGTGTGAAAGCTGCACCTATCCCGACGCCCCTTGTCGATTTCCTGACCTGGCGTCGCCCTCCGTGGAGGCATGTGGCGTCAACGTGATGCAGCTGGCAAAGCAGATCGGCGTCCGATATAATAACGGTCCCGCCACGGTAACCTATTTCAGTGTGATTTTATTCGGGGAGGAAACATGAAGGAAACAGTAAAAACATTATTGCAGCATAAAGATAAAACCGTCCCGATTCTCTCGTTTCCCTCGGCGCAGCTGCTGGGGATCAGTGTGAAAGAGTTGATCTCCTCCGCGGCTCGTCAGGCGGAGGGGATGCAGGCCATCGCCTCGCGCTGTCCGGTGGGCGCCTCTCTCAACATGATGGACCTCTCCGTGGAGGCGGAGGCCTTCGGCGCGAAGATCCGCGTCAGCGAGAAAGAGAACCCAACGGTGGAAAAGGGTGTCATAGACGACATCGGCGACGCCGCTTCTGTTTCCGTTCCCGTCGTCGGCGCGGGTCGGACGGGGATCTACGTGGAGGGCGTCAGATTGGCCAAGGGGCAGCTCGGAGAAAAACCGGTGTTCTGCGGTGCCATCGGTCCTTATTCGCTGGCAGGTCGTCTGTTTGATATGACAGAGCTGATGATGGAATGTTTTGACAGCCCGGACGAGGTGAAAATCCTGCTGGGTAAATGCGCCTCCTTCATCGCGTCCTATATCAAGGCCTTTCAGGAGGCCGGCGCGGACGGCGTGATCCTGGCCGAGCCCGCCGCGGGGCTGCTGTCGCCGGATCTGGCGGAGGAGTTTTCCACGCCCTTTGTCAAAGAGATCTTTGACGAAGTCAACCGGGAGGATTTTGTGGTCTGTTACCACAACTGCGGCCGTTCCGCCGGGGACATGATTCCGTCCCTCGCGGCGCTGCATGCGGATATCTACCACTTCGGCAATGCGGTGGATCTGAAACAGGCGCTCACGGAAATGCCCGCTGACCGGGTGGTCATGGGCAACGTGGATCCCGTACTGTTCCGCCTCGGCACGCCGGAGCAGATCCGCGCCGAAGTGCAGCGGGTCTACGACGACTGCGCGGCCTGGCCCAACTTCATGATCTCCAGCGGCTGCGATATCCCGGCGGCCTCTTCCTGGGAGAATATTGACGCCTATTTTGAAAAGGTGAAAGAACTGTATGCCTGACGTAATCATTGACGGCGAGCGCTATGCAGCCAACCAAAATGAACGCCTTTCCGATGTGATCCGTCGCGCCGGAAAGGCTCTCACTATGCCATGCGGCGGAAGAGGAACCTGCGGCAAATGTCGCGTCCATGTCAACGGCGAAGAGGCGCTGGCCTGCGAATATGAGGTGGTTGCCGACGTCACTATCGTTTTGCCGGAAAAAGAGCGGATCGTCTCTGAAACAGGCGCAGGGGAAACATTTTCCGAAACGGACTGCATGGCGCTGGCGCTGGATATCGGCACGACCACGTTGGCGTTGGCGCTGGTCTCGCTGGATGAACGGCGGATCGTCCGTGTCGTGACGGAGACCGATCCGCAGCGATCTTTCGGGGCTGACGTGATGTCGCGGATCGCATACAGTAAAGAGCACGGCGTCACCGGGCTGCAGCTTGGGATCGTCACAGCCGTCAACGCTATGCTGCAATCACTTGGGACGGCGTCAACGGATACCATGTACGTTGCAGGAAATACCACGATGCTGCATCTCTTTTTCGGAGTGGACCCCTCTTCCATGGGGGCTGCGCCCTATACCCCGGTTTTCCTGGAGGGCAGAACCGTTTCAGGTGCAAGCCTCGGCATTCCGCGCGTAAAAAACGTTACTTCGCTTCCCTCCGCCGCAGCGTTCGTCGGTGCCGACCTTACGGCCGGGTTGTCTTATGTTGGGATGCCCGATCGTGAGAAGCACCGCCTGCTGATCGACCTTGGCACTAATGCGGAGATTTTGCTTTTTTCTTCTGAATGCGTTGTCTGTACCGCGGCGGCGGCCGGTCCCTGCTTTGAGGGGGCCAACATCTCCTGCGGTATGAGCGCTTCTCCCGGCGCGATTTACGCCTACGGAGACGATGGGTACAAGACGATACAAGGCGCCCCTGCTAAGGGCGTATGCGGCACTGGGCTTGTGGATCTGATTTCGTTTTTGCTGAAAAAGGGGATCATCGACGAAACAGGCTATATGGAGGAGCGTTTTCAAGTTGCGCCGGGCGTCACGCTGACGCAGGGCGACGTCCGTCAGTATCAACTGGCGAAATCTGCCGTTCGGGCGGCGCTGGAGACGCTTCTTCAAAAACAGGGTTTGTCCTTTGACGCTATTGATAAACTGTATATTTCAGGCGGTTTTTCCGCCAAAATCAATATTGACAGCGCCGTTGCCACCGGCCTGCTGCCGTCAGCGCTGCGTAACAGATGCATTGCCGTCAATAATTCCAGCCTTTTGGGAACCGTCAAAGCCCTGTGCGAAGCGGCGGATCTGTCGAAAAAGAAAGAAAAAATGAATTACGTGGATCTTTCTGCAGACGCCGTCTTTTCCGATTTCTTTATTGATTATATGTCTTTTGAGGAGGATGGAAGATGACAGAGCGGGAACGATTTATCAGAGCTTTGAAGCGGCAGCCCATCGAGGGCCATTGCCCAACTTTTGAGCTGGTGTTTTTCCTGACGCTGGAAGCATTGGGAAGGATCCATCCCTCTCAACTGTATTTCAGTCAATGGAAGCAGATGTCGCCTGAAGAACAGCGGCTGCAGATCAATTATCAGGCGGATACGTACATAGAGACGGCGGAAAAATATCACCACAGCGCCATTTTCGTGCACCCCAATCCGTGGGATTTTGACAACACGGTCCGGCTGCTGGAGACTATCCGGGAAAAATCCGGCGACAAATACTACCTCACCATGCACGGTGACTGCACCTTCAGTATTCCCGACGGCAACGGCATGATGTCCTTTTCCGAGCGGATGTATGAGGACGGGGACGGCCTGAAGGCGGAGGCGGAGAAGATGCTTGAGAGCAGCGTCCGATTTGCGGAACGTCTGTCAAAGCGTACCGGCCTGCTGGATGGATTCACGCTCTGCTCCGACTACTGCTTCAACGTCAATCCGTTCTTTTCTCCGGCCCAGTTCGGCGAGTTCATCGCGCCCTATCTGCAGCGTGTGATCAAGGAATACCACGACATGGGATTTTATTCCATCAAGCACACGGACGGCAATATCATGCCCATCCTTGACCAGATGGTGCAGTGCGG
>CADAMO010000077.1 GCA_902788995.1 Oscillospiraceae bacterium
CGTTAATTGTTTGATTCGCAACTACAATTTTGGAGTTTCCTATGCTCTTTTTCAATATCTATTTTTGCCTATCCCACAATTTTCCGTGAAGAGGCAAAAAAAACGATGAACGATTTGCCGACGTCGGTTTCAAATATTCTGGACAGCGTGGATTTTTGTCTTGTAACGCATCTTCACCCGGATCATTTTACGCCGGATTAAAATCCTGAATGGACAAAAAGACAAAACGAATGATTCTGTCCATATATGGACAGTCTGTCCGAAACTGACGTTTGATTTCCAAAATCGGAACTGCTATTATAAAGTTGAATTCTTATACAGAGAGGATCGTTGTATATCTCCACGTTAATTCCGATCAGGATTTGCGTGGAGATTTTTTTTGCTCCGAAACAGCCGGATGAAAAAGGTGAAACAAAAACTTGACAAGTGACCTTTCGTTCACTATAATGGTGAACGAAAGGTCACTCTGTTATATGTGGAGGGTATTATGGCGAAGGACACAAAAGAGAGAATACTGGAAGCCGCTTTGGAAATGTTTTCACAAAACGGCTATGCCGGGACAAACGTCCGTGAATTGAGCGCGTCGCTCGGGCTTGTGAAGTCCGGCGTCTATAAACACTATGAGAGTAAGGAAGCCATCTGGAACGCGCTGCTGGATCAGATGATCGCTTATTATGCAGATCACTTCGGGTCCGCAGACCATCTGCCGACTGTGCCGGATTCATTGGAGGCGCTGACCCGGCTGACCATGCGGATGGTGAACGTCACCGTTCATGATGAGAAGATCGTCATGACGCGCAAGGTGCTGACGCTGGAGCAGTTCCGTGATCCGCGCGCCCGGGAGCTGGCGACAAAACACTTCCTGACCGGCCTCACAGACATGTTCACACGGATCTTCACGGGCATGATGGAAAAGGGACTGCTCCGGGAAAACGATCCCGCCATGCTGGCCTTCGCCTATACCGCGCCGATCTCCGCCCTGATCCACCTCTGCGACCGGGAGCCGGAGAAAACGGACGAGGCCATGGCGCAGATCGAAGCCTTCAGCAGACATTTTATCAAAGTATACGGAGAGGATGGCCATGAGTAGGGAAGCGCTTGTTGTGATCGATATTCAGAACGATATCACCAAACACTACAGGGATATCATCGGCAAGATCAACGCAGCGGTCGAATGGGCTTCGGCGCAGGGAATGGCGGTCGTTTATATCAAGCATCATAATCTGTCCAACGGTACCCGGACGTTCAAGCCGGGTACGAAGGGAGCGGAGCTTGCGCCGGAGTTGAACGTGGTGTCGGACAACGTCTTTGTCAAGACGAAGGCCAACGCGCTGACGAGCGAACCGTTCTCCGCGTTTATCCGGGACAACGGCATCGATACGTTTTACATCACCGGCGCGGACGCCACTGCCTGTGTAAAATCCACCTGTTACAACATGGCCAAAGCGGGATTTGCCGTGCACGTCATCTCCGATTGCGTCACCAGCTACGATCTGAAGAAATTGCCCGAAATGCTTGTGTATTATGCGGATAAGGGCTGCGAGGTCGGGCCGCTGGCCGCTTTGACGGGTTGATGATTTGAGAAAGTGAGGTCATGAAATCATGCGTCTTTCAAGGAGGAAAACGGAACCGATGAACCGGAAACTGATCAATTGGTTGGGGCTGACGGGGCTTGTGGCGCTGCTGTCCAACGCGGCGGCGGTGATCTTCTCGCCGCTCGCCTATCCGGGCTACAACTGGATGGCGCAGGCTGTCAGCGACCTGTCGGCTCAGGCCGCGCCGTCCCGGGCACTCTGGAACCGGCTCGCCGCGCCTTACAATTTCTGCGGCGTGGTGTGCGCCACCTGCGCTGTCGTTTTTGTATCCGAAAAGAAGGTCGCGTCGAAGCTGTTCCGCACGGGGATTTCTCTTTTTGCGGTCATGAACTGGATCTCGTCCGTCGGCTACGCCATGTTCCCCCTGGCCGACGGCGGGAAAGAGATCGCGGCGGCGCAGGAGGTCATGCACGTCGTGGTGACGGCGCTGGTCGTCGCGTTTTCCGTCGCGTCGCTGGTCTGCCTGATCGTCGCCGGGCGCAGGGAGAAGACAGTAAGAGGGATTGGGATCTGGGCCGCGGTCGCGCTGCTCATGATGCTGATCGGCTCCGTCGGGACAGGTATCGTGCCGCCGGATTATTTCGGCGTCGCGGAGCGTTTCAGTGTGTTCGCCGCCGTGGGCTTCAACGCGGTGCTCGGCTGGCATTTGTTTTGCGCATTCGGCGAGGGTCGGCGTGAAACATGAAAACAAGCCTGACCGTATTTTTTGAAGACCCGTTCTGGGTCGGCGTATTTGAACGGATCGACGAAGGAAAGTATTCCGTCTGCAAGGTCACGTTCGGCGCGGAACCGACGGACGCGGAGTTGTGGGAATTTATCCGGCGCCATTATACAACGCTGGCGTTCAGTCCCGCGGAAGAGGCGGACGTCAGACAGCCGGCGGACAACCCGAAACGCCGGCAGCGCAATGCGAAAAAGCTGTTGTCTGCCGCCGGGGTGGGCACCAAAGCGCAGCAGGCGCTGCAGAAACAGCGGGAAGAACAAAAGACCGAACGCAAAGAGAAAAGCAGGGAACTGCGGGAGGCAGAAATGCAGCGCCGGTTTGCACTCCGTCAGCAGAAGAAAAAAGAAAAACACCGCGGGCATTGAAAGAAAACACGGCTTGAAACAGACAGGAAAGACAGAGGTCAAGTTGACAATGGCAGAGAGTTTGGAAACGGAACGGCTGATCCTCGATTCCGTCAAAGAATCGGATAAGGAAGACTATTTTATCAACATCTCACACGACAAAAAGGTGCTGGAAACCTTTATCTGCCGATATGCGGATTCAATGGAGGAATTTGACTTTTCCTCCTATCCGGGCAGATGGGATCTGTTTGCGATCCGTCGGAAGGAGACAGGGCGTCTCATCGGGATCATTCTATACTTCGATGAAAAAGAGGATTCCTGTGAGATCGGCTACGGGATCGGCTCCGGGTTCTGGAACCGGGGCTACGCAACGGAGGCCGTCGCGCGGTTTCTGGAATACCTGTTCCGGGAGAAGGGAATGCGGACGGTATACGCTTCTTTCTTTACCGGGAACGACGCTTCCCGCCGCGTGATGGAGAAATGCGGTATGGCCTTCGATCACTTCTCGGAGAAAGAACTGACCTATCTGGGAGTAGAGCGCGATCTGACGTATTATGCGATTCACAGAAAGCCGGAAAGGTCCGATCCGGCAAACCGGGATCCGATTTAAAGGGAGGAGAACAATGAAACCGAAAAACGTGCTGATCGTCGTGAAAGATATCGGGAGAGCCGCGCGGTTCTACCATGATCTGTTCGGTCTTGAGACGATCCTTGACAATGACGGAAATATGATCCTGACGGAAGGATTGGTCCTTCAGGAAGAGAAATACTGGAAAACGTTCCTCGGGAGAGATATCATTCCGGAGAACAATGCAAGCGAGCTCTATTTTGAGGAATCCGATATCGAGGGTTTTATCGAACGGCTTGAAAAGTATGATCCGAAAGTAAAATACGTCAACAAACTCATGACGCACAACTGGGGGCAGAAAGTCATACGCTTTTATGATCCGGACGGAAATCTGATCGAAGTGGGGACGCCGGTATAACATGGCAAATATCATAACCGGAATCAGAATCGTGCTCAGCATCGCGCTGTTGTTTTTTTCCACGTTTTCCCCCGTGTTCTGCGCGCTCTATCTCACCGCCGGACTGACAGACATGATCGACGGCGCGGCGGCACGGAAAACGGGCACGGAAAGCGAATTCGGCGCAAAGCTGGATACGATCGCGGACGTCGTATTTGTTGCGGTTTGCCTGATCAAACTGCTGCCGATCCTGCGGCCTCCTGTCTGGCTTCTCGTCTGGACCGGCCTGATCGCCCTGATAAAGGTCGTCAACGTAATTTCCGGATTCGCGGTCCGGAAGAAATGGATAGCCCCGCATACCGCAATGAATAAGCTGACGGGCGTATTGCTGTTCGCGCTGCCGCTGACAGTCTCCTGGATCGGGCTGGAATATCCGGCAGCCGTCGTCTGCGCGGTCGCGACGTTCGCCGCCGTGCAGGAGGGACACCTGATCCGGACAGGCAGGGACTGAAGCCAACCGGATTCACGCACCTTACAAAACTGTCACATAAATGTCACCCGATCCGATGTCGGAACGTCATCCGTTTCGGTATAATGAACCCGTAAAAACGAAACGGAGGAATTCACCAATGGAAATCTTAAAGGTCAACGATCTGAAGAAAACGTACACGTCACGCCTCGGCGGGGCGCAGGTACAGGCGCTGAAGGGCGTCACGTTCACCGTGGAGGCCGGGGAATACGTGGCCATCATGGGCGAATCCGGCTCCGGCAAGACGACGCTCTTGAACATTTTAGCTGCGCTGGATCAGCCCACCGGCGGTTACGTGGAGCTGGAGGGCAAACGGTTGGACGCGGTGAAGGAAAACGAGCTGGCCGCCTTCCGCCGGGAGAACCTGGGCTTTGTGTTTCAGGAGTTCAACCTGCTGGATACGTTTACGCTGAAGGACAACATCCTGCTGCCGCTGGTGCTGGGCGGCGCGGGCGTCTCCGAAATGCAGACGCGGCTGATGCAGGCGGCGGGGCCTTTGGGCATCGCGGATATTCTGAACAAATACCCCTACGAGGTTTCCGGCGGGCAGAAGCAGCGGGCCGCCGCGGCCCGGGCGCTCATCACCGACCCGAAACTGATTTTGGCGGACGAGCCCACCGGCGCGCTGGATTCCCGGTCTTCCGCGGAGCTGCTGCGGGTCTTTTCCCAGATGAACCGGAACGGGCAGACCATCCTGATGGTCACCCACTCCGCGGACGCCGCCTCCCACGCGGGCCGGGTGCTGTTCATCCGGGACGGTGTGGTCTTCCACCAGCTCTACCGGGGCGAAAGCACCAACGAGGAGCTGTACAAAAAAATCGCCGACACCCTCACGATGCTGCGCACGGGGAGGTGAACGGCCATGAAAAACGGATTTTATACCAGGATCGCCCTTGAAAACGTCAAAAAGAACGGGCGGTTATATTGGCCGCGCATGCTGGCGGAGGCAGGTCTGTTGGGCTGCTTTTATATCCTCATCACGCTGGCCATGGACGGCAGGCTTTCGGAAGCGCTGGGCGGAGCGTATCTGCCCACCTTCATGTGGATGGGCGCCGCCGTGCTGGGGCTGCTCTCCCTCATCCTGATCCTGTACGTCAACAGCTTTCTGATGAAGCGCCGCAAAAGCGAGTACGGCCTTTACTATGTGCTGGGAATGGAAAAACGCCATATCGCGCGGGTGCTGTTCGCCGAATCGCTGATCGCGTCGCTGGCGTCCGTGGCGTTGGGTCTGTGCTTCGGCATGCTGTTCTACAAGCTGTCTTCCCTGCTCATCTGCCGGCTGCTGCGTTCAGAGATCGTAGCGGGTTTCTACTACCTTAACGCGATCACCCTGCTGATCCCCGCGGCGGCGTTCCTGACGCTGGATCTCTTCGCCTATTTTGTCAACCGTATCGCCATCCACCGCATGAAGCCGGTGGAGCTGCTTTCCGCGAAGAAGGCGGGCGAGCGGGAGCCGAAAACCAGATGGCCGCTGCTGATTCTCGGCGTGCTGACGCTGGGCGCGGGATACGGGATCGCCCTGATTGTCAAAGCCCCTCTTCAGGCCATCTTCCTGTTCTTCGCGGCGGTGATCCTCGTGATCGTCGGCACCTACTGCCTGTTCGTGACGGGCACCACCTTCATCCTGCAATGCCTGAAAAAGAACAAAAGATACTACTACAACAAAAGACACATGCCCGCCGTGGCGGGGCTGCTGTTCCGCATGAAGCAGAACGCCGTGGGGCTGGCCTCCATCGCGATCCTGGCCACCGGGGTGTTGGTGATGATCTCCACCACCGTCAGCCTCTACAGCGGCGTGCATGACACCATGGAGACCAACTACCCCCGGCAGCTCTATCTTTCCGCCTACCGGCAGGAGGGCGAAGAGATCACGCATATCCCTTCCGAAAAGCTGGAAGAGCTCGTGCGGGAGGCCGCCGCAGAAAACGGCGTGGCGGTACGGGACGTGGAAAGCGAACGGCTGCTGACCGTCTCCTATCTGCTGCGCGACGGCAGGCTGCTGACGAAAACGGAAGCCGAGGGCGGCTACGATACGTCGGAGTTGTGCAGCGTCATGTTCATCACCGAGGAAACGTATGCGGAATTACAGAGCAAAAGGGTGACGGGAGAGGATCCGGCGCTGTCCCGCGCCCCGGACGGGCTGGGGCTTGACAAGGACGAGATCGCCTTCTGCCGCATCGCCTCCGCCGCCATGGACCTGGGATTCTCGCCGGAGACGCTGACCTTTCACGGCAGCACCTACCGTGTGAAGAAGAACCTGACCTATTTCCCTATCAGCAGCAACATGAGCACGGTGGTGAACGTGCTGGGGATCGTGGTGGCGGACGAGGACGTATTAAATGATATCTACCTCGCGCAGAAGGAGGCCTACGGCGCGTTTGCCAGCGAGTTTTCGGACCGCATCGGCGTGAGCTTCGCCGACGAAGAGGCGGTCAGCGCCGTGGGCGGGCAGGTCAGCGACGCAATTGTAAAAAGATTACAGGCTACGGGGACCGGCACGCTGCAGTACGATCTTGACACCAAATGGGAAAGCCTGCATAACGTGCTGGAGATGTACGGCACCTTCCTGTTTCTTGGCATCCTGCTGGGCTTCGTGTGCCTGTTCTCCACGATCCTCATCATCTATTACAAGCAGATCTCGGAAGGGTATGAAGACCGGGAGCGGTTCCAGATCATGGAAAAGATCGGCATGGACGCCCGGGAAGTCAGAAAGACCATCGGCAGCCAGCTGGTATTGCAGTTCTTCCTGCCCCTGGCCACGGCGGCGGTCCACACGGCGGTAGCCTTCCCGATCCTGCTGAAGCTCCTGAAGATCCTGATGCTGACCAATACGTCCCTTTTCATCGTTTGTACCCTTGTCACCCTCGCGGTGTTCGCGCTGGTGTACACCGCGGTGTACGTCCTGACGGCGAGGACGTATTATAAGATTGTACATTGAGGGAAAGAGGGATTTGTCGCGCTGAAGTTAGGCGCGCCTGCGGCGCTGAGTTAGGCGGCTGCGCCTGAGTTAAGCGTGCCTTACGGCACTGAGTTAAGCGGCGCTGACGCGCCTGAGAATAGTTGTTTCGTAAGGTATTTCAACTATTTATCTCAGCGAAGCGCCTAACTCAGGCACGAAGTGCCGCCTAACTCAGCGAAGCGCTTAACTCAGGTGCGAAGCACCGCTTAACTCGTCGAGCTTTGCTCGACAAACTCCCACTTTCAAAGGATGTGATAACCCATGTACCGCATTTTTCTCATTGAAGACGACCGCGCGCTGGCGCTGGAAGTGAAAAACCAGCTGGAACAGTACGGCAATGAGGCGCGGATCGTCAGCGACTTCCGCGCCGTGACGGAGGAATTCCGCGCCTATGACCCGCATCTGGTGCTGATGGATATCATGCTGCCCTATCAGAACGGTTATTACTGGACGGCGGAGCTGCGTAAATTCACCACCGTGCCCATCGTGTTCCTCTCCTCCGCCAGCGACGGGATGAACCTGGTCATGGCCGTCAACATGGGCGGTGACGACTTCATCGCCAAGCCTGTGGAGCCCATGGTGCTCAACGCCAAGGTACAGGCCGTGCTGCGGCGCACCTATGAGATGAACGGCGCTGCCCATTCCCTGACGTTTAACGGCGCGTCGCTGGACATGAACGACGGCAGCGTTTCCTGTGGCGGCGGGCGGGCAGAGCTGACGAAAAACGAATTCCGCATCCTGCGCACGCTGCTGGAAAACCGGGGGAAGATCGTCAGCCGGGACGCGCTGATGCTGCGGCTGTGGAACGACGACTGCTTCGTGGAGGAAAACACCCTCACGGTCAACGTCACGCGTCTGCGTAAAAAGCTGGAAACGCTGGGTTTGACTGACGTTATCGTCACAAAGCCGGGAAGCGGGTACGTCATTCCATGAAGATACTGAAAGAGGTTTTGCGGAAAAACCGCGCGGCGCTGGCCCTGTTTGCCGCCGCGACCGCGCTCAACGCGGCGGTCTTTCTCCTGTACGATATCCTGACGGAGCCGCTGCTCTACGCCGCGGTCCTGTCCTTTTTGCTGCTGGCAGCACTGCTGGCCGTCGATTTCGTCCGCGAAAAAAGGCGGGCGGAGGAGCGCTCCCGCGCGCTTGCTGCAGTCGTCTCCGAATGGCGCGCGCTGCCGGAGCCCCGTTCCCTCGCGGAGGAGGACTGCCGGAAAATGATCGCCGCCCTTGGCGCAGAGCTGGAACGGCTGACGGCGGAGGCCGACGCGCAGCGGCAGGATATGGTGGACTACTACACCGCGTGGGTGCACCAGATCAAAACGCCCATCGCCGTGATGAAGCTGAAGCTCTCCGACGACACGGCGGAGCACCGGGCCCTGTCCGCCGAGCTGCGGCGCATCGAGCAATACGCGGAGATGGCGCTGCAGTACATCCGCATCGGCAGCGAGACCAACGATCTGGTGATCCGGGAATACCCGCTGGACGAGCTGATCCGCGAGGCGGTCCGCAAACAGGCGGCAGCCTTCGTGGAAAAGCGTTTGCGGCTGGATTATACCCCTACCGACGCCATGGCGGTGACGGACCGGAAATGGTTCGCCTGTATTCTGGATCAGCTGCTGTCCAACGCAGTCAAATACACGCAGGAGGGCACGGTCGGGATCGCCTTTGACGACGGTCTGCTGACGGTTTCCGACACCGGGGTGGGCATCGCGCCGGAGGATCTGCCGCGCATTTTTGAGATGGGCTATACCGGCTGCAACGGCCGGTTGGGGCAGGCCTCCAGCGGGCTGGGGCTGTATCTTGCCAAAAAGGCCGCGGAGCTGCTCTCGATCCCCCTCACAGTCGAAAGCACGGTCGGCAAAGGCAGCGTATTTACCCTTGACCTGCGGCAGGATGCAACTGTTATGACCGGGGAATATCTGTGCGATAAGAAAGAATCAGGAGGTAAATTCATTCAATGAATCAGATGGACTGCAAAATCACACCCATGTTCCCGTTTAAGGTCATCGGCTTTCAGAAAGCGTTTGACAATGAAACCGCCTACGCTGAGATCCCGAAGTTCTGGGATGAAATCTGCGAAAAGTATGCTTACAACGTGTACGCCGGAAAAGCTCCGGCGAATCCGTACGAGCAGGCTCTGATGGATTACTGCATCGGGGAATACGGCGTCTGTATCGACGACGTCGGCGGCGGAAAGTTCCGGTATCTCGTTGCCGGGAAATACACGGGCGGCGACGTGCCGGAAGGTATGGCCGTTTATGAATTTCCCGGAAGCGACTGGGCGGTGTTCAACTGCATCGGGCCAATCCCGGAAGCGCTCCAGCGCGTGAACACGCAGATCTTCCGGGAATGGCTGCCCGGCAATCCGGAGTACGAGCTTTGCGGCCATGCCAGCGTGGAGTGGTATGACTGTATAAACGGAGAAAAAACCGATCCCGACTACCACAGCGCGATCTGGGTGCCGGTGAAGCGAAAAGAATAAAGAATGCGATCAAATCAATCCAGTCGGAATTTGCGGAGACGTTTGGCATGGGAAAAGATTTGTCTGAAATGACGTTGGAAGAGTTTTTGCTTATACAGAAGCGAAGACAGATTTCATCTCCAAACGGACCGCCCTGGCACGAAAAGAATACGGAGACCGTTACAGCTGATGGAGGAAAGCATGATCATACCTGTGAACGACCAAAACATAGCGGCTGCCGCAGCGATTCATTCTATCTCGTGGAAGGAATCGCATAGAGCTTTTTGCACTCCGGATTTTATAGAAATCCATTCCCCCGAACGGCAACTGCAATACATGCGCGATAAGATGAATCATGGGACGCAGTTTTTCATGCTGATAGATGAAGATCCCGTGGGCGTCGTTTCTGTAACGGACAGCTTGATCGAGGATCTTTACGTCCTCCCGGAAAAGCAGAAAATGGGTTATGGAACGAGATTGCTGCAGTTTGCGGTTGGGCAGTGTTCGGGGACTCCTTCCTTATGGATCCTCGAGAACAATGAAAACGCGGAAAGGCTGTATCGCCGTTTCGGCTTTACGAAAAGCGGAAGGAGCAATGCGATTACGGATCAACTCGCGGAGATCGAATTCGTATTGGAATAAGGAGCGGGAAGAATGAAACTGAAAAACGTACTGATCGTCGTGAAAGATATCGGGAGAGCCGCTCGGTTCTACCATGATCTGTTCGGTCTCGAAACGATCCTTGACAATGACGGGAATATGATCCTGACGGAAGGATTGGTCCTGCAGGAAGAGAAATACTGGAAAGCGTTCCTCGGGAGAGATATCATTCCGGAGAACAATGCAGGCGAGCTCTATTTTGAGGAATCCGATATCGAGGGGTTTCTCGAAAGGCTTGAGAAGTATTACCCGGAGGTAAAATACGTCAACAGACTCATGACGCACAGCTGGGGACAGAAGGTCATACGCTTTTATGATCCGGACGGAAATCTGATCGAAGTGGGAACGCCGGTATAACGTGGCCAATATCATCAAGTGAAAAAAACGTGTGTTTTTTTGAAAAGCGGTTGATTTTTACTGTTTTCCGGCTATAATAAGATTGAATACGATTTTGGCCGGAGGTTGTTCATTGTGGCATATATCAGACGAACAATAGAACCGAAAATATTACAGGTCAGCAGAGAGTATGCCTGTCTGCTGTTGACCGGGCCGCGTCAGGTCGGAAAAACAACGATGCTGGAACACCTGATGGAAGGAACCGACCGGACAAAGGTCTCCTTGGATAACGTGGAGGAACGGAAGCTTGCAAAAACAGATCCGGCGCTGTTTCTGGAGGTGCATCCCGCTCCCCTGCTGATCGATGAGGTCCAATATGCCCCGGAGCTGTTTTCTTACCTGAAAATCAGAATCGACAACGGCGCCGCGCCGGGATCCTATTGGCTTACCGGCTCCCAGTCCTTCCGCCTGATGGATCTGGCGCAGGAATCCCTGGCCGGAAGAACCGCCATTCTGCATATGTCCGCCCTTTCTCAAAGCGAGCTCTACGGAGACGGCACGACAAGCCCGTTCTCCGTAGACCTTTCCGCCCTGAATGCGCGGAAACCACATCTTGCTTCCGCTGCCCCCCTTCCGATGTATGAGCGGATCTGGCAAGGCGCAATGCCCGGCCACAGAAGTGGTAAATTTACCGACCGGGATGTGTTTTACAGCTCCTACATCCAATCCTACATTGACCGGGACGTGACGGATATGATCCCGGGCGTGGATAAATTACAGTATGCGGATTTTATCCGGGCAGCCGCCTGCCGCGCCGGTCAGATGCTCAACGTACACGATATCGCGCAGGACGTGGGCGTTTCCGACGACACCGCAAAGCGCTGGCTTGCCGTGATGGAAAAATCCGGGGTGATTTTTTACCTTCGTCCTTACTCCAACAATTTGCTGAAACGAACGGTCAAAACGCCGAAGCTGTATTTCTTTGATACCGGTCTGGTTGCATATCTCACAAAATATTCCAGCCCGGAGATCCTGATGAACGGCGCGCTCAACGGCGCGGTTCTGGAGAACTATACGGTCGCTGAAATCATCAAAACGTATCACAACGATGCCAAAGACTGTATTCTCCACTATTATCGGGATAAAGACGCCAATGAGATCGACCTTGTCATAGAGAGCGACGGGAAACTGCATCCGCTGGAAGTCAAAAAATCGACCAATCCCGGTTCGGAATTGGCGAGCGCGTTCAGAATCCTTGATAAAAGCGCCGTCCCGCGCGGCGCAGGCGCCGTCCTCTGCCTGCGCGAAGAACTGACCGCCATTGACCGAAATACCTATATCATTCCTATCTGGATGATATAGCATCTTTCCACCGAGGTGACGGCGCCATCAGGTGCCAGTGAATGCAAGTTCATGTGGGTTCGACTCCCGTCATCCGCACCAATCACCCGGTTTTCTCTTCTGAGAGAGCCGGGTGATTTTTTGGTTCTTCACGGAAAATTGTGGGATGGGTATCTTACAGACGGCAGGGACAGGTAACGAATCAGGGTAAAGAAGTAGTCTTCATCCCGATAACC
>CADAMO010000078.1 GCA_902788995.1 Oscillospiraceae bacterium
CTGGCCATCAACCTAGGCCTTCCCACCAACCTGCTGAAGCTGGTCACGGCGGTACTGTTCCTGGTGATCCTCGTCGTCGGCAACGTCAGAAAGGGGGCGCACGAAAATGCTTGAGCTGAAGGATATCAAAAAGATCTATAATCCCGGCCTCATCACTGAAATGTGCCTCTTCGACGGCTTTTCCCTCACGGTGCCGGACGGCGAATTCCTCAGCATCGTCGGCTCCAACGGCTCCGGCAAAACGTCTCTCCTCAACATCATCTGCGGCAGTATCCCCATCCAGCGTGGCAGCGTGACCGTCAACGGCGAGAACATCACCGGCAAAAAGGAATACAAGCGCTACCGCAATTTCGGCCGTGTCTATCAGGATCCCGCCATGGGCACCTGCAAGGATCTGACATTGCTGGAAAATATGTCTTTGGCCGACAATAAAAACAGGCACTGCGGCCTCGGCGGCGCGGTCAATAAAAAACGCGCCGACTTCTATAAAGAGCAGCTGGCCACCATCGGCCTCGGTCTGGAGGATAAGCTCCACGTGCGCGTGGGCTCGCTCTCCGGCGGGCAGCGGCAGGCGGCGGCGCTGATCATGGCCACCATGAACCCCATCGACTTCCTGATCCTTGACGAGCACACCGCGGCGCTGGACCCCAAAACCGCCGACATTATCATGGAGATCACCGACCGGCGGGTAAAGGAGATGGGCCTCACCACGGTGATGGTGACCCACAACCTGCGCTACGCCTGCGAATACGGCACCCGCCTGATTATGATGGATAAGGGTCAGATCGTGATGGATAAGGCCGGGGCGGAGAAGCAGAACACCGATACGAAGGATATCCTCGCCATGTTCAACGCCATCAGCATTGAATGCGGTAATTAGCGCAAACAAGCTTTCCTCACGAAAAATGTGGGATCATACAAAGAGGAATTGGTCGGGACAATATCGGTAGCGCGGCACCTCAGTGCCGCTTTTTACGTAAAACAACTATCGTAGCACGGCGCATTGCGCCGTCTAAGGTGTTCCTTTCAATGTCACGTCCATTTCTTTGTCGAAACATCGGGTTATCTCATTACCGGAACAGTGTTACTGTGTCCGGTCGACAGACGGCGCAATGCGCCGTGCTACCATGAAACAGCTCGGCAAACCCCGGTTTTCAGATTCCTTCTTTCATCCCGCAATGCCGTGAGAAACAAAAAAAACGGCGGTTGCCCGCCGTCAGAGTGTGATAAACGGTTTGAAGGCGGTGGGCAGCGGATACTGCTCCGCCAGCTGCTGCCTCGTCACCCATGTGAAGCGGCCGCCCGCCTCGTCCGTCTTCACGGTAAACCCTTTCATGAGCCAGTCGATATGGGTAAAGACGTGCTTCGCGTTTTTAAGAAACGTGATCTCCGTCGGCGCCAGTCCCCAATCGTTTGCCGCTTGACGGATCACCTCTTCGGATTGATATCCGTCCAGCATGGGCAGCTGATACATGCCGGATAATAACCCCCGCCCTTCGCGTTTCTCAATAGCGATGCGGTCCTCGCCGTCCTCGATCACGAGGACGGTTTTTTCTTCCTGCCGCCGCTTCGTCTTCTTGATCCGCACGGGCAGCGCCTCCGTCAGGCCGTCACGCTGGGCGGCGCATTGCTCCCGCAGGGGGCAGCGGTCGCACACCGGCGCGCCGTTCGGCAGACACACCAGTTCCCCCAGCTCCATCAGCGCCTCGTTGAATTCCCCCGGCGTCTCCGGCATGATCTGTTTCAGGCCTGCCGTAAAGTCCTTTTTTGTGGCCGGGTCCAGCACGTTCCGCCCATCGCCCGTCAGACGCGCCAGCACCCGCAGCACGTTGCCGTCCACCGCCGGCACCTTTTCGTTGAAGCAGATGGAGGCGATGGCCCCCGCCGTGTACTCGCCGATGCCCGGCAGCTTGATGATGGCGTCGTAGGTGTCGGGAAAGCCCCCGCCGTACTGCTCCGTCACGGCCTTCGCCGCCCTTTGCAGGTTGCGGGCGCGGCTGTAATAGCCAAGGCCCTCCCAGAGCTTCAGCAGCTGTTCCTCCGGTATTTCACTGAGGCTTTTTACGTCCGGCAGCACGGCCATAAAATCCGTATAATACCGCATCACCGCTTCAATGCGCGTCTGCTGCAGCATGATCTCGCTGACCCACACGTGGTAGGGCTCCCGGTCCTCCCGCCAGGGCAGGGGACGGCGATTCTCCCGGAACCATTCCAGCAGCGGCTTCGCGATTCCGGCTGATAATTCCTGCATCTTGCTTCTCACTTCCGGTATGAAATGTTTTTTTTGTTAGTATAATGGGCCTTCCTGATTTTGTCAAGTGCGGCGGGGGGTATTGTCAATCCGATAAAAAGGTGATATAATCATATTATTATAACGCTCAAAGGGTATCCGATATGAACGAATACAGACAGAATCCTTATGTGGAACGGCGGGGAGGAAAGCGCGCCGCCGTGATCGGCGCGGTGATCGCCGTTGTGCTGGCGGCGGCGGTCTTTGTCGGCGTCTGGCTGGTGGCCTCTTCCGATGCGGACCGTCATCCCGCCATGCAGGCGCAGGAGACGATCATCCCGAATATTTCCGCCAACATGATCTACGCCATTGATCCCGCGGTGATCGAGAGCTACCGCGCTTCTCATGACGTGGCGGCAAAGCAGAGCGCCTACCGCTATCAGCCTGCCGACGGCTTCCTGAATCCGGCATACGTCAATACCGACATCACGGAGGACTGTATCAGCGGCGTGACGAGCCTTGCCATCGACATGAAGCAGAACGCCGACCTGACGGCACTGCCGTACTTCAAAAATCTCTGCGTGCTGCGGATCACCCATGCGGAGCTGCTGACGGACGCGGATATCGCGGAGATGAACCGGCTGAATCTCTCCGAGGTGGAGTTTATCATCGACCGCAACGACGTGACCAACCGGCAGCAATTCGCCGATTTCACGAAGTGCGCCGCCCCCAACAAGCACATCACCTTCAACAACGCGAATTTCATTAATGAAAACACCGCCTACGCCATCTATCACCTCTTCGGCCGTTTTTATCCCTCTGTGGTCTGCACGGGGCTCAATTACGATTTTTACCGCCAACTGGATGAAAAAATCCAGGCGCTGATCGATCAGGTGGATTTCACCAACTGTCAGACGGATCAGGACCGCCTGCTGAAATGCACGGTGGTGGTCATGAAGCACCTGTATTATGACGACGAGGTTTCCGACTATTCGCAGGTCAACGACGAGCTATACGAGGACAGTCCCATCTACGATCTGGTGGTCTATTACAACGACTGCCAGCTTTCCTCCAACCTGCTGAAGGAGGGCAGGGGCTACGGCTGCTGCACCAACTTTACCTCGCTCCTGCTGGCGGTCTGCGTGAAGCTGGATATGGAGGCCTACATGATCGACGGTAAGCGCAGCGAAGATACCGGCTTCCTTCACGACTGGGTCTACGCTTATGCGGACGGGGCCTATTACTGCATCGATATGACGGAGACCAACCGCTGGTTCAAGCGCAGCGCCGGCATGTTCCACCGGTATAACAGCGAGTTTATCGAGGGTACGAAGGATATCATGGACGATCCGGAATTCTATCAATCCTTCCGCAAACAGGTATTTGAGACCTACAACAAGCATATTTTTGAAAATTACGTATTTTTCGATATCCCGGATGAACTCATCCCGCGGATCGACGCGCAGAAAACCGCGGTGGTCTATAACGCCGCCGCCACGCCGGTGGTGAAATATATCCCGGACTATGAGCCCGGCCGCAAAGCGGCTGTGACAAAGGCCGCTGTGGCCGCCGCCGCGGCGCTGCTGGCCGGCCTTGTCGTCACCGCGATCATCGCCAAAAAGCGAAACGCTTACGTCGGCTGACGATCGGAATATATCTCAAAAAAAAACGGGACCGACGGACAAAACGTCCGCCGGTCCCGCGTGCTTTTTGTTGTATCTTTGTCTCCCGCATTGCCGCGACCGTCACCGTACGCAGATCAGGTCTTTGTTCTCTTCAAAGATGCCTTCGCCGATCCCATCCACCTCCGTCAGCTCCTCAATGGAGGTGAACGGGCCGTATTCGTTGCGGTGGTCGATGATCGCCTGCGCCTTTTTGTCGCCCACGCCGTGCAGCGTCTTCAGTTCGTCCTTCGTCGCGGTGTTAAGGTCGATCTTGCCGTCCGTTTCCGCGTCGGTTTCCGTCAAAAGCCCCGTTGTCGGTGGCGGCGCCTTTTCTTCCGCCCTGCGTTCAAGCAGCCGCATCCCCAAAAAGAAGACAAGCAGCAATATCACCAGCACGGCAAGGCCCGTCGTCGCCTGTTTCCCCGTGAGCTTTGCGCGCTTCTGCGGGGCAGGTTCATTCTTGTTGGCCGAGGTATCCTCCTGCGCTTCTTCCTTCGTCAGCTCGTCGATCAGCGCCTGTTCTTCCTTATTCATCGTTTTTTCAGCAGACGCCCGACGGTCAACGGAACCAGCGCCGCGCCGACAAAGGGCAGCGCCTTCAGCAGCACGTCGATCTTCACGTTCCACCTGTCGGGGATCACTTTGTTCCTGCCATGGATCGACAGGCAGTCTGTTCCCGCCAGCTCCCGGTAGCGCACCATGCGGGTGTCAAGGCTGCGGGGGCAGCGGTCGTCCAGATCGAGCACCCGCACGCCCTGCATCAGACCGTCGCCGTAAACGTGAAAACCGGCGGTCTTGCACTGGCCGAGAATGATGCCGTCCGTCATGCCCACAAAGTCGTTCATGTGGTCGTGGCCGAAAAATGCGGCGAATACGTCGCCCGTCTCTTTCCACGCGGCAAACTGGCCGTTGTTGTAGTCCGGCGCGCAGGGGGCTTCGCCCAGATAGCCCTCCGCCCGGCTGGCTTTATCCAGCGTGTAATAGGCGCCCTTCCGGTTGTCCTGTCCCTCCACGCCGTCGTAGAGCATGGAAAGCAGGCTCCTCCGTTTGAGCAGACGGTATTCCTCCGGCACCGGAATGTGCTGGAACAGAATGGCGGGCACGGTCCCGCCGTTTTTCTCCCGCAGCGCTTTTTCCTTCGCCCTGTACCAGTCCAGCTGCTCCGTTTTGACGAAGGCATAGCGGGAGTTGTACTTCGGCTCCGCCCTGTTGCCGGAGTAGACGAACCACAGGTTCAGCGCGTCGCCGTCCCCCTCCGTCGGCTGCACGGTGAGGGAATAATCGCCGTATTCGCTGACCTCCGCTTCCGGCGGCAGCAGGCAGCCGGGCAGCGTGCGGTAGACGTTGTATTGCTCCTTCAAGTCGCTGACCGGGCATTCCAGATCGTGGTTGCCGAGGATAAAGGCAAAGGGGATATCGTTGACGGCGTAGGGCTCGGTGATGCGCAGCAGCGTCTCCCGCAGCTCGTCGGGGTCGTCTCCCTCCGCGTTGTCGCCCATCAGCACCACCAGATCCGGCTTCAGCGCGCTGACCGCCTCATATTGCAGGCGGAGATAATCCGTGGTCTTCCTGAGGTTGTCAGGGGCGTCTCTGACGGGGCGCTCGTGGGGATCGCCCACCAGCATGATCCGGAAATGGTGATCGTGAAACTGCAATGACATGTTTTTTGTGTTCCTTTTTCAAAATTTATTGAATAAGCGGGCCGGCCTGTGGAATAATACCAGTGATCGACAGAAGGAGATGAAACGAATGCTTGATAAAATCGCATTGACTTTAGCGATCATCGGCGCGCTGAACTGGGGCTCCATCGGGCTGTTCCAGTTTGATATTGTCGGTTGGATCTTCGGTGGCCAGTCCGCCATTATCAGCCGCATCATCTATACGGTCGTCGCGCTCGCGGGGATCTGGTGTATCTCCCTGCTGTTCAGGGAAAACGAAGTGCTGGCGAGGGAATCCGACCAATAACGCGCCTCGAGGCGGTCCTGCTGACGGGACGGCTGAAAAAAGAGCCGAAAAGATGAGTTCCGACTTGTCTTTCCGGCTTGTTTTTTTTAATGATGAGCTGACTTATTTCAAGGCGGCCAGCAGCGCGTCCGTCCTGTCTGTCTTTTCCCAGGTCAGGTCCAGATCGGTACGTCCCACGTGGCCGTAGGCGGCGACGGCGTGGTAGATGGGCCGGCGCAGATCCAGCGCGTCGATGATGGCGGCGGGGCGCAGGTCGAAGACCTTGTTCACCGCGTCCGCAATGGCTTCGTCGGAATATTTTCCGGTGCCGTAGGTGTCCACCAGCACGGAGACGGGCTTTGCCACGCCGATGGCGTAGGCCAGCTCCACCTGGCAGCGGTCGGCGATACCGGCCGCCACGATATTTTTGGCGACGTAGCGGGCGGCGTAGGCGGCGGAACGGTCCACCTTGGTGGGGTCCTTGCCGGAGAAGGCGCCGCCGCCGTGGCAGGCATAACCGCCGTAGGTGTCCACGATGATCTTTCTGCCCGTCAGGCCGCTGTCGCCCACGGGGCCGCCGATGACGAACCGGCCGGTGGGGTTCACGTAGTACTTCGTGTTCTCGTCCAGCAGGGAAGCGTCCACGGTGGGCTTGATGACGTAGTCGATCATGTCCTTGCGGATCTGCTCCAGCGCGACGGTGTCCTTGTGCTGGGTGGAGACCACGACGGTATCCACGCGCACGGGCTTGTCGTCCTCATATTCCACGGTGACCTGGGTCTTTCCGTCGGGGCGGAGATAATCCAGCGTTCCGTCCTTGCGCACCTGCGCCAGCTTCTTTGCCAGCTTGTGGGCAAGGGAGATGGGCAGGGGCATCAGCTCTTCCGTCTCGTTGCAGGCGTAGCCGAACATCATGCCCTGGTCGCCGGCGCCGTGGAGGTTATAGGCGTCCTCTTCGCCGTTCTTCAGCTCATAGGAGCGGCTGACGCCCATGTCGATATCAGCGGACTGCTTGTCGATGGTGGTCATCACCGCGCAGGCGTTGCCGTCGAAGCCCATGTCGGGGGAATCGAAGCCCGTGTCGCAGATGGCCTTTCTCACCACGGCGGGGATATCCACGTTGGCCTTGGTGGTGATCTCGCCCATCACCAGCGCCATGCCGGTGGTGCAGATGCTTTCGCAGGCCACGCGGGAGTTGGGGTCCTGCGCAAGCAAGGCGTCCAGGATCGCGTCGGAGATCTGGTCGCAGATCTTATCGGGATGCCCTTCCGTTACGGATTCAGAGGTAAAAAAACGTTTTGCCATAGTCGATCTTTCCTTTCACGTCCGAAAAAGAATGGCCCGCGGTTTCCCGTGAGCCGGTCATACCACCTTATCTCTCGGTTTTACCGTCGGATTTGGCACCTTGCCCAAGGCAGGTTGCCGGACTTCACAGGGCCGTTCCCTCCGTCACTCTTTATAAGGTTATTTTGTTTTCCTGTATATTGTACTATTGTTTAACCGGTTTGTCAATATCTTGACGACAATTTTCTCATCAGGCGAATATCGGGACATTTACGCGCCGCGTTTTTTCGTCTTATTGCCCTTCAGGATCGGCGACAGGGGCTTATAAATCAGGAAGCAGATCACCGAATCCACGATCCCCTTGGCGAAGGTGAAGGGAAGGTTGAAGATCGTCAGGGCGGCCATCAGACCGTTGACCTGATGGATCTCGCTGTACATGCCCACGATCACTTCGGTGGAAAGACCCAGCACTTTGGAATAGAGCGGGTAGATCAGGAAATAGTTGACGAACACGCAGACCACCGACATGGCCAGCGAGCCGATCACGCAGGAGATCGCCGCCCATTTGCGGTTGTGCTTATGCCGGTAGATGAGGCCCGCGGTGAAGGTGAATACCGCGCCGAAAATGAAATTGGCAAGCTCGCCGATGCCCATGCTGGAACCGAAGGGCAGGTGCAGCAGGTTTTTCAGCAGGCATACGGCTACTCCCGGCACAGGGCCCAGCGCAAAGGTGGTGATCAGCGCGGGCACTTCGGAAAAGTCCATCTTGATGAACGGCGGGATCAGCATCGGCAGCGGAAATTCCACGAACATAAGCACCGCGCCGAGGGCGCTCATAATGGCGATGACGCACATGGAACGGACGTTGATTTTTTTCTTTGTTGTGTTTTGCATCTTTTCATCCTCCCGGTAAAAAAATAAATGCCCCGAAATTCCTCGGAGCATTGTTATGAGGTCTGTGGTCGTGAAAAACCGCTACTTCTCTCATCCGGACTGTACCGTCGGTCAGGGAATTTCACCCTGTCAACCCTTGCGGGCTCGCGGACTGTCACCGCCGGTGGGGAATTTCACCCCGCCCCGAAGTATTTTCGAAATAATTATAGCATTGCCTGTTGATTTGTCAAGAGGTTTTTTGTATAATGATGTCAGAGTCCCAAAAAAAGGAACGGAGGAATCGTCATGGCTGGCAAACCGGATGCGAAACTCAAGCTGCTTTATCTGAAGGAAATCTTTGAAAAATACACCGATGAGGACCATATCCTCAATTCCACGGAGATCGTGGAGCTGCTTTCCGCCCGTTACGGCATTGAATGCGAACGCAAGTCCATCTATAAGGATATCGAGATCCTGTCCGATTACGGCATGGATATCATCAAGACCCGGTCGCCCCGGAACGGTTTCTTCCTGGCCTCACGCCCCTTCGAGGCGGCGGAGGTCCGGCTGCTGACGGACGCGGTGCAGGCGGCGGATTTCATCAGCAAGCGCAAGACCATGCTGCTGATCCAGAAGATCGAGGGCTTTGTCAGCGTGGATCAGGCAGCCAAGCTCCACCGTCAGGTCTACATCGACAACCGCCACAAGTGCAGCAATGAGGAGATCTATTACAGCATCGACGCGCTGGATACCGCCATCAAAACCGGCAGAAAGGTGCGTTTGCAATATACCAAGCGCAAGCTGGACGCCAAGTTCGCCGCCCAGGAGGAGAGCCGTGAGTTCGTCCTCAGCCCCTACGCCCTGATCTGGTCCAACGACCACTATTATCTGGTGGCCAACAACGGCAAATACGACAATCTCATGAACGTCCGGGTTGACCGTATCCATCACGTGGAAATCCTTGACGAACCCGCCCGTCACTTTTCCGAGGTCAGCGAATATAAGACCAGTTTCGACTCCGCGGATTACGCCTCCAAGGTGTTCAATATGTTCAGCGGCAAGCCGGAGACGGTGGAGCTGAAATGCAGCGTGGACCTGATCGAGGAGATCGTGGACCGCTTCGGCGAGACGGCGGCAGTGCGCCGCTCCAAAGAAGGCTGGTTCCTGCTGCGGGAGGAAATGAGCATCAACGACGGGCTGGTATCATGGATCATGCAGTTCGGTGACAAGATCGAGGTGGTCCGCCCCGCCGCGCTGCGCGACATGGTAAAGGAAAAGGCAGAAAAGATAGCGGGGATATATCACTAAACGGGGATTTGTCGGGATCATTTTGTAGCGCGGCACCTCAGTGCCGCAATGAACAAATGTTGCTTTTAAAACGGATTTTGGAATGATCAATCGTTTTCCTCTACAAGATAACCGTTATCTGATCGGAAAAACCGTCTGATATGTTGTTTGTGCCAATAGCGGCACTGAGGATGATTCCCCCGCAGTGCAGGGGAAATGTCGCAACGCGACAAAGGGGGACGGCGCCGTCAGCGCGCGCTACGGTGTTACATCGACAACCCCCAATTTATTAAAGGAACACAAATGGTTTTCAAAAAAATGAACATCAACGCCCTGAGCCTTGAGATGACGAAGCACTACTATCCCATGCTCACGGCCATGCGGCGGAAAAAGATCAATGAGATGGCGGACCCGGGGGACCGGTCCGTGGCCTTTTGCAGCGAGATCCTGGCACGGCAATGCCTGTCAGAGCTGCTGGATGCGCCGGAATTTTCATTTCAGCTGATGTGCAACGCCAACTTCAAAAGCGTGGTGGGCAACTACGGCGCCCATATCTATATCGCCGCCTTCGGCAATATCGTGGCCTGCGCCGCGTCCGAAACGCCCGTCGGCGCCTGCATTCTGCCCGTGCGCCCCTTTTCCTTCGCCGAGGCGCAGAAGCTGTTTTCCGATTCCGAGGTCCGGGCCATCTATTCCAAGTCCGGCTATTCCTTCGCGGAGCTGGTCAACCGTCCCCTCTGCGACGAGCCCAACGTCATGAAGATGTTCGCCCTCTATTCCTCCCTGAAGGAATCCTATTTCCGGGCCACCGGGCGGGGCTATCGGGCCAACATCAACAAAATGGAATTTATCTACAACGGCACGGATATCGACTGCTCCGACCCTTCCTACCGGGTGGCCTACTGCAAGGTGGATAAGGAGGAAAATCTGGCGATCTCCGTGGTGGAAAAAACAACGCTCTGAACGGGAGAAGCAAAATGAACGATTTTATTATCAGCAAAAACGAGTTTTATCTCAACGGCGAGCCCTTCCGCGTCGTCGCCGGGGCCATGCATTACTTCCGCGTCCCCCGGGAATACTGGCGGGACCGGCTGCTGAAAATCAAGGCCTGCGGCTGCAACACGGTGGAAACCTACGTGGCCTGGAATCTCCACGAGCCGAGAGAAGGGGAGTACACCTTCGCGGATAACCTGAACCTTGACGATTACCTCACCCTGATCGAGGAGCTGGGCATGCGCGCCATCGTGCGGCCCGGTCCCTATATCTGCTCCGAATGGGAGTTCGGCGGCCTGCCCTGGTGGCTGCTGCAATACGACGATATCGAGCTGCGCTGCTGCAACGACCGTTACCTTGAAAAGGTGGACCGCTGGTTTGACCGGCTGATCCCCATTATCGCCGCGCATCAGATCGGCGAGGGCGGCGGCGTTATCATGGTGCAGGTGGAAAACGAATACGGCAGCTACGGAGACGACAGCGACTATCTGCGTCATCTGGCCGCGGGGCTCCGCGCAAGGGGAATCACCTCCGCCGAGCTGTTTACCTCCGACGGCGGCAACGACGCCATGCTCACCGGTGGCACGCTGAAGGAGGTCTATAAAACCGTCAATTTCGGGTCCCGGGCCAAGTCCAATTTCGCGGCCCTGAAAAAGTTCCAGCCGGATAAGCCCCTGATGTGCGCGGAATTCTGGAACGGCTGGTTCGACCACTGGGGCGAGAAGCACCACACCCGCACCATGGCGGACGCCGCCGAATCCCTGCGGGAGATCCTTGACGCCGGCGCAAGCGTTTCGATCTATATGATGCACGGCGGCACCAATTTCGGCTTTATGAACGGCGCCAACTGCACGGATGAGGAATACCAGCCCACCGTGAACAGCTATGACGACGACGCGCCCATCAACGAATACGGCGCGCTGACCGGTAAATACTATGAATTCCGCAAGCTGCTGGCCTCTTACGGCTTTGAAAACGATATCGAAGTGGCGCAGCCCCGGCCCTTCTGTTACGGCGATATCGAATTTACCGAATCCGCCGACCTGCTTTCTCAGCTTGAAACGCTGTCCGCTCCCGTCTCCTCTCTTCTGCCGCTGCCCATGGAAAAGCTCGGGCAGGGCTACGGCTTCATCTATTATGAATGCGACGTGCGCGGCCCCCGCGAAAAGGCGGAGCTGATCTTCGACGTTCACGACCGGGCCTACGTCTTTGTCGACGGCGAATTTGAGGGGATCCAGTACCGGAACGATAAAAAGAACCGGATTCGCCTCTCGGTGCCGGAGGAAGGCGCCCGCCTCGGCATTCTGGTGGAGAACATGGGACGGACCAACTACGGCCCCCATATGATCGGAGACAGAAAGGGGATCGTCTCTCCCGTCCGGCTGGGTAATCAGATCCTCTACGGCTGGCGGAACTATCCGCTGCCGCTGGACGACCTCAGCGAAGTCACCTACGAGCGTTCCTCCAACCCGAAATTCAAAAAACGCCCGCAGCTGCTGCGGTCCGTCTTCGCCATTGATGGCGAACCCTGTGATACCTTCGTCGATCCCGGCCTCTTCAAAAAGGGCGTCGTCTTTGTCAACGGAAAGATCCTCTCCCGCTATTGGGAGAAAGGCCCCCAGCACACGGCGTATCTTCCCGCCCCCTT
>CADAMO010000079.1:0-16610 GCA_902788995.1 Oscillospiraceae bacterium
GACGCCTCTGGTGTTGCGGATAATGTACCAGACCACGTCCGACATTTTCAGCCCCTGCGTCTTATCGTCGTAAGCCACAGCGACCTTCACAAGCACATAACCGGGAAAAATCTTGCGCACGACTTCTCTCGTCTTGTCGTCCTTGATCTCGGTAACGGTCTCGGTAGGAACGCAGACTTCCAGAATCTCGTCGGTCATGCCGCGGTTTTCCGCCGCCTTCATGATATTATCGGCTACTTTGTTTTCATACCCTGAGTATGTGTGGACCACATACCATTTATTGTCTTCAAACATGCTTGTCCTCTTTAATCAAGTAATGTCGGCTCAGCCTTCGTTTGCTTCGTCGGCCGTCTCGTCGGCGGCTGCATCGGCAGCCTCGTCGGCGGTCTCGTCAGCTTCGTCAGCCGTTTCGTCCTGCGCCTCAAGGCCGGCCAGGAGATCCGCGGCGGCGTCCGCCGTATCGTCGGTCTCAGCCGCGTCCGTCTCGGTGGCGTCTTTGTCGCCCACGTATTCGGCCAGGGAAACAACGCCCTGCTCGCCCAGATCGAAGATCTTGGTCAGACCGAAGTCGAACAGCGCGACGACGGCGCCGATGACGATGATGGTGGCGAGAACGACAAGGCTGTTTTTGACGACCTGCTTGCCGCTCGGCCAAACGATCTTTTTACACGTACCCGTAAAGTCTTTGAAAAACTTTCTGACAGTCTTGCCCGCGCGGGAAAACGCGGAACCGTCTTTCTTCGGCTTGCTCTGCTTGATGCGTTCCTGCTTGGCCTTTTTGGCGGCCTTTTCAGCTTCCTTCGCCGACTTCAGAGCTTCCTTATCGGTGTTTTCTGCCATGTCTTTACATTCCTTTCGCAAAGTATCGGTTCTGCCGCGCAACAACGCGGCGCATCAGAAAACCGGATTACTTGGTCTCTCTGTGGAGCGTATGCTTTCTGCAGAATCTGCAGTACTTGTTCATCTCCAACCTGTCGGGTGTGTTCTTCTTGTTTTTCATTGTGTTGTAGTTGCGCTGCTTGCACTCTGTGCAGGCCAGGGTGATCTTCACTCTCATAACGGCACCTCCATTTAACGTCAGCCTCCCTCTGCCCGAACTGCGGTTCAGTTTTCCGCAGAAACCGTGGCGTTCTTCCACACAAAAAAAAGAACCCTCGCAGAGGTATAGCGATTATACCACGGTGAGGGGAAGATGTCAAGAGTTTTTTTAGTGGTTAGTGGATAGTGATTAGTGATTAGTGTTTAGTGGATAGTTGCC
Organism: Oscillospiraceae bacterium; assembly: GCA_902788995.1. GTDB lineage: Bacteria > Bacillota > Clostridia > Oscillospirales > Acutalibacteraceae > RUG806. The sequence continues at coordinate 1,259 of CADAMO010000079.1, forward strand.
GATAGGCAGCGCGGCACCTCAGTGCCGCTGCGAGGGACAAGTTACGTCACGTAGCACGGCGCATTGCGCTGTCCGGAACGTCCGATAAAAATGATTGTATTGCAGAAAAACCACACCGATATTGCGTTATACCGGGGGAAACAAATCATCATGGGGTTTCGTCAGACGGCGCAATGCGCCGTGCTACGATGGTTGTTTACGCAAAAAAGCGGCACTGAGGTGCCGCGCTACCGCAGGGGGCATGTTTTCGCGCAGCCGTCAACAACCCGACAAATCCCCTTTTACCGAAATGAAACAGTTCCGCCAATCATTAACCACTAACCACTATCCACCAGCCACTAACCACTAACCACTAACCACTAATCACACAAACGCCACGCCGCTGATGGCCTTGGTATAGACCTCGGTATTCAGCTCGTACAGCTTTTTGCCGAAGAAAGCCAGCTTGCGGCTGTCACGGTCGCCGCAAAGCATGGCGAACCGCCGGCCGATGCTGCCGGCCACGTCCACGCCGGTTTTCAGGCACATATAATAGAAAGAAAAAGCCGTGGAGTTATACAGCTCCGCATAGAAATCGGGAGAGACCCGGTCCAGCACGTCGTAGAGGGCGTTCACCGCCACGCCGGAGAGCATGGCCGAGGGCAGCAGGCTGTTAAGACAGACCTCCGCCGAGAACACGGAGAGGATCTTGATCTGCAGCAGCACCTCGGGAGTGACCTCCACGCCGAACTCCTCCGCCAGTGCCAGAAGATCGTCCGGCGCGGCGTTATAGGAAAAGGACGAGACGATGTTCTGCCCCAGCATCTTCGCCTTGGCGTCGTTGCCGTTGAACCGCTGTTTCTTCGTCTCCTCGATAAACTCCAGCGCGTCGAAAAAATCTTCGGATTTGCCGAATTGATCGTCTACGATCTTGATGTCGCTGTCTTCCCTGTTCTGAGACATGCCGTGCCTTCCCCCTGTGCGTTGTCGGATTTTTCTTCGCCGAACCGGCGTTATTTGACCGCCGCAGCCTCCGCGGCGTTCTTTTTCTGCAGTCTGCGCTGACGCGCTTTGTAGCTGAGCAGCTCGTTCAGCTGCGTTTTGGGCGTGACGTAAGAACCGATGGAAATGGCGTTCTTGTTGTAAAGGCCCCTGAAATCGCTGCCGCCCGTCATGAGCAGCTTGTGCTTTTTGGCGTAGGCCGTCAGTCCCGCGATCAGCTGATCGTCCGCCGTGGGACACCAGACCTCCACGCCGTTCAGACCGGCTTCCACCAGCCGTTCCAGCAGACCGTCCAGGTCGCGGCACTGCGCCGGGTGCGCCAGCACCGCCAGGCCCCCCGCCGCGCGGATGGCCTCGATCACCTCGCCCACCTCGGCAAACGCGGGTTTTACCAATATATTATTCTCACTTTCCGGAGAAAATAACTCGTCGTAGACGCTTCCGTAAAAAGAATCCGCCACACCGCACTCGATCAGCGCGTGCATGATGTGCTGCTCGTAGAGATTGGTGGAGCCCATGGCGCACCGCTTGATGATATCGCCCGTCACCGGGTAACGCTGCGCCGCCTTGATCATCATATACTGTGCCGCACGCTTGCGCGCCGCGCTGTTTTTATGGCACAGGCCCTCGAGCCTGTCCGGAAAATCCGGCAAATAACAGAGGATATGCAGCAGCTCCCCCGTTTCGCCGTCCACCGCGGACAGCTCCACGCCGGGGATCACCGTGATCCCGTTCCTTTCCCCGATAATTTTCGCCCTGACGGTACCGGCCAGACAGTCGTGATCGGTAATCGCGATCGTATCGACCCCCCGGCACTTTGCCAGCGCAATAATCTCCTCTATTCCCATAGACCCGTTTGACAAGCGGGTATGGCAATGCAAATCGCCGCCCAAAAAAGATATCCCCCAATTTCGAAAAATGCCTGTGCATTCTGCGGAAAAAGCAATTATTGCGTCAATCAGGCAAACAAAGACCGCAGTATACAATATCATTATACATCGTTTACTGCGGCATTTCAAGCACTAATTATTATTTAATTGTATAAAAATGTTATTATTAATGCGGCAATTAAACAATTGGAAATCAAGACCGTTACTTTGCCGCATTAATAATACGATTATAACGCCGTTTTTGCCGTTTTACGGCAAAAACATGGCGAAATATTACTTCGGCAATAAGAAAGCATTATTCATTATTCAAATTATTTAATTGCCGAAGTAATATATATCCGAAAAAAAGGAGATCCCGAGAACAGCGCCCCCCCCGCGTCGGGAGAAGCCGGTCAGTTGTTGATCCCGTGGTGGACCGGCGGCACCGAGGAAGAGAGGGGCACAAAGGAGAAGCCCCTCGCCTGGGCGTCGGCGATGATCTCCGGCAGCGCCTGGGGAGTGGTGGATTTGGAGCTGGCGTCGTGCATGAGCACCACGTTGACCCGGCCGCTGCGAAGGCCGTTTTTCACGTTTTTCACCAGATAGTCCTTGGCCATGCAGTTGCCGTCCGCGTCGCCGCTGTCCACGTTCCAGTCATAATAGGAGTAGCCCTCCGCCTCCACGCGCTTGGTCAGCGCCGTCATGACGCCCTGACAGTAATTCCGGCTGACGGTATTGGAGCTGCCGCCGGGGAAGCGGATAATGGTGGCGTTGTAGCCGGTATCCCGCAGGATCTTATCGTGCATGGTGTAAAGGCCCTGCATATAGGCGTCGGGCGAGGTGTAGATGGAGGAATACTCGTGGGAGTAGGAGTGGATCGCCAGGGTATGCCCCTCGCTGATCATCCGTTTGAGCACCGGGATATAGGATTCCGGATAATTGAGGATAAAGAAGGTCGCCTTGATATTGTACTGCTTCAGCACGTCCAGCACCGCCGTAGTGTTGCCGGAGGGGCCGTCGTCAAAGGTCAGCGCCACGTAAGAGCCGCCCGGGGTCAGGGGCTCGCCGGCGGCGGGAGAGGGCAGCGGCGCGCGTACCGTCACCTTGCGGGTAGCCTCAGATTTATTTCCCGCGGCGTCCTCGGCGGTATAGGTGACCGTATAGGTCCCCTCGGAGGACGTATTCACCGCGCCGCTGACGGAAACCGCAATCTCCCCGTCCACGTTGTCCTGAGCGGTGGCGCCCGGCTCCTGATAGGGCTGTCCTTTTACCACCGAAACGCTGTCGCCGCCCTTCAGCGTGATGACCGGGGGCGTGACGTCCTTCACGATCACGGTCCGCAGGGCAAAGCCGGAATTACCGGCGGCGTCCAGTACCGAGTAGGTGTAGACGTATTCCGTCTCCCCCTTGCGCTCCCCCTCCGTAAAGACCTTCTCCGTGCGGGAGGGCAGGATCTTTGCCGTGAGGTCGCCGTCGTAGTTGTCGGTGGCCGAGGCGCCGGGATCTTCAAACTGCGCGATGGATTCCAGCCGTATTTCCGCGTCGCCTTTCAGCGTGACCACGGGGGCCACCCGGTCCACCACCTTCACGGTGCGGACGGCCTCCGCAGAGCCGAAGAGGAAGGAGACCCTGTATGTTACGTCGTAATCGCCCGTCTTCGTGGTATCCACCGGGTTGTCGGTCTCCAGAAATTCCGTGATGTCAAAGAAGACGAAACGCGCTTTCGCGCCCGCGTCTTCATAGGGGGTGAACACGTCCACCGTGACGGGATCGTCCCCCTCCGGCAGGATGATCGGGTCCGACACCGTCAGCAGCAGCGCCAGCGCCGCCAACAGAATGGCGACCGACAGCGCGACGATCTCAACGATCTGTTTTTTTGAAATGTTTCTTTTGCCTTGCATGAATGATTTGCTCCTTTGTTTTTCATTGAACTCCGCTTTTTATCATACCTCTTTTCTCTTCATATTTCAATTGATTTCCCGAAAAAAGACGGCGTTTTTCTCTTGATTTTCCCCCTCGTCCCGCTTATAATGACCGAGAGAGAAAAGAAATGAAAAAAGGATACTGTTTACCATGAAAAAGACGCAACTCAAAGGCGTGCTGATCCTGCTGCTGACCGCGGTGATCTGGGGTTCCGCCTTTGTCACCCAGAGCATGGGAATGGAGAGCGTGGAGCCCTTCACCTTCAACGGGGTGCGGATGTTGATCGGCGCGGCGGTGCTGCTGCCGGTGATCCTGATCCGGGACGCAGTTGCGAAACGCAAGCCCGGCTCGCCAGATAAGGAACAGATAAAACAGGCCGACCGGAAGGCCCTGCGCAGCGGCGCGCTGATGGGGCTGGCCCTGTGCGCCGCCAGCAACTGCCAGCAGTTCGCCTTTCTCTACTCCCAGCCGGGCAAGATCGCCTTTATCACCGCCTTTTATATGTTCTTCGTCCCGTTCTTCGGTCTGTTCATCCATAAGCGGGTGCCCGTTCTCACATGGGGATGCGTGGCGGCCGGATGCGTGGGGCTGTACTTTCTGTGCGTGGCCGACGCGGGCTTTTCCGGCGTGAACCGGGGGGACCTGCTGACGCTGGCCTGCGCCATGCTGTTCGCGGTGCACATTCTGATCACGGAGAAGGTGGCGGCGGATTGCGACACGGTGAAGCTCTCCTGCGTGCAGTTCGCGGTCTGCGGGACCGTCTCCTGCGGGCTGATGTTCCTCTTTGAAGCCCCCTCCGCCGCGGCGCTGAAGGACTGCCTCTTCCCGCTGCTCTACACCGGCGTGCTCAGCTGCGGCGTGGCCTATACCCTGCAGGTGGTGGGGCAGAAATACACCGAATCCACCGTGGCCTCCATCATCCTGTGCATGGAATCCGTCTTCGGGGTGCTGTGCAGCGCCGTGGTGCTGCACGAGCGCATGACCGTCAACGAGATCATAGGATGCGCCGTCATGTTCGCCGCCATTCTGGTCTCCCAGTTCGCGGACAGGCTCGGCGCCGGAAAGAAAACAGAGCCTGCGCCGGATCCGTGACCGCATCCAAATCCTTTTTTCGCTCACGTTCCTCCCCGGTAAGCATAAGCTGTACCGAGGAGGAATTTTTTTTGAAACAACCGATAACCCTCTCGGTCGTCGGCGGCGACACGAGGAATCTATATATGGCGCAGGCGCTGGCGGAAAGCGGCTGCGACGTGACGCTGCGGGGCTTTGAGACCTTCGGCGGCGATCTGCCCGCCCAGGCGGAAGAAAGCCTGGCTGCGGCGCTGGCGCGGGACGCGGTAGCGCTGCCCCTGCCCTGCACCAAAAACGGCAAAACGCTGAACGCGCCATTTTCACAGGAGGAGATCCCCCTGCGGGAGCTGGCGGCGTTGATCCGCCCCGGCAGTACCGTTTTCGCCGGAATGGTCTCCGACAGCTTCCGCAAAATGCTGGAGGCCGGCGGCGCGCGGGTGCTGGACTATTACCGGGACGAGGCCCTGACCGTCAAAAACGCCCTGCTGACCGCCGAGGGCGTGGTGGGGATCATCATTGACAAAACACCGGTGACGGTGTGGCGGATGAAGGCCGCCGTAACAGGCTACGGACGGGTGGGGACTTTCGTCGGCCGGCTGCTGAAGGCCCTTGGGGCGGAGGTCACGGTCTACGCCCGCAGCCCCGTGCAGCGGGCCAAGGCGGAAGCCGCGGGACTGAACGCCCTGCCCCTGTCGCTGCTGGCGGAACAGACCCACCGCTTCGACGTGATCGTCAACACGGTCCCTTCAACCGTACTGGGCGAAGACGCCGTTTGCAACGCCAGACGGGACTGTCTGATGGTGGAAACCGCCAGCGCCCCCTACGGCATGGATTTCGACGCCTGCCGCGCCCGCGGCATAGAACTGGTCAAAGCCTTCTCGCTGCCCGGACGGACCGCCCCGAAAACCGCCGGGATCCTGATTGCCGATACCATTACCGGCATGATGAAGGAGGCGAATTTATGGAACCCCTGAATATCGGCTTCGCCCTGTGCGGGTCCTTCTGCACCTTCTCACAGGTGATCCCGCAGCTGGAGGCGCTGGCAAAGGAAGGCCACAACGTCTTCCCGATCATGAGCGAAAACGCGGGCACGCTGGACACCCGCTTCGGCAAGGCCGCCGACCACGCGGCGCGGATCGAAGCGGCCTGCGGCAGAAGGGTGATCGCCACCTTGCCGGAGGCGGAGCCCATCGGCCCGAAAAAGCTGCTTGACGTGCTGATCATTGAGCCCTGCACGGGCAACACGCTGGCAAAGCTCGCCCACGGCGTCGCCGACACCCCGGTGACGCTGGCGGCGAAATCACACCTGCGCAACGCAAGGCCGCTGGTGATCGCCGTTTCCACCAACGACGGACTGGCCGGGGCGGCGGAGAACATCGGCCGCCTGCACAACCGCAAGCACGTCTTTTTCGTGCCCTACCGGCAGGACGACTGCGAGCACAAGCCCACCTCGCTGGTGGCGGATTTCACCAAGACCCGCGACGCCATGCTGCTGGCGCTGGAGGGCAGGCAGATACAGCCGGTCCTTCTGTGACAATACCAAAGCGCCCCCGGACGGATTTTCCGTCCGGGGGCGTTGTTCTGTGCTTGTATCAGCCGAAGAGGACCTGCGTCATCCAGCCCTCAAAGACGGGTTCGTTGTCCTTGAAATCGCCGGAGGGGATCATATACGCCGAGACGATGGCGCTGTAGCGGCAGTACCCGGCGATGGCCTCAAGGCTCTCGCCCACGCTGCCGTCCTCTGCATAGCAGAAGGGTACGATGGCCTTATTCATCATGTCGTAATCCTCCAGGAAGGTGGCCACCGCCATGGGGATGGAGCCATCCCACACCGGGAAGCCCAGGAAAATGATATCATAGCCGTCGAGGTTTTCCGGCTGGTCCTTCAGGGCGGGCCGGACGTTCTTTTCTTTCTCTTCGCGGATCGTTTCGGCCAGCTTCACAGGATCGTCGGGATAGTCCTTTTTCGGCACGATCTCGATCAGGTCAAGATCCCGGGCCGCGGCGGCAAATTCCGCCGCCTCCCTGATCACGTCGTTGTGGGAGAAATAGACCACCACGGCGTTTTCCGCCTGCTCGACGCTGTAAGTCAGGCTGTCGACGGCGTCCACGCCGCCGTTTTTCGCCGCGTCAGTGGCGGTGGCGTCGGTGGCCGTAGCGTTTTTGTTCTTCGCGCCGCAGGCGCACAGGCCCGCCAGCATCGCAAGACACAGGGTCAGCGCAATCAGTCGTTTCATTTGATCGGTCTTCCTTTCCTGCTGTGCATAAAGTCCTTCAGCATGCCGCACCAGTCGGTCTGGATGATATCGAACCCGCGGTCGATCAGCCAGCCCCAGCCCCGTTCCGGCTCGCCGGCGGCGGAAATATCGTCGTTGTGCCCGGCGCTGAGTACTTCTTTATAATTGTAGACGATGGCGTTGGCAAACAGCACCATCCCCTTTTCATGCATGGCTTCGATATACCGGCGGGAGGCCACGGGGGCGGTATCCTTCTCAAAGAGGATCTCCGCGCCGATGCAGTTGATCCCCTGGCTGCGGAGCATATCGGTGACGGTATCCTCCTCACGCACGATGGGCATGAACATGAAGTCGGCGGCGCACTCCTGCAGGGGCTTCAGGAATTTTTCCTTGAGGGCGGTTTTCACCACCACCTGCTTTTCCACGCCCACCCGGCGGATCTCCGCGCTGATGCCGGGGATATCCGTCCAGAACTTGTCCACGTTGATGTAGCACTTCCCCTTCAGGAAGTCCAGCACGTCGCAGAGCTGTTCCACGCCGAACTGGGTCTCGTCGTTATCCTGATTGACGTAGCGGAGCTTTCCCACCTTATCGCCCTTCATGGCGGAGATCAGCCGGTGGGAGCCCAGATGGGCGGATTCCTTTCCGGGATGGAAGACGAACATCTTTCCGTCGCGGCTGACAGTCACGTCCAGCTCGATCATATCCGCCCCCTGTGCCAGGGCCGCCGAAAAGGCCGCCATGCTGTTGCAGGGGATGTTGCCGCCGCTGACGCCCCGGTGGGCGCAGATCAGCGGACGGCCTGCCGCATTGTTGACAATGCTGTCGTTGAAATCAAACATACATTCACCCGTTTTTCATCATAATCTCACAAACGTCTCTCAGGCAGATATTAACAGGGCTGGCTTAAAAAGAGATTAAAGGACGGAAAAATCAATCCAGCATGAAATCGGCCGCCGCCTGCGCCGTCAGGGAAAGCTGCTCCTGCCGGGAGACGGTGGGGACGCCGTCGCCCCGCTGGTCGCCGTAGCTGCCGAAAAAGGCGTGGCAGCCGCCCTCGATCACCAGTTCACGGAAATCCGCAGGCAGGCAGGCCAGCCGTTTGTCGTAGGCGCTCCGGTTCAGCACGCCGTCTTCGCTACCCCGCACGCAGAGCACCCGCAGGCCGCTGCCGGTCAGGTCCTTCGTGGAATAGGCGGCCAGCAGCAACAGGCCCTCCAGCGCATCCGCATGGTCCGCCGCGTAATACGCCGCCATGACGCCGCCGAGGGAATGGCCGCCCACGTACCAGCGGGTCACCGAGGGGAACCGCGCCGGAATGCCCTCCGCGGCGTTTCCGTCCAGCACCGCCAGGTTGAAGGGCATTTTGCAGAGGACGCACAGCACGCCCCGCTCCTGCAGCATTGCCATCAGCGGCGCGTAGGCGGTATATTCCACCTTGCCGCCGGGATAGAAGATGAGACCGGCTTCGGCGCGCTCCGGCTCGAACACCAGGCAGCGCCCGCCGCCGTTCCTGATTTCGTATGGCCCCGCCGGAGCGGCGCACACCGCCGCGGCGGTTTCATCCATGCGGTAGTAATCCGCCGTATAGATGCCGAAGGCCGCGCCGGAAAGCACCAGCGCCGCCAGCAGGATCAGCAGGAGCTTTTTCACTTTTTTCATACAGACGCCTCCATAGCGGGTCGGGTGGAGGATATCAATGGAATGGCCGTGCCCTCATGACCGCAGCGCGCTTTTGCTGCCGCGACGGCATTTTTTCGCAGACAAAAAACGCGCGCAGACGCGGTTTTGCCGTCTGCGCGTTTTTCATGCGGTTGATCGGGTCCGTCAGCCCCAGACGAGCGTGACTTCCAGGCCGTTGACCGTGTAGGTGACGTCGGAAATGCCGTCCACAGCCGCGGTAAAGGCCTTCAGCATCTCCGCGTCCTTCATGGTGATGGAGACCACGTAGTGGAAGGTGGCGGGGTCGTAGGTGGTGTCGTCAAAGGCAAAGCCGGAGATCCACCAATTGTGCTGCTTGGGCATGTGCAGGATGTCGACGTCGCCGCGGGTGATATCCAGCTTCATATCCAGCGCGTCTTCATCGGAAGCGCAGTTATAGAAGGAGCCAACGGAACCGACGGGGCGGGTATAAATGCCCGCTTCGCCGCCGTTGGTGATGAAGTAACGGCCCTTCCACAGCTGGATCATCCACTCCTGGTTATCATAGGTAAACTTGATGCGGCGGGTGGTGTACTGCATGAAATAAGGCGTAACGTAGGAGATAAAGTCATAGATCGGCGAAAAACCGAAATCCCGCTGCCAGATGTTGCGGCCGGTGAAGAGGTAGCCCTCCTCCACGTCCAGCAGATAGCCCAGCAGGGCGGCGTCGCCCTCCAGATTCACAAAGGTGTTGGTCTCAACATTATAATAGATATCGGAACGCAGCGCGTCGGTACGGCCGTCCTTATAGACGATCTCGCACATCATCCGCAGCAGCTCCGGGCGGCCTTCCACGGGTTCCAGCCGGGCGTAGACGGAATCGATCACGCCCATCCAGACGGAGGCAAACCGGGTGATGACGGAACGGATGGGATGCCCCTCCTCCATCAGCCGCGCAGCCTCGGCGTTCATCCGGGTCTGCAGCGCCACGGTGTCGATGCGGAAGATCCGGTTGATGGCCTCGGAATACTGATTGGTCTGGATCAGATTGAGGTAGGCATCCTCAAAATTGATGCCGGACTGATCATAGAGACGGTCGTTGATCGCCTGGATGTTGTCGTCCACGGTAAAGTTGAAGGTCTTCACCTCAAAGATCGGCAGACCGGTGATATCATAAAGAAACTTCTTGATATTGCGGATCAACTTGATGGGCGCCAGATAATCGGGCATGGCATAGCCGTCCGCCGCCGTCTCATGCTCCGCAGGGGTATCGAAGGTGATCCGGGGCGTGCCCTCCGGCAGCTCCCGGTGCTCCGCCGCGCCGACGGGCAGCGCGAACGCGCCCAGCAGCATGACCGCCGCCATCCATAAAGCCAATATCTTTTTCATACAATCCGTCTCCTCTGTGGGAAATCCGTTTTATGCGAGCAATATTACTTCGGCAATTAAATATTGCAAAAATTCATTGACCGTGTCGTTATTGCCGAAGTAATAATCCGCCATGTTTTTTGCCGTGTTACGGCAAAAAGATTGATTTATTAATGCGGCAGATTACGTTCCTTTTCAGAAATATTTAATTGCCGCATTAATAATATACAGATTTTATTATACAGATATCTTTGCCGTTCGTCAACACCCAATCGCTGTTTTGCAACAATTTGCGGAAATATGCAGAAAAAACCGTCAAAACCGGGATCAGCCCCGCACCGGGAAGCCGAGGATCTCCGCGATATTGCTGCGGCCGGTGGTCATATTGAAGGCCAGCGTCTGCTCCGCGCCGTCCTTCAGCAGCCGGATCTCGATATCGTCGTCGGAGACGTAACCGGCGGAGAGCACCTTTACATCCGATTTGGAGAAGGCCTTTTTCACCACCTCGATATCCTCGTCCGTGTACTCCTCCGCGTTGTCGGAGACGAACAGCACGTTGCCGAAGATGTGGTTGATGCCCGCCAGCAGGAGCTTTTGCTCCATGGTGAAGGTCAGGTTGGAATACCGCAGGAAGAACACGTCCGGGTCGTTGCAGAAGGCGCGGCCGTCCAGATGGCGGCGGAAGATGGCGTTGGTGATGGCGTTCTGCGCCGAGGGCACCTCGTTGTTCACGTGCAGCTTGTTATAGAACCTGCCGCCGTAATTCAGGTCCACGTCGCAGCTGATGCGGCAGGCGTCGATATAGCCGAAGGAGGCCCCGTGATGGACGCCGCAGCCGAGGATCAGCTTGTCGCCGCAGCATTCCCGCAGGAAAGCCATGGCCTCCCGCATGATCTGGCCGCGGGATTTGCCGCCCCGGGGGTACATGCACTGGGAATAGAGGAAATCCAGCTTGACCATGTCGTAGCCCCAGCTGTTCAGCACCACGTCGAAGAAGCGCTTCATATAGGCCCTTGCCTCGGGGTTATAGATATCCATCGTATAGGCGCCGCCCCAGCCCACGCAGCCAAGCAATGGCTTGCCGTTCGGGCCCTTGATGACCCAGTCCGGGTGGGCCTTATAGGTGCGGGAATCCCGCTGCAGGTTAAAGGGAGCCAGCCAGATGCCCGCCATGTAGCCCTTCTCATGGATCTTGTCGGCGATATACTTCATGCCGTGGGGGAACTTGGCGGCGTTCATATCCAGCCAGTCGCCCACGCAGGTCTCATAGCCGTCGTCCACCTGAAAGATGGAGACGCTGTCCTTCACCCGGTCAAGGGCGTTCAGGTCCCGCAGAATGATATCCTCGTCGATCTTCTGAAAATAATTGTACCAGGAGGTGTAGCCGGACATGTGGTCGATGCGGGGCTTGGGCAGGCCCATGGCCTTGAAGTAGGCGTCGAAGACCTCGTCGTAGCCGCCCCGGAGGATCACCGCGTCCAGCAGGTCGTACTCCCCTGCCGCGTAAGCGCCGTCCACGTCCTTGCAGACCGTCAGCGCGCCCCGGTTCATATCGGCGAAGATCACGGTGAAGCCGGTCGCCTCTGACAGGGAGCCGAGGAACAGCAGGTCGTCCCCCCGGCGGATATAGGTATAGGTGTGGCTGAAGAACTCGCCGGCCCTTTCGGGGAATTTCACGAAGCGCCAGTCGGAGGAAACGCCCGCCAGCTCTTTGAGGGGACGGGTGGCCGCCAGCGGGATCATGTCCCTCATCCGGTCCCCGACACGGTACTCCCGGGAGGTGGTCCACGCCTGATAGCCGTTGCCGAAAAACACGTCGTCGGCGCCGAAATCGTGCTCGAAGCGGATCTTGAAGCTCTTGAGCAGAATCGCCGTCTTCGTCGTCAGCTTCGCCCTGAGAACGCCGTCGGTGAACGTGAAATCAATGTGATAATGCTCGTTTTCGGTACGGTGAGAGGTCAGTCTTTTTCCCTCATACTGATAGACAAGAGTCAACACGGGATTTTGCATAGCGGTAGTTCCTTTCTGCGTGATTTATTTGGAGATAACGTAAACGGAAATGGTATCCGTCGCCGCGGCGTCGGCGGGGACGGTAAAGGAGTATTCCCCGCTGACGGGAATGACCGGAACGGCCTCCGACCCGTTGCCGCAGGACCAGACCACCTGCTTGACGCTGTCGTAGGCGGCGGCTTCCTTAAAGCGGAAGGTCACGGTCCCCTTGCTGAGGTTGGTAGAGGCGAGGAACACCGGCTCCCAGTCGCCGGAGACGATCAGGCGTTGGAAGGACTCGTCCGTCCGGGCGGCGCCGCAGACGGCGCAGCGGGATTCCCGCAGGCCGGAGGCGGTCCCCCTGCCGTTTTTCCAGGTGAAGTCGGCGATATCCGCCTGCTTCGTCACCTTGCCCGCCTCATAGCGGTGGCCGGTCTTCGGGGTTTCCTTCTGGCTGAGCACCTCGCCGCAGACCGCGCATTTTTCCACGGTAAGGCCCTTTTCGGTGCAGGTGGCGCGGCGTTCCGTCACGGTTTCGGGGGTATGGGGCAGCTTTTCGATGGGGGAAACGGACAGGGTCTGCCCGCAGACCGAACAGACGGAAGCGATCTCCCCTTCCAGCGCACAGGTGGCCTCCCGCGTGACCGTGCGGACGGGCGTGTGGTCAATTTTCGGCAGGTAAGAGGTCTCCACCACCGCGCCGCAGACGGAGCACTTTATCTCTTCCCGTCCCTCGGCGGAGCAGGTGGGCTGCGCCAGCACCACGGAGACAAGGGTGTGGGGCAGGGCGGGGAGCTCTCTGGTCTCCATGGCCTCGCCGCAGTAGCGGCAGCGGACGACCTCCAGCCCCGCCTTGGCGCAGGTGGCCTTTTCCGCCACCTCCCACTTGCCGGTGGAAAGGTGCCGCAGCGCTTCGATCTCAAGGATCGCTTCGGTGCCGCAGCGGGCGCAGACGCTCTGCTTTTTGCCCGGCGCGGTACAGGTGGGGGCGGTGAGGGTGGTCCAGCTGCGGAAGTCGTGGCCCAGCGCCGTGCCCCTTTCGGCGTGCTCCGTTTCCGGCATCGCCGCGCCGCAGTAGCGGCAGAGGCTGACAACGCGGCGATCCTCCGTGCAGGTGGCTTCTCTGGTGACAAGGGTCTGCGCCCCGGCCAGATGGACGCCGGTGGCGGGAACGATCCGTTCCAGCTTGTCGCCGCAGACGCGGCAGGTCACGTATCCCACGCCCTCCTTCGTGCAGGTGGCTTCTTCGATCATCACGGGGTCGGCGGAATAACTGTGGGCGGCCTTGGGGGTGACCTCCGTTGCGACCGTTTCGCCGCAGACGGAACAGACGCTGACCCGCAGACCCTCCTCGGTGCAGGTGGATTCCTTGGCGATATGCCAGTTGAGGGTGTGGCCCGTCGCCGGGACCACCTCGCGGATCTCGCCGCACCAGGCGCACTCGGCCTCGATCAGGCCATCCTCGGTACAGGTGGCGCGCCGTACCGTCGCGGGCGCTTTGATATACTTATGGTCGGTTTTGGGCAGCGTAATCTCATGCCGCTCGCCGCAGAGGGAACACACGCCCTGGGCCAGCCCCTCCGTCTGACAGTTCGGTTCCGTCAGCACCTTGTAGTGGCCGTTGTCAAAATCGTGGCCCGGCGCGGGAACCGTCTCTTTTTCCAGCGTTTCGCCGCAGCGCAGGCATATCTTTTCACGGACGCCCTCTTCGGTGCAGGTCCCGGTCTTCGTCACGGTCCAATCGCCGGGGTCGTGACCGGCGGCGGGGAGGTTTTCGGTGCGTTTCACAAGGCCGCAATTGAGGCACTGATAGGACCGCACGCCCCCGGCGGTGCAGGTGACGGGCGTGGTCTCCACCCAGTCGAACCGGTGGGAACCGACGGCGGGCACCACCTCATTCTGACGGGCGCCGCAGAGGGTGCACTCCCGGTAGCGGACCACGGATTTTTCACAGTCCCTGCCGTCGGGATAGACCCACTCGCCGTAGACGTGCGCGCCCTTGGGCAGGATTTCGGTTTTCAGCGTTTCGCCGCAGGTGAGGCAGCGGCATTCCGCCAGGCCCTCCTCCTGACAGGTGGCGGGCTTTATCGTCTCCCAGACGCCGGCGGTGTGGTCGGTCTTTTTCGTCTTCTGCTCGCTGTAGATCCGGGCGCACTGCACGCAGAAGCGCACCGTATAGCCCTCGTTCTGACAGTCCGCCGGGGTCACCACGACGGTCTCCGTCACGTGGGGGCGTTGGGGGCGTTCCAGCCCCACGCTGCAGCGCAGCGCGCTGCGGGCGTCGGCAGAAGTGACGGCACCGTCGTTATCCGTATCGGCGCGGAAGGACTGCTTCGACGTCAGCTGCTCCAACCCCACGGAGGCCCGCAGGATGAGCCGCGCGTCGGCGGGCGTGATGGACCCGTCGCCGGCCGTATCGCCGAAGGCCTCGCACCCGTCGACGTAACGGATCCGGGGCAGCTTTTGCGCCTCCTCCGGCGTGATGGTAATGACGGCAAAGGCGGCGGCCGACAGACAGGCGATCAGCGCGGCGGCCAGGGCCAGCGCTGACAGAAGTTTTATTTTCATGGTCTCTTTCCCCCTGAAAAAAGCGGATTATTTCATTTTGACCCGCACGCCGTCATGCAGCTCAGAAGCGGGCACCGACGCGCCGGAGACCACCCAGTCCCCTTTTTCAAGGCCCCGCAGCACCTGCGTCTTTTCTTCGGACGCGATGCCCACGGCGATATCCTGACGGGTCAGCTTTTTGGTAAAGGAATGGTAGATCCACACGTAGGGCTGGGCGCCGTCCTGCAGCACCGCGGAGGTGGGAACCGCCACGGCGTTTTCCGCCGTTTCGGTGATCACGCGGACGGTGAGCTTTTCACCGGGGGTGAGGATCTGATCGGTGGCGTCCGGCGTGATGAGGACCGCGTAGACGGGCACCTCGGGGATCTCGCCCAACAGCGGCGCGACGATCGCCGCAAAGGTATCCGTGCCGGGCTTTTCCTCCCGGATCTCCGTCACCTTGCCCGTCACCTCCGCCCCGGCGGCGGTCTCGATCACCGCCGGCAGGTTTTTCGCCAGATAGTGCACGTCGTAGTCGTTGTCGATCAGTACGGCGACGGGCCCCTTCGGCTCCAACACGATCAGCGCCGTGTCGGAATAGGACCGCTCCACCGTCTCCACCGTGGCCTTTGACACGGAGACGCCGGGCTTTTTCGCCTCGGTGATCCTTGCCCAGATCACCAGCCCCGCCACCAGCGCGACCAGTATCACGGACAGGGCGACGAT
>CADAMO010000079.1:16621-28512 GCA_902788995.1 Oscillospiraceae bacterium
CGGGCGTCGGCTTTCATCTTTTTGCGCTCTTCCTTGGGCAGGTGGCGCAGGCCCTCTTCTGCCGTCAGGATACGCTCGCTTTTGCGGGGCGCGTCGGTATTCTTTTCCACCGGCTTGCCCGCCGCCTGTTTTTCATCTACGTTGAAGATCGCGGAGATATCGGGATAGACGTCCTCCGCGCCCTTGGGTTCGTTGGGATTATTGTTCATAAGATCACCTTTTTTCAGTTCTGAAAATAATTATAATACATATCTGTAAAATAAGAAAGAGTTTTTTGAAAATTATTTTTGGAAAAAGGAGTCTGTGCCGATGTTACCGATCAAAACAACAAAGCTGCTGACCGTTCTGACGGCGCTTGCGCTGCTGTGTTCCTGCGCGAGAACACAGCGGTTCGGGCTGGCGGAGCTGGAACGCCGCCTGTGCAAAGCAGACCGGCGGTTCGCCTTTCAGACGGAGGACGTATTCCGCGAGGACGGGATCTATCACGTCTTTTACCGTACCGACAACGGGACTTTGCTGCTGAAAGTCAAAGAAGATGAACGGCGGCGGATCGACGGGATATCGCTGACAATGGCCGGAACGGACAAAGACGCCGCACGGGCGTTTTCCGACCTGGCCTGCGCCCTGACGGAGGTGTTCTGGCCGGAGGAAAACCGGGCCGACGCAAAGGCGGCGCCGGGGCTCGCCGACCCGGCGACGTTTTTCACCGACGAGACCCTGACGGCCTCCTGCGGGCGGTATGAGGCGGAGTTTTTCAAAACCACGCAGGGCGTTTCGCTGATGCTGCGCTACCTGCCGGCGGAGGGAAGGCCCGCCACGGAGACGGACGGTGCGGCGAGGCCGCCTATAACGGAAACGCCGTAAGGCAGCGCCGTGAACCGGCCATGCCTGTCGGTCCGGCCGGCGCGCCTCCCCGGGACAACGGTCCGTTCCGGCGCTTCGTCTCCCCTCCCCCGAAAAAGGCTGTTCCGAAGGATAACGGTAGAAGAAGATATTTCCTCCAAAGAAGCGGCGGATTCCGGCATATTTCCCGTCGCGTGAAAAAAGGACTTGCGTATTCATGGAATATAAGATATAATATATTTTAATATAAAAAGCGTCCGCCGGGCCACCGGCGGAACACAGGAGGAAAAACCGATATGGACTACCGCATTGAACACGATTCCATGGGCGAGGTCAAAGTGCCCGCCGACAAGTACTGGGGTGCGCAGACCGAGCGTTCCCACGAGAATTTCCTGATCGGCGTGGGCATCGAGACCATGCCCCGGGAGATCACCCATGCCTTCGGCGTGCTGAAAAAGGCCGCCGCCATCGCCAACCACTCCCTGAAGCCCGAAAAGATGACGGACGAGAAGCTGGCCGCCATCTCCCAGGCCTGCGACGAGGTCATGAGCGGCTCTCTCAACGAGCACTTCCCGCTGGTGGTATGGCAGACAGGCTCGGGCACCCAGTCCAACATGAACGCCAATGAAGTCATCGCCAACCGCGGCAACGAGATCGCCGGCAAAAAGCTGCTGCATCCCAACGACGATATCAATATGAGCCAGTCCTCCAACGACACCTTCCCCACCGCCATCAGCATCGCCGCGGTGCTGGGGCTGGAGGATAAGGTCATCCCCGAGATCGACGCGCTGGTGGACACCTTCAAGGGGCTGGAGAGAAAATACCGCAAC
The DNA here is from genome assembly GCA_902788995.1 of Oscillospiraceae bacterium. Lineage (GTDB taxonomy): Bacteria > Bacillota > Clostridia > Oscillospirales > Acutalibacteraceae > RUG806. Next base: position 18,295 of record CADAMO010000079.1, read on the forward strand.
GTGGTCAAGAGCGGCCGCACCCATCTGCAGGACGCCACCCCCATCAAGTTCAGCCAGGAGATCAGCGGCTGGAGAAGCAGCCTTGAAAAGGACAAGAAGCTCATCAAGATCGCCCTGCCGGAGCTGAAGGAGCTGGCCCTGGGCGGCACCGCCGTAGGCACCGGCCTCAACGCCCCCAAGGGCTTTGACACCGCCGTGGCGCAGGCCGTGAGCGAGATCACCGGCAAAAAGTTCGTCACCGCCCCCAACAAGTTCCACGCCTTGACCAGCAAGGACGAGATCGTCTTCGCCCACGGCGCCCTCAAGGCCCTCGCCGCCGACATGATGAAGATCGCCAACGACGTGAGATGGCTGGCCAGCGGCCCCAGACTGGGCCTCGGCGAAATCAAGATCCCCGAAAACGAGCCCGGTTCTTCCATCATGCCCGGCAAGGTCAACCCCACCCAGTGCGAGGCCGTCACCATGGTGGCCGCGCAGGTCATGGGCAACGACGCCACCATCGGCTTTGCCGCCAGCCAGGGCAACTTTGAGCTGAACGTGTTCATGCCCGTCATCATCTACAACTTCACCCAAAGCGTACGCCTGCTGAGCGAATCCATGCGCTCCTTCCGCGTGAACTGCGCGGTGGGCATTGAGGCCAACAAGGAGAAGATGCACGACAACCTGCACAACTCCCTGATGCTGGTCACCGCCCTGAACCCATACATCGGCTATGAAAACGCCGCCAAGACCGTGAAGAAGGCCTTCAAGGAGAACATCTCCCTGAAAGAGGCCTGCGTGGCCCTGGGCTTCCTCACCGCCGAGCGGTTCGACGAGGTCTTCCATCCGGAACAGATGGTGTGATTTTCCGGCTGCGCCGGAAAATCAGTCGGAAGTCGGAAGTCCTAAGAATAAGCGTTCGCAACGCGATTCCGACGTTGTTTTACCGGGAAAGACGGAGCTGAGGCTCCGTGCTGCGGCGACGAACACCCGGTAGCGCGGCACCTCAGTGCCGCTTTCCGCGCAAACAAACTTTTGCAGTCGTCCCGATACGGCTGCTTCCGTCTGACAGAAAAACCGACCGACAATCATCATCCGTTTTTTATTAACATTTTGTCAGGAGCGGCACTGAGGTGCCGCGCTACAAACAACATGAAGGAGAACCCAAATGGTATACAGTTACTACCCCGGCTGTACGCTGAAGACGAAGGCGAAGGACCTGGACCGGTACGCCCGGGCTTCGGCGGCGGCGCTGGGCATTGAGCTGCAAGAGCTCCCCGACTGGCAGTGCTGCGGCGGCGTGTACCCCATGGCGAAGGACGAGATCGCGACAAAACTCTCCTCCGTCCGGGCGCTGCTGTCCGCCAAAGAGCAAGGAAACGACCTTGTGACCATGTGCTCCGCCTGCCACAACGTGCTCAAGCAGGTCAACCACGACATGGCCACCGACGAGAACATCGTGACCAAGGTCGCCAATTACATGAAGCTGGACGAGCCCTACCGGGGCGAGACGAAGGTGATCCACTTTTTAGAGCTGCTGCGGGACGGCGTGGGCTTTGACGAGCTGAAAAAGCACGTGGTGAAGCCCTTAAAGGGCGTGAAGATCGCCCCCTATTACGGCTGCCTGCTGCTGCGCCCCGGCAAGGTGATGGCCTTCGACGACCCGGAGAACCCGGCGATCATGGAGAACTTCATCAAGGCGTTGGGCGCCGAACCCGTCGTCTACGCCATGCGCAACGAGTGCTGCGGCGGCTACGCCACGCTGGAGAAAAAGGCGATCGCCGAGAAAAAGGCCACCGCGGTGATGGACAACGCCGCCGCGAACGGCGCGCAGATGATGATCACCGCCTGCCCGCTGTGCCTCTATAATCTGACCAAAAACGCGCAGGGCGGCGTGCCCGTGAAGTATTTCACGGAAGTGCTGGCCGAGGCGCTGGGCGTCAAGGAGGAAGCGTAATGGAAAATACCAACCTGAAAGAGCGCATCCTCGAAATCAGCGGCGTGAACCCCCGCAAGTGCATGAAGTGCGGCAAGTGCTCCGGCACCTGCCCCAACTACGACGAGATGGAGTACCATCCCCATCAGTTCGTCTCCATGGTGGAAAAGGGCGACATTGAACCGCTGATGAAGGCCGAATCCCTGTGGACCTGCCTGTCCTGCTTTGCCTGCGTGGAGCGCTGCCCCCGCAGCGTGGAGCCCGCGAAGCTGATCGAGGCCGTGCGCCTCGCCGTGATCCGGCAGCAGGGCGCAAACCACCTGAAACCCCAGGACATCCCGGACAAGCTGGACGAGGACCTGCCCCAGCAGGCCATCGTCAGCGCGTTCCGCAAATATACGAAGTAAGGAGGAGAAGACGAAATGCAAAGAATCGGCGTATTCGTATGTTGGTGCGGCAGTAACATCGCCGGCACGGTCGACGTGAAGCAGGTCGCTGAAATGCTGAAGCGCGAGCCCGGCGTGGTCTTCTCCACCGACTACCAGTACATGTGCTCCGAATCGGGGCAGAACCTGATCAAAGACGCCATCAAAGAGCACGGCCTCACCGGCGTGGTGGTGTGCTCCTGCTCCCCCCGGATGCACGAAAACACCTTCCGCAAGGCGGCGGCCTCCGTGGGTCTGAACCCCTACATGGTGGAGATCGCCAACGTGCGCGAGCAGTGCTCGTGGATCCACAAGGATATGCCCGTGGCCACGGCAAAGGCCGTGATTCTGGGCCGCGCCGCCATCGCCAAGGTACACCTGAACGCCCCGCTGACCGCGGGCGAAAGCCCCGTCACCAAGCGGGCGCTGGTCATCGGCGGCGGCATCGCCGGCATCCAGACCGCCCTCGACATCGCCGAGGCGGGCTTCCCGGTGGATATCGTGGAGAAATCCCCCACCATCGGCGGCAAGATGGCGCAATTGGACAAGACCTTCCCCACCCTCGACTGCGCGGCGTGCATCCTCACGCCCAAGATGGTGGAAGCCAGCCAGCAGGAAAACATCAACATCTACGCTTACAGCGAGGTGGACGAGGTCAAGGGCTTCGTGGGCAACTTCAGCGTGAAGATCCGCCGCAAGGCAAGGTTCATCAAAGAGGACCTTTGCACCGGCTGCGGCCTCTGCACCGAAAAGTGCCCCATGAAGAAGGTGCCCAACGAGTTCAATCTCGGCATGGACAACCGCTCCGCCGTCTATATCCCCTTCGCCCAGGCGGTGCCGAAGGTGGCCACCATCGACGCGAATTACTGCATTAAAAAGAAGACCGGCAAGTGCGGCCTGTGCTCCACGGTCTGCGGCGTGGGCGCCATCGACTACGACCAGAAGGACGAAATATTAGAAGAGAAGTACGGCGCCATCGTCGTGGCCACGGGCTTCAACCCCATCTCGGTAGAGAAATTCGACGAGTTCGCCTACGCCCAGAGCCCGGACGTGGTGACCTCGCTGGAATACGAGCGGCTGATGAACGCCGCCGGCCCCACGAACGGCACCCTGCTGCGGCCCAGCGACAAGCAGCACCCCCACACCATCGTCTTTGTGCAGTGCGTGGGCTCCCGCTGCGACGCCAAGAACGAAAAGGGCAAGCAGTACTGCTCCAAGGTCTGCTGCATGTATACGGCCAAGCACGCCATGCTGACCCGTGAGAAATATCCCGATACCGACGTGTACGTCTTCTATATCGACGTGCGCACCCCCGGCAAGAACTTCGACGAGTTCTACCGCCGCGCAGTAGAAGACTACGGCGTCCACTACGTCAAGGGCATGGTGGGCAAGGTCGTGCCCGAAAACGGCAAGCTGAAGGTGCAGGCCAGCGACCTGATCGCGAACGAGCAGCTGCACATTGACGCGGACATGGTGGTGCTGGCCGCCGCCGTGGAGCCGGACAAGAGCGCAAGGCCCCTGGCTACCATGCTGACCGCCAGCATGGACACCAACGACTTCTTTACCGAAGCCCATCCGAAGCTGCGTCCCGTGGAAAGCCCCACGGCGGGCGTGTTCCTCTCCGGCATGTGCCAGGGCCCCAAGGACATCCCCGACACCGTGTCCCAGGCCAGCGCCTGCGCGGCCAAGGTGATCGGGCTGCTGGCCAAGGATAAGCTGACCGGCAACCCCTGCGTGGCCCACAGCAACGAGCTGCTGTGCAACGGCTGCTCCTCCTGCGAGAAGGTGTGCCCCTACGGCGCCATCACCTACAGCGACAAGGAATTCAGAATGCCCGACCGCACCACGGCGGTCAGAAGAGTGGCCGAGGTCAACCCGGCGGTCTGCCAGGGCTGCGGCGCCTGCACGGTGGCCTGCCCCAGCGGCGCCATGGACCTCTACGGCTTCTCCAACCAACAGATCATGGCGGAGGTAGACGCGATATGCAAGTAGAAAAGAAACCATTCAAGCCGCTGATCGTCGCCTTTTGCTGCAACTGGTGCTCCTACGCCGGCGCGGATCTGGCGGGCACCAACCGCCTCAACTATCCGGCGGACGTGAAGATCATCCGCGTGCCCTGCTCCTGCCGGGTGAACCCCCTGTTCATTCTGCGGGCCTTCCAGCGGGGCGCGGACGGCGTGATCATCTGCGGCTGCCACCCCGGCGACTGCCACTACACCACCGGCAACTACTATGCCAGACGGCGCATGACGCTGCTGTTCTCCATGCTGGATTACCTGGGCATCGAGAAGGGCCGCACAAGAGTGGAATGGGTCTCCGCCGCGGAAGGGCAGAAATTCGCGGAGACGATGAACTCCTTTGTGGAGACCATTTATTCCCTCGGTGAGAACAAACGATTGGAGGACCTGAGATGCAAGACAGAATGATCGCCCGCGCCAAGGCGCTGCTGGCCGACGGCACGGTGAACCGGGTCATGGGCTGGCAGAAGGGTGAATTCGCCTACGATATCACCCCCGCCGTCTTCCGCAGCGCGGAGGAGCTGGACAGGGACTTCGTGTTCAACGATTTCGCCGCCTCCAACGTGTCCAAATATTTAGTGAAAGAGAGCAGAAAGGAAGGCAAAATTCTCGCGTTCCTCAAGCCCTGCGATTCCTATTCCTTCGCCCAGCTCATGAAGGAGCACCGGGTGCTCCGGGAGAACGTCTATATCATCGGGATCCCAAGCTGGGGCAAGACCGACTTTGAGAAGATCAAGGCAAGAGGCCTTTCCGGCATCAAGAGCATCAAGGACAACGGCGCGGACTACTTTGTGGAGACCGTCTACGGCGACGAAGCGACGGTGCCCAAATACGAAGTGATGCTGGACCGCTGCAAAGACTGCAAGAGCAAAAAGATCGTGGTCTATGACGAGCTGCTGGAGGAGACCAACGGCGACGTGATCGAGAATCACCGCTTCGACGAGGTGGCAAAATTAGAGGCCATGACGCCCGACGAGCGCTTCGCCTTCTGGCGGAACGAGCTCTCCCGCTGCATCCGCTGCAACGCCTGCCGCAACGTCTGCCCCGCCTGCACCTGCGAAAAGTGTGTGTTCGACAACCGGGATTCCGGCGTGGAGAACAAGGCGGCCGCCGACAGCTTTGAGGAAAACATGTTCCACATCATCCGGGCCTTCCACGTGGCGGGCCGCTGCACCGACTGCGGCGAGTGCTCCCGCGTGTGCCCGCAGCACATCCCGCTGCACCTGCTGAACCGCAAGTTCATCAAGGATATGAACGAGCTCTACGGCGAGTATCAGGCGGGCGCAGACCCGGACACCAAGCCCCCCATGACGGACTTCCGGTTCGACGACTGCGAGCCCTCCGTCGTCTATGAGAGAGGAGGCGCGCAATGACCTATTATAAACTGCCGGTCAGCAGCCTTTCCGCGCTGTTCGACCGGGTGGCGGAAAAGCAGACGCTGTATATCCCCACCGACAAGGACGGTCACGCGGTGTTCGCCCCCTATGAGAGCGGCATGCAGCTGACGAAAAAACTGAACACCGACCGTTCCGCCAAGGACTTCTTCTTCCCCCAGACGGAAAACCTCTATGACATCAAGATGAAGGGCAAGCAGCTCACCGTGGAGGACACCCGCGAGGAATGCGAGGATTTCACCGTCTTCGGCGTGAAGGGCTGCGACGCCAGATCCTTTGCCATCCTCGACAAGGTCTTCCTGAGCGACCCGGTGGACACCTATTATAAGAACCGCCGCGAGCACGGCACCGTCGTGTCTCTTGCCTGCAACCGGCCGGAGGAGACCTGCTTCTGCCGGGCCTTCGGCATCGACGCGGGCGACCCGGAGGGCGACGCCACCGCATGGCGCATCGGCGACGAGATGATTTTTGCCGCCCGCACCGAAAAGGGCGAGGCCTTCCTCTCCTCCGTCAAGGACCTGCTGACAGAGACCGACGGCGCCATGGTGGAGAGCCTGAAAAAGGCCGTGGCGTATATCATGGACCAGCTTCCCCTGGGCAATATCTCCTTTGAGGGCATGAAGCAGACGGACCTGATGACCCACTTTAAAAATGAAAAGTGGGCGGGCCTGTCGGAAAGCTGCCTGGGCTGCGGCACCTGCACCTTCGTGTGCCCCACCTGCCAGTGCTACGACATCCGCGAGTTCGACACCGGCAAGGGCGTGAAGAAGTTCCGCTGCTGGGACAGCTGCATGTACAGCGATTTCACGCTGATGGCCCACGGCAACTCCCGCAACTCCCAATTGGAGCGGTTCCGCCAGCGGTTTATGCACAAGCTGGTGTACTTCCCCAATAACAATGGCGGCGAGTTCGGGTGCGTGGGCTGCGGGCGGTGCCTGGCCAAGTGCCCCATCCAGACCAACATCGTCAAAGTGGAAAAAGCGCTGGAGGTGAGAAGCGATGACTAACGAGACCCTGATCCCCATGATCGGCGTGGTGACCGACATCCGCCGGGACACGCCGGACGTGAAGACCTTCCGGGTGGAAGCCCCGGAGGGCGGCAAGGTGTTTGAGCACATCCCCGGCCAGTGCGCCATGCTCTCCATCCCCGGCGCGGGCGAGGGCATGTTCTCCATCACCTCCTCCCCCACGCAGAAAAACTACATGGAGTTTTCCATCAAAAAGTGCGGCTGCCTGACAAGCTGGCTCCATCAGATGGAGGTGGGCCAGCAGATCGGCATCCGCGGCCCCTACGGCAACGGCTTCCCGGTGGATACGGATTTTGCCGGCAAGGACCTGCTGTTCATCGCGGGCGGCATCGGCCTCGCGCCGCTGCACTCCGTCATCAACTACTGCCGCGACAACCGCGACAGATACGGCAAGATCGACATCGTCTACGGCTCCCGCTCCATGGACGACCTGGTGGACTATCAGGAGATCCTGGACGAGTGGTGCAAGGAGGACGGCATCAACGTCTACCTTACCATCGACCGCGAGCAGGAGGGCTGGGACGGCCACGTGGGCTTCGTTCCCAACTACGTGAAGGAGCTGGGCTTCGACGTCAACAAGACCGCCGTCATCTGCGGCCCGCCCATCATGATCAAGTTCACACTGGCGGGGCTGGTGGAGCTGGGCTTTGAAAAGTCCAACGTCTACACCACCATGGAGCTGCGCATGAAGTGCGGCGTGGGCAAATGCGGCCGCTGCAACATCGGCGACAAGTACGTCTGCAAGGACGGCCCCGTGTTCCGCTGCGACCAGCTGGCGGAAATGCCCGACGAGTATTGATCGGACTGCGTCCGATCAGTCGGAAGTCATCAGTCGGAAGTCGGAAGTCCCGTCCGGGATAACCGTTTCTCCCGCAAAAAAGAATGTGTCTTGAAACGTCTGACAAACGATTGCTTTTGACTGACGCTGAATTATTCGGACTGCGTCCGATCTGTCGGAAGTCATCAGTCGGAAGTCGGAAGTCCCGTCTGGGATGACCGTTTCAAATGCAAATACGATTGTGTCCTGAAACGTACGGATACCGATTGCTTTTGACTGACGCTGCATTTTCCGGTTGCGGGACTTCCGACTTCCCACTTCCCACTTCCGACTCATACAGATAGATAAAATACGGAGGAACCTATGGAAAACACTGTCAACATATTCCTGTACGGCAAAAAATACACCGTGCCCGCGTCGCTCACCATCATGGGCGCCATGGAATACGCCGGGTACCAGCTCAAACGCGGCTGCGGCTGCCGCAACGGTTTCTGCGGCGCCTGCGCCACCATCTACCGCATCAAGGACGACCGGGAGCTGCACGCCTGCCTCGCCTGCCAGACCAAGGTGGAGGACAACATGTATATCGCCACGCTCCCCTTCTTCCCGCTGATCAAGCAGCCCTACGATATCGAAAAGGTGAAGCCCACGGAGCAGATCATGATGCAGCTCTATCCCGAGATCTACGCCTGCATCGGCTGCAACGCCTGCACCAACGCCTGCACGCAGGAGCTGAACGTCATGCAGTACATCGCTTACGCCCAGCGGGGCGAGTATGAAAAGTGCGCCGAGGAGAGCTTCGACTGCGTCATGTGCGGCGTGTGTTCTTCCCGCTGCCCCGCCGGCATCTCCCACCCGCAGGTGGCCCTGCTGGCCCGCCGTCTCAACGGCAAGTATCTGGCCCCCGAAAGTAAGCATCTGACGGACCGGGTACAGGAGATCAAGGACGGTACCTTTGAGGAGCTGCTGCAGGCGCTGATGGATAAACCCATCGACGAGATGAAAGAGCTCTACAACAACCGCGAGATCGAAAAGTAAGGAGGCGACAAGCGCATGTATAATAAGGAAATGACCGAATCCATCAAAAAGGTGGAGGCCAACAGAAAAGCGAACACCGACTTTGAGCCCCGCCGCATGACCGCGGAGGAGAAGGACACGCTGCTTGCCACCTACCACCCCGACTATAAGCAGGAGGAGTTCCGCACCCTCACCGTCGGCCCCAACAAGGGCGGCAAGGTGCCCACCGAGCTGGCGGCCCTGCTGCAGGCCCACAGCCGCATCGACCCGGCGAAGATCGACCTGAGCAATCCCGACTATGACGTGGACGTGCTGGTCATCGGCGGCGGCGGCGCTGGCGCTTCCGCTGCCATTGAAGCCGACAACTGCGGCGCCAACGTGATGATCGTCACCAAGCTGCGCATCGGCGACGCCAACACCATGATGGCGGAGGGCGGCATTCAGGCGGCCGACAAGCCCAACGACTCCCCCGCCATCCACTACATCGACGCCTTCGGCGGCGGCCACTTCGCCGCTAAGCCCGAGCTGCTTTATAAGCTGGTGAACGAAGCCCCCGAGGCCATCCAGTGGCTGAACGACCTGGGCGTGGAATTTGACAAGGCCCCCGACGGCACCATGATCACCACCCACGGCGGCGGCACCTCCAGAAAGAGAATGCACGCGGCAAAGGACTATTCCGGCGCGGAGATCATGCGCACGTTGCGTGACGAAGTGCTCAACCGGGGCATTCCGGTGGTGGATTTCACCGCCGCCATTGAGCTCATCAAGGATGAAAACGGCAAAGCCGCCGGCGCGGTGCTGCTGAACATGGAGACCGACGAGCTGCTGATCGCCAAGGCCAAGACCGTCATCATCGCCACCGGCGGCGCGGGACGGCTCCACTATCAGGGCTTCCCCACCTCCAACCACTACGGCGCCACGGCGGACGGCCTGATCCTCGGCTACCGGGCGGGGGCGAAGCTGCTGTACGCCGACACCCTTCAGTACCATCCCACCGGCGCGGCCTATCCGGAGCAGATCTTCGGCGCGCTGGTCACCGAAAAGGTGCGCTCACTGGGCGCAAAGCTGGTCAACGTGAACGGCGAGGTGTTCATGCACCCGCTGGAGACCCGCGACGTGTCCGCGGCCTCCATCATCCGCGAGTGCTCCGACCGGGGCAACGGCGTGCATACGGACGACGGCATCGGCGTGTGGCTGGATACCCCCATGATCGAGATCAAAGGGGGCGAGGGCACCATCGAGAAGCGCATCCCCGCCATGATGCGCATGTTCGGCAAGTACGGCATCGACATCCGCAAGGAGCCGATCCTCGTCTACCCCACCCTCCACTACCAGAACGGAGGCCTTGAGATCGACAAGGGCTGCATGACAAACGTGGAAAACCTGTTCGTGGCGGGCGAGGCCGTCGGCGGCATCCACGGGCGCAACCGCCTGATGGGCAACTCCCTGCTGGATATCATCGTCTTCGGCCGCAGCGCGGGCAAGGCCGCGGGCGCCATCGCCAAGGAGACGACCGTGGGCGCGCTGACCCTGTCCCACGTGACCGATTTTGAGAACGAGCTGAAGAACGCGGGCGTTGAGACCGACATGGTCTCCCCGAAGCTCCTGCCCGATTACAGAAGAACGAAATAAGAAGGCGGGTG
>CADAMO010000080.1 GCA_902788995.1 Oscillospiraceae bacterium
GGCGGATGCGAACATCTACAATTCCTGAATCAAAAAAAAGGGTACCCGAAAGGGTACCCTTTTGGAGAATTGATACCATGAAAGAGTCAAAATGGCTTCGGCGCCTTTGCTGCGCGGCGATCGTTGTGCTGACCGTCGCGGTGCTGCTGTGCGGCTGCACCGGAAAAACCGGAGTGCTTTCGCCTGACGACGCCGCGACCGCCTCCGATGCGCCGCATTCCGTCCCAGCCGCCGATCCGGCAGACTTTTCCAACGGGACGGCGCTTTTGCCGGACGTGTGGGTCTCCGATCCGTTCCCTTATACCGGCAAATACGTGGAAGACGGCAGCGACGACGAAGTGGAATCCATTGCCGCCGTCACGCTCATGAACCGAAGCGAGACGGATTATCAGTATCTGGAGTTCACCGTCACAACCGGGGACGCCGTTTATGCGTTCTCCGCCAGTTCGGTCCACGTCGGTTCGACGGTCACGGTACTGTGTAAAGACCGGACTGCCTATGCGCCGGGAGAGGTCGTCTCCGTGGAATGCCCTGTCGCAGTAGCCTATCAGACTCCTCCGACCATGCGGGAAGACCTTTTTTCGTTTGAACAGACGGAAGGCTCCTTCAATGTCAGGAATATCTCGGGCAGGGAGCTTCCGGGGACGATCACGGTTTATTACAAGAGTACCGACGCCAACGGATGGCTGGGAGGGATTACCTTCCGCACCGTGATCAACGGGCTTGCGGCGGATGAAAAACAGTGGTTCCCGGCAGGGCACATGGGGCAGATCGTTTTTGTCACTTATGAAGAGTAAATACTATACCTTGGCGGGGCTGCGGCTGCGGGCAGACAGCGAAACGGAGATTGCGGACAGCGCCCTTTACGGCGAATTTTACGCGCCGGAAGGCGATTGTGATATCCGCGTCCGTGTCCATCAGGCGCCCCTGCCGGAGCGGCCCTCTTCGCTGATTGCCCATAAGGCGGACCGGGACTTTTACCGGGACGGGGGAGACGTGACGCTGTTTTCCTCCTATCCCTTTGCGGAGCACACGTACCTCCCGTACGCCTGCCGGAAGGGGACCGGAGATGAGATCGACCTGACGGTGGATTACGCCCCGGGATTGTGGGACGCCATGCTGTTTCATGCGCTGAATATCCCGGAGTTGATGGCGCGGCGGGGGCGGTTTCTGCTGCACAGTTCGTTTATCATTTATCACGGAGAAGCGCTGCTCTTCTCCGCCGACAAAGGCGTCGGAAAGTCCACGCAGGCGGCGCTGTGGGAGCGCTACCGCGGCGCGCTGATCGTCAATGGTGACCGTTCGCTGCTGCAGCTTGGAAAAGACGGGCTGACCGCCCACGGAACGCCTTATTGCGGCTCCTCGGAAATCGCGCTGAACCGGTCCGCTCCGGTCAAGGCCGTCGTTCTGCTTTCGCAGGGGCCCTGCAATGAATTGCGCCGCTGCGGCGGTTCCTTTGTCATGACCAGATTGCTGGCGCAGCTCAGCTTTGAAAGCTATCAGAATGAAAATGCGGTGGATTTTGCCCTTGGCCTGTGCGCCAACGTGCCGGTTTTCTCCTATCAATGTTTGCCGGACGAATCCGCCGTGACAATGTTGGAAGAATCGCTATGGAAAAACTGATGGATTCCGGCGAGCCCCTCATCGTCCGCTATCTGCATCAGAAGGCGGGCAAGATGAAGCTGCCGGTCAACGTGACGTTTGAGCTTACGTCCCGCTGCAATTTCAATTGTAAAATGTGCTACGTGCACAACGCCGATTGCGGCCGCAACAAGCCCTATGAACTGACGGCACCTCAGTGGATCGACGTTGCCCTGCAGGCCAAAAACGCAGGCACGCTGTTTGTGCTGATCACCGGCGGCGAACCCCTGCTGCGGGAGGATTTCAACGAGATCTATGAAGCCATGGCAAAGATGGGGTTTGTGCTGTCGCTCAATACCAATCTGTCGCTGCTGACGGAGGATACCCTTGACCTGCTGGCAAGATACCGGCCAAACCGGGTCAACGTGTCCCTTTACGGAGGCGACTGCAATACCTATGCCGATCTGTGCGGCGTGCCTGCTTTTGACCGGGTCACGGAAAATATCAGAAGGCTGATGGGCCGCGGAGTGCCGGTGAAGATCAACAGCAGCATCACACAGTACAATATCGCCGACGCGGAGAAGATCATGCGTTTTTGCGACGATAAGGGTCTGCACCTCAAAAGCACCGCCTATATGTTCCCCTCCGTGCGGCTGCAGGAGCGACGGGAACGACTGTTGCCGAAGCAGGTGGCGGAATACCGCGCCTTTGCGGATTTCCACAGCCTGACGCCCGAAGATTTTGCGGAGCGCACCCGGCGGATCATGAACGGGATCGCTTTTGAACGGGACAGGGAATGTCCGGAGATCGAGACGAAGGAACAGGGGATCCGCTGTCGGGCAGGTTCGTCTTCCGCATGGATCGACTGGCGCGGTAATATGAGTTATTGCGGCATGGTGCCCTCTCCGTCGGAAAACAACGTGCTGCGTCAAGGGTTTGACGCCTGCTGGCAGAAGACGGTGGAGGCCGCACAGGCGGTCCGTATGCCAAAAAAATGCGCTTCGTGTATCTACCGGCATTTGTGCCATATCTGCGCCGCGGCGCAGTTGTGCGAGACCGGCGGTTTTGACGAGCCGCCCTCCTACGTGTGCGAGATCTCCTCGCACGTGCCGCAGGCCTATCAGGCGCTTTATGAAAAACAGACGGAAGGGGACAACGGATGAAGACTAACTATGAATTTGTCAAGCGGGAGATCGCGGGCGATGCGTTTCTGGTGCCCATCGGAGCGGCTGCCTCTGTTTTTGAAGGGATTTTTACGCTGAACGAGCTCGGCGCGTTCATTTTCGACCATCTGGAGGAGTGCGCTTCGCCGGAAGACGTGGCGCGGGCGATTATTGCCGAATACGATACGGATTATGATTCCGCCCTCTCGGACGTAAAAGAGTTCTTTGCTTCCATGGCGGAGATCGGCGTGACGGTCTCATCATAACGCGCCAAACCGGTGAAGCGGTGAATGGCCGGTCTTTACGCGCGCAATCAAGTTTATTCAACGGATTCCCGAAGGATTGCTTCGGGATTCTTTTTTACCGTTATCCACGACAAAATACTTTAAATAGGAAAGTAATATTTTAATTAAAATAATATTTACAAACAGAGAAGCTGTGTGATATAATAAACTAAATTACTATGTCTAATTATGCTTTTTTGGATGGGGGAGAACAATGCTCGATATCCATTGCCATATCTGTTACGGCTCCGACGACGGGGCGGAAAATCTGGAAACGGCAGTGGAAATGGTCGCGCTGGCCTACGAGCGCGGCACCAGGGGCATTGCCGCCACCCCCCATTGCGACGTTCCAGGGGCGTATGAAAACTACTGGGGTGAGACGCTGCATCAAAAAGTCCTCACGCTCCGCGCGGCGCTGCGCGAACGGAAGATCCCGGTGGAGATCTATACCGGACAGGAGATTTTCTGTACCAACCGGACGGCTCGCCGTCTGGCAAACGGCGAGCTGATTACCCTCAACCATTCCCGCTATCCGTTGGTGGAATTCGATTTTTATGAGTTTGCGGAATCCGCTTACGCAAAGCTGCGGTCGCTGGTTGCCGAGGGGTACGTTCCCGTGGTGGCGCACCCTGAACGGTACGCTTTCGTGTCGGAGGAAGAAGACGCGGTTTTCAGAATGAAGACGATCGGCTGCCTGCTGCAGATCAACAAGGGCTCGCTGGAGGGGCGCTTCGGCAGAGAGGCGTTCTTCGCATCCCGACGGCTGATGGAGCTGCGCCTGGCGGACGCGGTGGCCAGCGACGCCCATTCCCCTTACATGCGCACGCCAAACATGCTGCATACTCATGAGCTGATCTGCGAAGAGTATTCCTATGACTATGCCGATCTGCTGCTGGAGGATAATCCGCGGCGGATTCTGCTCAACCGGGATACCGTCAGCTATTAAGGAGATAAATTCTTATGATGATGAAATTGCTGCGCATCATAGTCGCGATCCTCACCGTAGTCATGGTGGCGGTCTTCGGCTTTGTCTATGTGCAGGAACGGTTCTTTTCCGATAAGACGATCCCCCGGATCACAATCGAATCGGAAAATCTGGATGTGAAGGCCACCGCCACGGACGCGGATCTTCTGCGGGGTGTTTCGGCCTATGACGAAAAAGACGGCGATCTGACGAGCCGGCTGCTGGTGGAGTCCATCGGCAATTTTATCAAGCCGGGCTGCTGCCGAGTGACCTATGCGGTCTGTGATGCGGATAACCACGTCGTCACGGCGCAGCGCCAGATCCGTTATACCGATTACACGCCGCCGAAGTTCACCCTGAACGCGCCGCTGCTGTTTTCCGTTTACGGCACGCTGAATATCGTCGGCATCATCGGTGCGGTGGATTGTCTTGACGGCGATATCTCGCAGAACGTGATCATCTATTCGCCGGACTATGAACCCGGTCAGACGGGGCATTTCTCCGTGCGGGCGACGGTGCAGAACACCAAGGGCGATTCCGCAGAGATCGTGCTGCCCATGCTGGTGGATCGGCTTGCCTCAAACGCGCCGCAGATTGAACTGACGGAATATCTGATTTATCTGAAAAAAGGACAGACGCCCGATTGGAACCGGTATATCGCCGGGGCGACGGATCATACGGGCCTTGACGCGCAACTGACGTATCACATCGAAACGGATTTCATCGCCCGGAAAGAGGGCATTTACAGTGTGGATTACTACGGAACAGACGAAGCCGGCGTTGTGGGGCACACGCGCCTGCTGGTGGTCGTGGAGTAACGGGGAAACGGTATGAGCGAAAGAAACTTTGTGATAGAGTGGCACAGTATCATCCGCGATCTGCTTCGCAACGTCTGGGTCGTGCTGTGCGCCGCCGTGATCGGCGTACTCGGCTCTTACGTTGTCAACCACGTGGTGTATAATCCCTACTACACCAGCGCAGCCACGGTGATCGTGAACAGTGCGGAAGGAAAGTCCAATGCGGTGGCCTCCCTGACGCAATCCAGCGAGATCGCGAGCGTCTATGCGGAGGTCTTCGTCCAGCCCACCATGAAGCAGAAGGTGTGCGAGTATCTCGGGTGGGAAACCTTCGACGGCAAGATCAGCGCGGAGGTCAACTCAGGCACCAATATCATGGAGCTGTCCGTGACGGCTTCCAATCCTGAGATCGCTTACCGGGAGCTGCGCGCTGTGCTGGCGGTCTATCCGCAGATCACCGATAACCTTTACAGCAACGGCGTCGTAGGCGTGCTGAGAGCGGCCAGCGTGCCGAAGGGGCCCGCCAACCGGATGACCTCCTCCAGTATCGTCAAAGTGGCGGGGCTTTCCATGGCGCTTGCCATTATGGTCATCGTAGGCATGTCCGTTCTGCGGGATTCCGTCAAGAGCGAAAAGGGCTTTGACCAGCAGGTCGACGCAAAGCTGCTCGGGTGCATCCCGCACGAACGCAAGCCTTTTACGTTCCGGGACGTTTTTCATAAAAGAAAACGAGGGCTGCTGCTTACCGAGAGCGCCTTTACCAGTCTTCGTTTTACCGAAAACTTCAACAAGATCGTTTCCAGACTGGAATATATGAAACGAACCGGCGGCGATCAGGTTTTTGTGGTGACCAGCGCCGCTGAAAACGAAGGAAAATCAACGGTTTCCGCCAACCTTGCCGTCTCGCTTGCCATCAAAGGCAATCGCGTCGCGCTGGTGGATCTTGACGGCAAAAAGCCCGCGCTGTATAAGATCTTTGAACAGGAGCCGGATGAGGAATATGAACTGGACAATATGCTTTCCGGCAAAACGGAGAAAAAGTTCAAGTTCCGCCGGTACAAGAAACTGAGTCTTTTCCTTGCGCTCAATACAAAGCCCCACAAGGATTACCAGCAGCTGATTGAAAACGGTTCGGTGGAAGCGCTGCTGCGTGCTTTCCGTAAAACGATGGATTTCGTTATCGTGGATACGGCGCCCGTTCTGGTGGACGGCGCTGTTACCAGCATTGCAAAGCTTTGCGACGCTACCATCCTGACGGTGCGCACCAACAGCGTTTATGCGGCCGTGATCAACGACGTGATCCTGACGCTGCGCAAAACCGGTTCAAAGTTTGCCGGATGCATCCTGAACGACGTCTACGACGAGTTCTCCATGTTCAATCAGGTGGGAACAGATGAAAGCGGCTACGCCAGATATTCCAAATATGCCCATTACGGCAGATACGGCAAATACGGTAAGTATGGCAAATACGGTAAGTACGGCGGTTACGGCAGCAGCAAAACGGCCGCCGCCGAGCCGGAAAAACCGGCATCACCGAATGAGGGCGAGGCCGCTGTGCCTCTGACCGACGAAGCTGCGCTTGCGCCGGAGCCCGAAACAGCCGAAATGAAGGAGACGGCCGCCGATGCGGCGGAACCTGAGGGAACGGAGGCAGCCAATGAGTGATATGACAGTCAAACGGGAAGCCGCCGCCCAGACGGAGCCACCGCAGAACACCATTCAGTTTTCCGACGTATGGAAGGGCCTCATGAAATTCTGGTGGGTCATGGTGATCGCCGCGGTTCTCGGCGGGGCGCTGACGTTCCTGAAGAGCTACTACCTCTATACGCCGCTATATGAAGTGTCGACGACGTTTACCGTCAATACGCAGACGCTGTCCCTGACGGGCGAGGGGATCCCCTCCTATTCCTATTACTACGACAACGCGACGGCTTCCAATCTGGCCAACACGTTCCCGTATATCATTCACAGCAATATTCTGATCGACGCGATCAGCGAGGATCTCGGCAGCCGATACATTCCCGCGACGCTGTCTGCAAAGGCGGTCAAATCCACCAATATGTTCACAATGACGGCCACCGGCCGGGACCCGCAGGCTACCTACGACGTGCTTATTTCCGCCATGAAGAATTATCCGGCCGTGGCGAAATATCTGGTGGGCAACGTGCTGCTGACCACCATTACGGAACCGCAGGTGCCGGAAGAGCCCGTCAACCGCTTTACCTATTCCGACGTATTCAAGGGGATCGGCATCGGTCTGGCGCTCGGCGCTTTATGGATCTTTATCTACGCCTTTTTCCGCAGGACCGTCAAAACGAAGGACGACGTCCGCAGAGAGCTCAAACTGGATACGGTAGGCACCCTGCCGGAGGTTACCTTCAAGAAATATAAACGGCAGGAGATCGACAAATCCATTCTGATCCGCAACGAGCGGATCGGCCGGGGTTTTCTGGAGTCGGTCCGGATCTTCCGCAACAGTTTCGTCAACATGCTGCAGGAAGACGAAAAGGTGGTTCTTTCCACCAGCACGGCGCCGGGCGAGGGCAAAACGACGGTGATCTCCAATCTGGCGCTGTCGCTGGCGGATATGAAAAAGAATGTGCTGCTGGTGGACGCGGATCTGCGCAACCCGAGCATCGCCGGGGTACTGAAGCTGGATCTTGAAGAGATGACGCCGGAAAAGGTGGATGCGTATTACTCTCTTTACCGGCTGGAGGAATACGGCCTGTCCTTCCTGAAGCTGAAAGGGGAGCACGAATCCTACTGGAAGATCATCAATACGGAGTATCTGAAGTCGCTGTTCGACTCCCTGCGGGACGATTATGATTATATCCTGGTGGATACCCCGCCCTGCGGATTGGTTTCCGATACGGTCGTTCTCGCGGAGGCGGCGGACGCGCTGCTGTACGTGGTGCTGCAGGATACGGTCCGCATCAGCAGGATCCTCGGCGGCATCGACGCCATGATGCACACCGGCGTGCGGATCATGGGCGCGGTGATGAACGGCGCGCAGTCGGGCTTTGCCGGATACGGCGACGACTACGGTTACGGCTATGGCCGTTACGGTCACTATAAGAGCTATTCCCGCTACGGCTACGGTTACGGTTACGGCTATGGCTACGGTTACGGGTCGGACGACGGCGAAACGACAAAAAAAACAAAACGAAAATGGCGCCGGCAGAAAGAGACGGACGCAGACAAAGAAGCACAGACCGATACTCAGAACGAATGAAAAACGTATCAGAGAAAGAAAGGCTAAATTGATGAATTATCTTGTTGTTGCAGCTCATCCCGACGACGAGGTGCTCGGCGCCGGCGCATCCATCTATCAGTTGACGCAAGCGGGGCATACCGTTTCCGTCTGCATTCTTTCCGGCAAGGCGGAGGCCCGCGCCAATCGCCCGTCTGACGAGGAGCTGTCCTCGGATATTTCACAGAGTCTCGGCGTGATCGGCGTGAGCCGCGCGTTTATCGGGGAATTCCCGAATATCAAGCTGAATACGGTGGATCACCTGCTGCTGGTGCAGTTTATTGAAAAAGCCATTTTGGAGGTCCTGCCGGACGTGGTCATCACCCATCACCCGTCGGATTCCAACAACGACCATCTCCATACCTCCCTGTCCTGTCAGGAGGCCATCCGGATCTTCCAGCGCCGTGACGACGTTCACCCCATCAGTGAGCTGTGGTACATGGAGGTGCCCTCCGCCACCGATTGGAGCGTCAACCCCGCCATGCAGAAGTTCGATCCGAACCTCTTCGTGGAGGTCGGCAGGGAAGGGCTTCAGAAAAAGCTGGACGCGCTCTCCGCCTATATCGGCGTTCAGCGTCCCTATCCCCATCCGAGAAGCACCGAAAGCATTGAGGCGCTGGCCCTTTACCGCGGCTCTCAGGCGGGCTGCCGCTGCGCGGAATCCTTCCAGGTGGCCTTCCGCCGGATCACCTTCTGAGAAAAAGAGGATATTATGAAGAAACTGGCACAGAGAATCATCAAAAGAGTGTTTGATACCGGCGTCGCCGCAGTGGGCGGCGTTGTCGCTGCCCCCGTGCTGCTGGTCTCCATGGCGATCGTCCATAAAAACTCCCCGGAGGACCCCGCCATTTTCCGTCAGACCCGCATCGGTTACGGCGAAAAGCCCTTTACCATGTATAAGCTGCGCACCATGACCAACGAGCGGGACGAGAACGGCAAGCTGCTGCCGGATGAGCTGCGGCTGAAAAAATGGGGCGAGGTGTTCCGTACGCTGAACATCGACGAGCTGCCCCAGCTGTGGAATATCCTCAAGGGGGAAATGTCCTGGATCGGCCCCCGGCCCCTGCTGCCCCATGAGATGGCGGTCATGACCCCGGAGGAACAGGCGGAGCGTCAGTCGATGCTTCCCGGCGTGACCGGCTGGGAGGCGGTGAACGAGGCCCTGTCGGATTCCCGCCGGAGAATGGCGGAGTTCGATCTGGAATACGTCCGTAACTGGTCCCTCGCCTTTGACGCGAAGATCCTCTGGCGAACGGCGGAGCTGCTGATCACCAAGGGGCGGGCAGCGGATTCCTATCGCGCCCCGAAGCTGAAAGAGGAAGAGATCATCCATCGCAAATAACGGAAGGAAGCAGGCCACATGGTTGTCGCCATCCACCAGCCGGATTATATCTCCTGGCTCGGTTATTTCTATAAAATGAGCAAGTCTGACGTGTTCGTCTATCTGGACGACTGTCAGTTCTCCAACGACAATATGCACCACTGGAACCGTCTGAAGACGCCGCAGGGCTCCTGCAGGGTCAAGGTGCCGGTGGAGCAGCATTTGGGAGACCCCATCAACCGGGTCCGCACCCGGGATGAGCTGGGCTGGAAGGAAAAGCATCTGCGCACGGTGGAGATGAACTACGCCCGGGCGCGGCATTTTGAGGACTTCTATCCCTGCTTCCGGGAGATGCTGCTGTCCGATTACCCGGACCTTGCCGAAATGAATATCACGATCAATACGGAGATCGCCCGGCGCTTCGGCTTCACCATGCCCCTGTACCGTTCCTCCGAAATGGCGCTGGATACGGTCCGGGAGGAGCGGGTGCTGGATATCGTCGAAAAAATGGGCGGCGATACCTATCTCTCCGGCCACGGGGCCAAGGCCTATCAGGTGGACGAGCACTTTGCCGCCCGGGGCATCCGGCTGGTCTATACCGACTACGCCCCCATCACCTACCGGCAGCTCTGGCCGAAGGTGGGGTTCGTACCCTATATGTCCGTTTTGGATTATATCTTCAACTGCGGGTTCGACTGGGAACAGGTGGAAAACGCGGTGAATGAACAGAAACAGAGGGGGAGCGAATAATGGAAATCGGCAGTTTTATCGAATTGCAGTTCCCCAAAGGAAAGGAATACTACGCCGGGGAGAAGGATATCGCCCGGCTGAACAGCGGCCGCGCGGCGATCCTCCACGCCTTCCGCTGCACCGGCGCCAAAACGCTGTGGCTGCCGGTCTACCAGTGCGACTGCGTGCGTGAATTTCTGCAGAAGAACGGCTGCGCGCTGCGGTTTTACCGGATCGACGAGCGGTTCGATCCCGTGGATCTCACCCCTTCGCCGGAGGACGCGGTGCTGCTGGTCAATTATTACGGCGTCATGTCCCATTCCCGGATGGCGTCGCTGGCGGCAAAATATCCCCATCCCATCATCGACAATTCCCAGGCGTTTTTCGCGCAGCCCGTGGAGGGCGCCTATAACGTCTGTTCCGCCCGTAAATTCGTCGGCGCGCCGGACGGGGCTTACGTCCTCGGCCCCGGCGCGGAGCGTTTCTGTGAAACCTATGAACAGAGCTTTTCCAGCGACACCTCCGTCTATCTGCTGGAACGGATCGAATACGGCTGCGAGGGCAAGGCCTATGAAGCCCGGCGGCAAAACGAAGAGCGCATCGACCGGGAGGGGCTGCGGCGCATGTCGAAGCTGACCCGTACGATTTTGGACGGCGCGAACTATGAAACGATCCGGGCGCGGCGGCGGGCGAATTTCGACGCTGCCCACCGGCTGTTCGGCGGCGTGAACCGGCTCGACCCCCTGCGGTACTACGCGGAGGATTGTGTGCCGATGGTTTACCCGCTGCTGGCGGAGGACGACGGCCTGCTGGACCGCTTTCTCGCCCACAAGCATTTTCAGGGCCACTGGTGGAGCTATCTGCTGGAGGAAGTGCCCGCAGACAGCTTTGAATATTACATCTCCCGTTACGTGATCCCTGTCACCATCGACCAGCGCTACGGGGAGAAGGAATTGGAATATATCAGGAGTATCGTGTGATGGCGAAGCAGCAAAGGACCGTCGCCGTGGTGGCGGCGGACGGAGAATCACTGGTCAATTTCCGCGGGCCTTTTATCCGCTATCTCGTCTCTCAGGGCAACCGGGTGGTCTGCGTGTCCATCGAACCGCCGGAGACCATGCGCGACGCCATCGTTTCCCTCGGCGCGGAGTACGCCCAGGTGGCGGGCAGCCGGGTGGGCATCGGTATCGGCGACGGCCTGCGGATGATCGCCGGCTATACGCGCCTGTTCCGGTCCCTGCGGCCCGATCTCTGTTTCCTTTATATGAGCAAGCCCACGACCTTCGGCTCCGTGGCGGCGGCGCTGAGCCGCGTCGGCCATTACAGCGTGCTGGTCAACGGGCTGGAAAACGCCTTTTACCGCACCGGCCTCAAGGATTTCGTCGTGCGTCTCGTCATGTCCGCCGGTTACCGGTTCGCGGCGGGCCGGGCGGACTGCATGTTCTTCCAGAACCACGACGACCTTACCTATTTCAGAACGCATCATCTGCTCCCCCGTGAGAACGCGCTCGTTGTCGGCGGCTCCGGCGTGGATATGACCCACTACGTCCGGCAGCCCCTGCCGGAGGGCCCCGTCTTCCTGATGGTGGCCCGCATCCTCTGGAGCAAGGGGATCCGGGAGTATCTGGAGGCGGCCGCCGCTGTAAAAAAAGAGTGTCCCGAAGCCGTGATCCGGCTGGTGGGCGGCTTCGACCACAACGATGAATCGT
>CADAMO010000081.1 GCA_902788995.1 Oscillospiraceae bacterium
AGTTTTGCGGAATCAGGAAAGATCGTTTCAAATTGGGTTTGTCGGGATCCCGCAGATCCCTGTCGATCCATCCCGCCATTTTCCATGAGAATCCTTTTGGCAGCCCCTTCGGCGTCTCAATCCGGCGGAAGGTAGCCGTCGGTGATGGCGGTCAGCGTTGCGACGTCACCCTTTTCAGACTCCAGCAGTTCATTTGACAGTATGACCCAGCGGCTGAAAACGTTTATGTAATCCTTTCCGGCGGTCGGTCCGGCGTGATAGATCTCCGAAAGCTTGCCGAGAATGGTTCCGATCTGCTGCTTTGCCTCCGTAAATTCCCTTTCGCTGCCGCAGGCCTGATAGGCGGCGAGATAATATTCATGCGCGGTCCGGTATAAGGGCTTGGCCTGATCGATCGTGATGGTATTGTTCGTGAAGTCCGCAGCGTATAACTGATAGAGCGTGTCGTAGGCTTTCTCTGCCGCGGCCTTCCCCTTGCGCAGGGCGGGCTCGATCTCCCGGAGATAGCGGTCCAGCAGCTCCGATTGATAGGCGCCGCAGCGTCCGCACGTCCCCAGTCGGGTATCGTGCCCCAGCGGGGGGATCTCCTGCATAAAACGGATCTCGGTCTCGCCGTTTTCCGGATCCGGTCCGGTCCGTTCATACAGTCCTTTCTCCGTGCAGGTGGGGGCGGAGATCACGGTGAAGGCGTAGTAGGGGAGGGGCGGATCCAGCCGGACCGCCGTCCGCAGGATCGCTCTGGCGTCCGCCGCCGAGACCCGCAGGTCCATGTCCATGTCGGCAAGGTCTTTTTCCTTTTCGCTGAACACCGAAGCAGGGTCGTCTTTTTTCGGCAGCCCGACGGAGCAGCGCAGGGCCAGTCTCGCGTCGGCAGGGGTGACGACGCCGTCCGCGTCGATATCGCCCCGCTGCGCGGCTCCGGCAGTGATCGCAAACGACGCCGTCAACGTCAGCAGCGTGACGGCGAGACCGAATAGATAATTCCGATGACGTTTCATGTTCCATTCCTTTCATTGGCGCGTTTTGCTGCGATTATTGTATAAAATGCGGCCGGAAATGTCAAGCGGAACCGGCGGAGACGATAAAAAAACGCTGACCGATTGCCCTTTGGTGAATACTATATAATGAGTGATCGAGCGGCGCGCCAAGGCATGCCGCGGTACAATCCGACTTGATTCCCGGAGGTAATTATGTATCAGAACGCATCGGTTTCTTTTTTTATGGGGGCCAACACGCCCCTCGGTTTTTATTCGCTGTTCGACGGCCTGTATGACGCCCACGAGGGCTGGCGGGCCTACGTGATCAAGGGCGGCCCGGGCACCGGCAAATCCACGCTGATGAAAAAGATCGCGGCGGAGGCGGACGCGAGAGGCTATTTCTGCGAGCGCATCCATTGCTCGTCCGATCCCGCCAGCCTTGACGCGGTGATCATACCGCACCTGAAAACGGCGGTGGCGGACGGCACCCCGCCCCATGTCCTCGAGCCCCGCTATCCCGGCGTATGCGAGACCATCGTGGACCTGGGGGCGTACCGGGACGACAAAAAGCTTTCGGCGGACGCGGAGGAGATCGTGACGAAAACCGATCTCAATTCCGCCGAGCATAAGAAGTGTATCGGCTTTCTGGCGGCGGCCAAAAGCGTGACGGACGACGCCCATCGCTTCGTCTGCGCCTCCCTTCGGCCGGATAAGCTGAAAAAATTCGCGTATAAGCTGGCGCAGAACAGCTTCGGGGCGGTCTCCAACGAGGCGGGAAGGGAAAAACGGCGGTTCCTCTCCGCCCTGACGCCGGAGGGCGGCGTGATCTTCGGCGAGACCTTCAACGCCCTGTGCGAAAAGCACACCGTACTGGAGGACGAATACGGCGTCGCCGCGTCGCTGCTGCTGACCATCCTCAAGGACAGCGCGCTGGAAAGCGGTCACGATTGCATCGTCTGCCCCTGCCCCACCGACCCGCAGCGGATCGAGCACCTGCTGATCCCCTCCCTCTCCATGGGCTATTTCACCTCCAACGCGTTCCATCCCTATCAGGGCGAGCCGGACGTGGCGGTGGACTGCGCCAGGTTTTCCGACGCCGACGTGCTGAAGCGCCACCGCAACCGCATTTCCTTTGACCGCCGCGCCGCCCGGGAGATGCTGGACGAGGCGGTGGGGAAGCTGCACAACGCCAAGGCGATCCACGACGAGCTGGAGCGGTACTATATCGGGGCCATGGATTTCGACCGGCTGGGAGAGGCCGGGGAGAAGCTGATCCGGCAGATTTTTGAGGCCTGACGCCGGCAGCGGCCCGCCCGGGGCGGCGTACTTCGGCCGGTTTTGCCGAGCCGAAACCTTAAAAAAACCTTATAAATAAAATTAATGGAAATTTTAACTGTATTTAAGAATGTAGATATATGATTCAGTCAAACGATACGAAAGGAAGTCTGAATCATGTACGAATATCAGAATCAAACCGGTTACGGTTATCCGCAGACCCCCGCAGACGGCGGTCAGAACGGCTATTATCCCTACGCTTCTTCTCCCGCGCCGGAGAAAAAGACGGCGAAGAAAAAAGGCGGCGCAAAGGCAAAGACCGTGGCGCTGGTGCTGGCCTGCAGCCTGCTCAGCGGGTGCGTCGGCGCGGCGGCGGTGACGGCGTTGGACCGCACCTCCGGCGGCAGCGTGACCCTGACGGAGAGCAGCCGCGCCCCTGTTACGGTGGACGTGGCCTACCGCAACGGCGAAAAACTGATGACCGCCGCAGAGGTTTACGCCTCCAACGTGAATTCCACCGTGGGCATCACCACCTCGGTGATCACCACCAACTTCTTCGGCCTGCGCACCTCCGGCGCAGCGGCCGGCTCCGGCTTCATCATCAGTGAGGACGGCTACATCGTCACCAACTACCACGTGGTGGAAAACGGCACCTCCATCAAAGTGACGACCTATGATAATCAGTCCTATGACGCTACGCTGGTGGGCTATGACGAAAGCAACGACGTGGCGGTGCTGAAGATCGACGCCAAGGGCCTGACGCCGGTGACCATGGGCAGCTCTGAAAACCTGAACGTGGGCGACGAAGTGGTGGCCATCGGCAACCCGCTGGGCGAGCTGACCTTCTCCCTCACCAAGGGCAACGTCAGCGCCAAGGACCGGGAGGTGACCCTCTCCGCCAACGTCACCATGAACCTCATCCAGACGGACGCCGCCATCAACTCCGGCAACTCCGGCGGCGCGCTGTTCAATATGTACGGCGAGGTGGTGGGCATCACCAACGCCAAATACTCCGGCAGCTCCTCCTCGGGCGAGGCCTCCATCGACAACATCGGCTTCGCCATCCCGCTGGACAGCGTGAAGACGATCATCACCGATATCATTGAAAAGGGATACGCCTCCAAGCCCTATATCGGCGTGCGGCTGGCGGAGGCCGCCGCCGCGGCGCTGATCTACAGCGTGACCCCGGGCAGCCCCGCGGAACAGGCGGGCCTGCAGGCCAACGACATCGTGACCGCGGCCAACGGTGAAAAGGTGACCTGCGCGGACGACCTGACCGCCATCGTCAAGGCCATGGAGCCCGGCGACGTACTGACGCTGACGGTGACCCGCAGCGGGCAGGAGACGGAAATCAAAGTGACCGTGGGCGAGCAGCCGCAGACGGCGGCCGCCTCCGAAGACAGCGCCGGACAGTCCGGCAGCCGGCAGAGCGGCAGAAGCGGTTCCGACGGCAGCGGCAGCGAGAGCGGCGGTGCTAATGACGGCTATGAAGGCTATGGAGACTACGGCGATTTCGGCGATTTCTTCGGCTTCCCCTTCGGCGGTTCCGGGGAGTATTACCGGGGCTGAAGCGCGTCAGAATCGTAAAGATGTAATAAATATATGAAAGGCGCCGGGCAACGATAAAGCCCGGCGCTTTTGTGCCGATAGGGAGAAGAGATAACCGCCCCCTCCCGCAGCACGCAACCTCAGCTGCGTCCAACGGCGAAAACAACCTCGGTAGCGCGGCACCTCAGTGCCGCTATTGACAAAAGTTGCATTTCAGGAACCTGAAATCAAAGCTTTCTTTTTATTTCCGATGTTTCAACGCCTTTTACGGTTCGGAAAAAAGGTTGTTTGCGCCACAAGCGGCACTGAGGTGTCGCGCTACCCGAAATAGGATTGGTTTTTGCGTAAGAACAATCCACCCGACAATCCCGCTGAGTGCTGCTTCCACAATGATCCGTGTTGAACCTTTTTTTTCTGCCTGAAAACTGATTTGAGGCGTTTCGCGTCACAATGTGCGCCATCCGCGTCACAATGTGCGCTCCCAGCGTCACAATGTGCGCTCCCAGCGTCACAATGTGCGCTCCCAGCGTCACAATGTGCGCTCCCAGCGTCACAATGTGCGCCAACCGTGTCACAATGTGACGTAGAGAAGAGAAGAAAAGAGAAGAGAAGAGAAGAGCAGAATAGATAAGAGGAGAGGAAAGGAAAAAAGAGAAGAGCGGAGCAGAGAAAAGAAAATAAAATTTCCCCCCAAAAAAGAAAAGAGGCGCGGGGGGAAGAAAACCGCATGACGCGTTTTCTTCCTTCCCGCCCCCTCATGCAGCACTCCGCCTCAATCGTGCCAAATGGCGCAAGCAATCATCGTAGCACGGCGCATTGCGCCGTCTGGGGTGTTCGGTTTGTTCAACAAAAAACCGACAGAATATCGTCTGTCAAAGGCCGATGACTCGGGGAAACGTCTGTGTATGGGATACCGTCAGACGGCGCGGGTCTCCAGTGGAGACCTCTGCCGAAGGCAGAAGCGCCGACCGAGCCGGCAGGCGAGACCGCAATGCGCCGTGCTACCTTTTCAGATCAGCTTGAATACCGCCGACGCGGTGGGGGCGAGGGAGACGGAGATGGGTTCCTCCTCCGTGACGGTCCCCACGACCTCGTGCTGCCACAGGTCATACAGGCGATAGCGGCCCGTCAGGCCCAGCTCCCGCAGGGTGACGGAGACGGTGCGTTCCTCTTCCGTCAGGTTGAACAGGGCGGCCACGGGGACGCCGTCCTCCACGGCGTTCTGCCAGACGGCTTCCTCTTTTTCACAGCGGACGGGCACGGGCTTGGCGCCGTGCTGGTTCACCGCCAGCAGCTCCCGGTTGGTCAGCAGCTTCAACGTAAAGTCGTCGTTGTCCCGCATTTCCGCGCCGATCATCAGGGGCGAACGGAAGACGCACCACAGGTTCAGCATGGTGATCTGTTCGTCGTGGGTAAAATTGGTGTAGCGGCTGCCCAGCTTGCGGTGGGTGACCATCAGACGGCCCACGGGCAGCATGTCGCAGTCCGGCCATTTGCCGTCGCCCACAAAGGCGTACCACTGTTCGCACAGGCCGAACATCTCGATCAGCTTGTCCCGGCTGTCCCAGAAGTCGCCGCTCATGCGCCACATATCGGCGTTGGCGGAAAGATGCCGGGCGTGGGCGATGGGGGCGGGGCCGGGGGAGAGGCTCAGCACCATGGGGCGGCCGCACCTGTCGATGGCGTTCCGCATCAGCTCGATCTCCTTCGCGGCGGAATAGGGGTTGTCCTTCAAAAACTCCGTGTTGGCGATATCGTCCACCTTCACGTAGTCCACGCCCCACTGGGCGAAGAGGGCGAAGACGGATTCATAGTATTCCTTCGCGCCGGGCTTGTCCGCGTCCACGCCGTACATGTCGGTGTTCCACGGGCAGACGGAATACTGGGCGGCGATATCCCTGGCGGGGATGCCGGTGACGGTCTTCGCGCCGGAATGGACGGCCTGGCGGGGAATGCCCCGCAGCAGATGTACGCCGAATTTCAGCCCCATGCTGTGGATCTTTTCCGCGATGACGGAAAAGCCCTTGCCGCCGGCGGCGGAGGGGAAGCGGTTCTCCGCCGGGATCAGCCGTGAGTATTCGTCCATGCACAGGGGGGTGAAGTTGTTGTAGTCGGTGTCCACGGCGGCGGGCTCATACCATTGAATGTCGCAGACCACGTACTGCCAGCCGTAATCCTTGAGGTATTTTGCCATGTATTCGGCGTTGGCCAGCAGGTCTTTTTCGGTAACGCCCGCGCCGTAGCAGTCCCAGCTGTTCCAGCCCATGGGGGGCTTGGGCGCGGCCGGCTTTCTGTTGATCATATCGCTTGTTCTCCTTTATTGCAGAAAGTATCAGTTCCTTGTGGGGTAATTCTCCTTCACCACCAGCTCGTGCCCCTGGTCGGAGCAGATCCAGTTATAGAGGATGCGCTCGGGGGAATCCGCAGGGGCGTCCTTGCGGATGACCGCGTAGAAGTCGTTGGTCAGCGGGTATTCGCCTCTGCCGATGGTCTCGTTATCCGGCGTCACGCCGTTCACGTCCAGAATTTTACTGGTGGAGAGCTTGTCGGTCTCCATATTGGTCAGGTAGTAATAGACGGTGTAGCCCAACGCGTCCGCGCTGTCCTCATAGTCCGCCACGGCCTCCAGCAGGCCGATCATGGAGCCGACGATCATGTCGGAGGGCGGGTTCATCAGCTCGTCCCCCAGGTCGATCAGCTTGTCGAACAGGGTCTGTGAGCCGCTGTCTTTGTTGCGCTGATAGGCGAGGATGGGATGCGGCTCGCCGCCCACCTCCTGCCAGTCGGTGACGTTGCCCCGGTAGATCTCCTTGATCTGGTCGATGGTAAGGGACTGCACCGCGTTCTCCAGCGAGCAGATGAACACCAGCGCGTCCACGCCGATGGGCGTCATCTCCAGCTCCACGCCGCTGTCCTGAACGTATTGTTCCGCCTCTTCGCTGGGCTCGTAGGCCAGCAGGATATCAAAGCCGCCGTCGCAGATGGCCTTGTAGTTGTCGGTGGTGGACCCGGCGAAGGTGATCAGCTCGTCCGCTTCCTCCCGGGTGATCCCCAGCACGGAGGCGGTGACGGCCTCCCCCAGCGGGAGATTTGCCAGCGACCCGCCCATGCGGGGGTAGTTGTCAAGGGTAAAACGAAAATCCGTCGGCTGCGGGGCGGCGGTTGCGGGGGCGGTTTCCGCCGGGGCGTCGGTATCGGTGGCGTCGGGGGACGGGGCTTTGGCGCCGGTGCAGGCGCAGGTCAGCAGCAGCGTCAGGGCCGCCAGCAGGGCAAGCAGTTTTTTCATACGGATCACTGCTTTCAGTTGGAGTATGGGGGAATGGCAGCTTGGCGATTGGTTGAGCTGACCACCGGAGTTCCTCCGTCAAATCACGCTGTTGCAAACAGCTTACAGCAGCGCTTTCCCTGCGCCCCAGGCCTTGCCCACGGTCTCTTTCACGACGCAGTACGCGTTGTTGAAGGGGTCGAAGCAGACGGGGGCCACCTTGGCCACGTCCACCTTGCCGTCGGTGAGCACGGAATCGTCCACGCTCACGTTGACGATCTCGCCCTTGAGGATGCAGGTCTCTTCGTCGTAGCTCTTGACGCGGCACTCCATGCACACGGCCAGCTCGTTGATGATGGGGGCGTTGACCTTTTCGCTCTTCGTCGCCGTGAACCCGGCCCGGGCGAATTTATCCGCCGTCTTGTTGCCGGTGGCGATGCCCACGTAATCGCAGCCCGCCAAATGGGCCTCGTCCGCCATGCTGACGGTGAACGCGCCGGTGACGGCGAAGTTTTTGCAGGTCTTATGGCCCGGGGACAGGCAGATTGAGACCTCTTTTTCTTCGCTGATGCCGCCCCAGGCGGCGTTCATGGCGTCCGGCACGCCGTTCTCATCATAGGTGGCGATGATCCACACGGGCTGGGGGTAACTGAGGGGCTTGGCCCCGAAATCGGTTCTGCTCATGGCAAATTCCTCTTTTCTGTTTTTATTTCATTATCATTATACATGATTTTCAGGCGGATGGCAAGCAGAAAAGGCCCTGCCGGAAACGGAGGGCCTTGGTCGGTTTGGGAAGGGGAGATTTGTCGGGGTAATATTTGGTAGCGCGGCGCCTCAGTGCCGCTCATGACGTAAACAATATTATTTGCCAACCGGAAATAAGGTATTGTCAGGAAACACGGTTCAGCGAATTTTTCAGGTTGCTGAATGGTACTTTTGCCAATAGCGGCACCTCAGTGCCGCGCTACCGGGGGAATTTCGTTTCTTCGACAAATTTTATTTGCTGCATCCCACAATTATCCGTGATGAACCAAAAAAATGGTGTGCGTCACGAGCGGCACTGAGGCGACGCGCTGCCGGGGGCCTCGCCAAACCCGGTTCACCGCCCCTCTTCCTCCTGCCCCTGCCATTTTGTCCTGATGTGCTCCACGGCCTTTTCCACCAGCTCCACGATCCGGAACCGGATCACGTAGTCCGGCTCGCCCTGCACCACGTGGGCGCCGCCCTCCTGAAACACGGCGTAATCGTCCGCCTGCGCCGTGGCGGCGGGCAGGCACAGGGGCGGGAACATGACGCACCACCAGTTCTTCCCCTCGCCCTTGCCCAGCACGATCTTCAGCGCCCTGTATCGCCCGGCGGGCAGGGTCACGTCCTCATAGGTCCGCACGTCGAAAAACTCGTCGACCAGCCGCGCGGCGGCGGCGTAGGGGAGGCCGTTCTCTTGCAGCACCCGGTCGGCGGTCTCTTCCAGCCGCCGCAGGTACGGGGTCAGCCGCTTCTCCGCGTCCCTTGCGGTGACGGAGCCGTCGAAGATGGCGGCCCCCTCCCGCAGCACCGCGTCCCGCACCTGCAGCTTGACCGCCTGATCCACCTCGCTGTCCGAGGCGGCGATCACGTGCAGCCGCAGCACGTCCTCCCGCACCTGCCGGCAGTCGAGATAATAGCGGGTCACGGCGCTGAAGGCGAGGGCCGCCGTCAGCATCAGCGCGGCCGCCGCCCCCGGCGCGCGGCGGAGGCATAAACGGAATGATCTCATCAAAAAAAACGCCCTTTCCGGTGGAATGATTACAACCGGAGTATGGGCGTTACAGCGTCGTTTTATGCCGGGGAGGCGGAAATTTTTTCCGTCGGGGGAAAGGGAGCGGGTCATCCGACCGTCCGGCAGAGCCAGACGCGGTCGTGGGTTTCCCGCAGGCCGTCGGCGGTCGCCTGGGCCTTTTCTTCCTCGTCGAACAGGCCGAAATAGGCGGAGCCGCTGCCGGACATGGCGGCGTAATAGGCGCCGCCCGCGTACATGGCGGCTTTGATCGCCGCGCCGCCGGGCACCTCGCACAGCTCCTCAAAGGTGTTGTCGGCGTAGGCCAGCGCCTTTTTGTATTCCCCCGCCGCCGCGTAGTAAAGGAATTTTTCGTCGTCGGGATGGAACAGGTCAACGGCGGTATCGAACCGCCGGTAGGCGGTCTGGGTGGAGACGTCGGCCTCCGGCTTGACCACCACCGCCCACGCCCGCAGGGGCGGCAGGGGCGCCATCACCTCGCCCTTGTTCAGACACAGCTGCGTGCCGCCCGTCAGGCAGAAGGGCACGTCCGCGCCGATGGAAAAGGCGATGGAAAGCAGCTCCTGCTCCGTCAGCTTGCCGGGGTACAGCGCTTCCATGGCCCGCAGCGTCGCCGCCGCGTCCGCGCTGCCGCCGGCCAGCCCCGCCTGGGAGGGGATCTTTTTTTCGATGTGGATCCGCACGCCGCCGGAAACGCCCGCTTCTTTCATGAAGAGGTCGGCGGCGCGGCAAGCCGTGTTCGTCCCGTCGCAGGGCACGGCCCCGTCGGTACAGGTCAGGGTGATGCCCGCTTCCTCCGCCGTCTCCACCGTCACCGTGTCGCAGAGGTCGATCTGCTGCATGGCCGTAAAGATGGAATGATAGCGGTCCGGCAGTACGCCGGTGATATCCAGCGTCAGGTTGATTTTCGCAAAAGCAGGTTGTTCGCTGCGCATGGTAAAACGCTCCCTTCGGCACTTGATTGCCTCTTCATTGTAGCACGTTTTCTGAAAAATGAAAAGGGGATTGATTAAAAAAAATGGCCGGAAACCGCAAAATGATAAAAATGTATATTCCGGTGTTGAAAACCGACAAAATGTTGAAAACTTTGTTGAAGTAATGTCAGTTACTTTACTTGACGGGGATTTAACAATCATTTTTTGCCCTGTTATCAACAATATGAACCGGGTTTTTAACAAGTTGAACAAAGTTTTCAACATCGTAAAGAGATTATCTTTACCGGAATTATGCATCAAAAATGAATCAGGCCCGCTTGCGCCGGTTTGGTGAAAAAATGCCACTTGACAGGCGCAGATCGTTAATAAAATAACGAACCGTTGCATATCAACGGTCGGCGGGATTTTTTTCTGACAAAGGAAAACGGATCGCCGTTTGATTCTTCCATATTGAAAAATGCGGCGGTCTGTGGTATAGTGGAGACGCAATCAAACGGAACGCCGTTCTTCCCATCCTGCGGGGAGCGGTCGAAAGGAGTTTTGAAGATGAAGAAAAAGACGTTGCGGATCGTTTTCTCGGTTGTGCTGCTGACGCTGTTTCTCATTCCGGCGGCGTCCGCGGGGGCGCTTCCCTCGTACAGCCAGACGCACGTGGCGGTGGATTTCGCGGCGGCGAACGACCGGTATGAGCAGCGGTATTTTGACGGCTGCGGGAGGGCGCTGGACGGGACGGACGGCGCGCCGGACCTGTGCATCCCCGGGCTGACGGAGCCGGACGACATGGTCCCCCAGGGGATCGCGTATTATCCCGAAAAGGACCAGATGCTGATCTCCGCCTACAGCAAGCGGGACGAGGGCAGCGTGATCTTTGCGCTGGATATGACCGACGGCCATCTGGCGGCGGAGTACCACGTGATCCGTCAATCCGGCGGCGCGGCGGCCGCCCACTTCGGCGGCATTGCCGTCAGCGACCATAACCTTTATATCGCCGATTACGGCAGCACGATCTCCTACGTGCCCCTGACCGCGCTGAACGCGGAGGACGGCGCGCGGGCGGAGCTGACGCTGGCGGGCACCGTGGACCTGTCCGCGTTCATGAACGGGGCCAACACCTCCTACGTGGGCTGCGGAGGCGGTCTGCTGTGGACGGGCAATTTCTACGACGCGCTGGATAAAAACTATCAGACGAAGGCGGCGGAGGACTGCGGCACGGTGCTTTTCTGCTTCGCCCTCGACGGGGAGGATTCCGCCTCCGAGTGGGCGGGCCTGCGGGACGCCGCGCCCCGGTACACCCTGCGGGTCCCTTCCTCCATCAATAAGGTGCAGGGGGCCTATCTGCGGGGCGATACGGCGTTCCTCAGCACCTCCGCCACCCGCAACCTTCCCGGAACGCTGGTGACGGCCCGGGTGGATTATGAAAACGGAAGGCTCCTGACGCAGGGGCTGCGCCGCACCCGGACGCTGCCCATGGCGGAGGACGTGGAGGTCGCCGACGGCGTGCTCTACACGCTGGCGGAAAACGGCGCGTGGTATTACCGGGGCGGCGACGGCAAGGCGCCCGCCCGGCTGACGACGGATACGGTCTGGGCGGTGGACCTGGCCCGGCTGGAAGCGGCGCAGGCCAACCCCGTGACGGCGCTGCTGCATCGGCTGACCGGCTTCTTCCTGCACGTGATCGACCTGCTGAAGGCCCTCTTCTGAGGCGGCGCGGCATCCTGACGCCCCGTATTTTGGCGTGAACTGACTTTTTTATTAATGCGGCAATTAAATATTTCTGAAAAGAAACGCAATCTGCCGCATTAATAAATCAATCATAACGCCGTTTTTTGCCGTAACACGGCAAAAAACATGGCGGATCATTACTTCGGCAATAACGACACGGTCAAT
>CADAMO010000082.1 GCA_902788995.1 Oscillospiraceae bacterium
TGTGAAGGTCTTTCCAAACCGCTTGACGCGTTCGGGGATAGTGTGAGTCAAGGCGGTTTTCCCACACGTAATATCGCCCGGCTTGTCTAAGCATATCCTCGTAAAGCAACTGAGGAATGTACACCCGGCGCTTCTTCCCGGTTTTCCGTTCCGTGACGGTGAACCGCTGGCCCCGCTCCACCTGTTCGGCCTTGATATGCAACACATCGTCAATCCTCAACCCAGTTGCCATGGAAACCCTCATGGCCAATTCATTAGCCGGGGTCAATGCCGCAAGTATATGGTCAAGCAATGCGGGGTCTACCCAGTCGCTACGCATACCGCAGCCCTCCCTTCCGGTCAGTTAACAGACCGAAAACTGTAAACTCGCCATCCGGCAGTCGCACACGCGCCGCGATCAGCAAGGGACGCGGCGGCGGCGCTCCCTTGTCACGCTCGCCGGAATCACGACGGCGTGAGGTTACAGAACACTGTAAAATTTTCATCGTCCGGCCTCCTGCTCCTGGGGCGCTTGCAACTGCTCCTGGGCCGCTCGCAGTTCTTCCACCGCTGCAGCAAGGCGGTTGATTGCCTCGCAGATTCGACGGACGCGGGCCGCAGGTCCCCGCGCCTCAAAGAAGGGGCAGCGCACCGCCGTGCTGGGGAACTCTGCCCGGTCTCGGTCCGTGTCGAAGAATCGACATTCCCGCCCGCCGTCGCACCAGCGGCAGTTGTAACAATAGCGTACTGTGTCCGTTTCATGGTACATTGGGTTTACCTCCTGTGAAATATTCTATTTTCATCTGCCCGCCGGGCGTATCAAAGGGGTCGCCGGGCCAGCTTTCAAAATCAGCGTGCGCATATCTGCACACGGGTTCCCGGAGGTTGTTACTGTGCCAGTAGTAACGCCCTCCGATTTTTGTGCGGTCGCCGTCCGTTTCATGGTACTGTTTTGTGATATACTTTGCTATGTAGCCCGCAGCCGCTTCCCTCTCACCGTATAGTTCAATCGCCGTTGTGAAGCCATAGCGCCAATCCGGCAGGTTGTAAACGGTGTGGCACTCGCGCAGGTCGATCCCCCGCCGCCGGGCCGT
The DNA here is from genome assembly GCA_902788995.1 of Oscillospiraceae bacterium. Lineage (GTDB taxonomy): Bacteria > Bacillota > Clostridia > Oscillospirales > Acutalibacteraceae > RUG806. The sequence goes on from CADAMO010000082.1 coordinate 1,074, forward strand.
CTCGCGCTTGATGGGCTTTTTGTAACCGGGGGCCACAACGCAACCGGAATCAGAGACACGCAGCGCGTCATTGATGAACCCGTGAAAGTGAAGACTTTCGCCGTCGGCGTGATACTCCGGGACGATGATATACTTCAATCCGTCGCGCTGCACCCGGTTTTTTAGCCATGTGTTCAGCTTCTTGACGGCGGTCGTAACATCGGAGCGGGCGAAGTCCTCGCCGGAGAGCGTCAGCGTGATAAAATACTTGAAGTCATACTCTGCCATAACGTAGTCGCAAACCTTCCTTTTTGCCCTCCGGGCGGCCCGTTCCCGGTTTTCCCGGCTCCCGGCAGTTTGGGGGCCATCGTCGCCGGAAAGTGCCGAAATGGCCCGTTGTAGGCGGTTTTTTGGGTCAAAATAGGAATCGTAGGCCATCAGATCGGCCAGCTCTTCCGGGGTCATTTCCTGAAGCTGTTTCCGGGTCAATTTTACCCCGCCAGGATCCTGGCGCACTTTTTCTACCCGCTCAACCCCTTCGGGGTTGAAGATAGGCCGGGCGCACACAATCCGCTCAATGATCCGGGTTTCGCCGTCGGGGCCGACGATCCACTTTTCCCGGCAGTTGCAACAGAAATCATCACGCAGCCGGGGGGAAATATCCGCAAGCCGCCGGGCGGTCGCGGTGTACTCGGAACCGTTGATATGCAACGGTTTTTCGGGAATATAAGACAAAGACAGCACCGTCCTGTTGAGACGATACTGTCCATATATCAAGTATGGGGGCGGTGCCCTGGAATTGATGCAGCGCAAAGGGGCCGGGCGCGGCCTGCGCCCTCGGCCCGCTGCCCTGTTATGCTCCCATCGGCAGCGCCCGGCAGCTCCGGCCCCTGCCCTACATTCTACCGAAAGGGGGCCGCAGCGGTCGCTTCGCGCAGCGGGGCCACCCCCGGCCAGCCCCCGCCGCCTTGCCGGGTTTCCCTCGGAAGTGATACAAAACGCGATATTTTGTATAATTCAGGGGAGTGTTTTCACCATAATTATCGATTATTTGGTGTATTTCTTGATCATGATCATAACGGAGACGCTGATCACAAGGATTGTCACCGTCGCCCTGAAGTTTGCTGCGGTTCTCATTTCTTTTTTCATCATGCTCATCCTTTCTGTTTTTACGGATGTGTTATCACAGTTTTATTTCAGCGCTTCATCATACGCCGATCTGATATTATTGACGCCAACGATTTCTATTTTGGATTTCAGTTCCGGCGACAGTTCTTTCAGATTATACTTTGAAATGACGCACTTTCGGAATCCCAATCGAATGGCCTCATTGATCCTGGTTTCGCAGGAATTGACCGCTCTGATTTCACCGGCCAGACCGATCTCCCCGAACGCGATGCAATCATCGCGCAGGACCTGATCCTTCAGGCTTGAAATAAGTGACAATGTCACGGGTAAATCTGAGGCAGGCTCGTCAATTCGCAGGCCGCCTGCAATATTGACATAGACGTCACAATTTCCCATAAAATACCCGGCTCGTTTTTCCAGCACCGCAATCAGCATGGACATTCGATTGTAATCAAAACCGGTTGACATGCGGCGCGGATTGCCGAAATTGGATTGACAGACAAGTCCCTGTACCTCCGCAAGAATCGGTCTTGAACCCTCCATAGCGCAGGCAATGCAGGAACCGGAAACATTCAACGGTTTTCCTTCGATCAGGGCTTTTGAGGGGTTTTTGACCTCGATCAGACCATTATTGCGCATTTCAAAAACGCCGATCTCATTGGTGGAACCGAACCGGTTTTTGACTGCCCGCAGGATCCGGAAAGAATTGTTTTTTTCGCCCTCAAAGTACAACACACAGTCAACGATGTGCTCCAGGACCTTCGGCCCCGCAATATTTCCGTCTTTATTGACGTGACCGACGATAATCAACGGAATATTCAGTGATTTAGAAAGCCTCATAAAGAGATTGGCGCATTCCCGCACCTGCGTGATGCTGCCGGGCAGCGAATTGATCTCAGAAATCGCCATGGTCTGAATAGAGTCAATAATTACCGCGTCCGGCGAGTTGCTGCGGATATATTCGCAGATCGCTTCGGCGTCGGTCTGGCACAAAACCAGCAGATTTTCACAGTCCACTTTTACGCGTTCCGCCCGAAGCTTGATCTGATGGGCAGATTCTTCGCCGGAGATATAGAGGACGGATTTATCAGAACCGAGAGACTGTGTCGTTTGCAGCAACAGCGTGGACTTGCCGATGCCTGGATCACCGGAAATCAACACCAGTGACCCTTTGACAAGACCGCCGCCCAGCACTCGGTTCAACTCGGAAATGCCGGTGTCATAACGATGCTCGGTTTCCTGTGAAATATCGGATAATCGCTGCGCCTGAAACGAAACCGAAGATCGCTTTTGCAGTCCGGCGGCAGATACAGCGACGATTTCTTCTTCCAGCGTGTTCCACTCTCCGCAGTCTGGGCATTGTCCGTTCCACTTCGGTGAACGGTACCCGCAAACATTGCAGACGTATACGCTCTTTTGCTTTCCTGCCATGGCCCTCCCCTATTAGCACATTGTTTGTTAAGAATTTGACGAATTGTGAAAGAATTCACAAAGCCCCTTGATAATAAAATATGACATTTCAGATTGGTAAACGGGATCCTTCAATTTCCCCAATTCAGCAGGATTCGACAGAAATCCGCATTCAACCATCACAGATATTCTTTGCGCTTGATCCAGCAAATAGACGGTGCCTTCCGTTGGCTTTGTCCTGCGTTCATTTTTCGGTTGCAGCGCCTGTGTCACCGCAGCCTGAATACAGTCCGCCAGTTCTTCTGATCCCGCAGCATCCGGCGCATAAAAGACCTGCGTACCGCTGTATTTTTCAACAGGGAACATATTCTGATGGATACTCAGCAATATTCCGTCGGGATACCCGTTGACGATCTCCATTCTGCGATGAATATCCGAGACCTTCCTTTCTCTGACGGTAGGAAGGCTGTTGTCACCGATCAGGCAATCCCCTTCTCTGACGGTATGATATGGGATGCCGAACAGATCCAGAAACAGGGCTGCGTTGTCCGTAATCTGCAGATTGAGGTCTTTTTCGTTCGTTCCGTCCCTCGCTACCGCGCCGCCGTCTTCCCCACCGTGTCCGGCGTCGAGAATCACTGTTGCATATGATAATGCCGAGGCAGGATCAACCAACAGATCGGCTCCGATGTGAGATGATACTGCGACACAGAGGCATCCAATCAGAAAAACGGTAATAATGATCAAACCAACAGAACTATGCCTGCGCAAGAAAACGACCCCATTTCAATCACAAAAAATACGCACAGTACATAGTTATTCCTGAATTGAACAATCAATGCCTGAAAATGCGCCGGATCGATTTCTTCAGGCGGTTTTCATACAGCCGCTGCAGCGTCGTCACGAGAAAATCATAGACGACCAACAGTCCGTTGAGCATCAACCAAAAGACGCCGACCATCACAAAACCGGCTTCAGTAAAATCGTCGTATGGGATATGAAACACAAACACACAGATCGCAACGGCAGCAGCGATTGATACATTGAAAATGAAAAGCTTTGCAATGATCCTGATGGGCCTTCGTTTCAGATGAGCATCCATCCAAAGCTTCAGGATCGGGTAATACCCGAAAAACATCGTGAAAAATACGGCAGATTCCTTGTCCGCGATGAAAAAAATCGAAAGAAGACTGATCGAAACGTACGTTCCAACGGCCCATTTGTTCCCCAACTCGTTGACGATCAGAATCAGCAGGATCCCCGCAAAGGGCGGCGCCGTATAAACGAGCAGCGGGGAAAGATAGGTGACGAGCATAACAATCACAGCCAGGGCGGATACAATGCCGCCGAGGGCCGCTTTTGTGCTTTCACGCATGGTCTAACCCCACTTTCAATTTTACTTATTTTCTGAATACGCCGAAAAAGCCGATCATGATGTTGTAGAACATACGGAACCATTCCAGCAATCCAAGCTGCTTGAGCATCTTTTTGGTCAGATAACTGAAATGAAGGTCGAAGGGAGTCAGATGATTTGCCGAAATCAATCCTGCGCCGTCCCCCTTGATATCACCGTTGAGAACCGTAAACTTCAGCGTACGGCAATTATAAGGCGTTACGCTGCCGATCAGGCAGTAATTGATCGTGACGTCCGCCGTCACGAAGCTTTCCTTCGGAACCGTCCCCCTAACGCCGACGGTAACCGTTTCGTTCGGTCTGATATAGAGGCCGAGACCGGTATCAAAGTTGAGATCCGCTCCCTCACAATTGACAGAGATGATTTTCAGAACTTTATCGCCGGAAAGATTGGTGATGCGGAACGCGGAATCCTCTCCGCTGAGACACCCGGCGGCAGACTGATCAAACTCACCGTAAACCGTATAACAGGTGTTCATGCTGTAATGGTACTGCGGAAATTGCGGCATCACGAATACGTTCAGCCGCTCATCGGACGAAATCAGCGTTTCACAAAGATCAATTGCATAAGGATCTTTCCATGTCATCCCGTGGAACATGCCGCTGATGATCCAGGTGTAATCCGGAAGATATCCTGTGCTGACGTCCACGTTCATGGCGGGCGAAATGTGATTGTGTAAAGGATTATCACAGACGGACCCTTCACCGGTATAACCGTCCGCAAAACGAGAATCCAGCGGCGCGCAGGTTGCGCCGGTAGCGGCGTTCAGCGGTATGATCCCGTCAGATTGCACCTGAAGTCCCGTCACGCTGGCGATATCCGAACCGGCAACCAGATAGATATTCGCCCCAAGCGCCACGCACTCCGCCAGCTTTTCAGACATGTGCGGAAGGATCTCATAGTGATAGTAATCGCTGTACTTGATCAGTTCCGCGCTTTCCACCGGATCAAGATATTGCGCTTTCAGCTCATCGTAGTATTCCGGCGGAATGAAATCCCACAGGCTGCCCCAGTAGCCGACGATCTGTTTGACCCATTTGGACGCCAACCGGTTGCAGATGGGATCCAGAAAGCCCAATTGGTCGGCCTTGACCAGCCAGTCATAGTCCTCCTGCACCATCATGCCGTTCTGAATGAAGTTGAACAGCACGTTCTCATCGAAGTTGATGTTCTCACTCATAAAGTCATAGGCCAGCGCCGCGCCTCCGATGGCCGGCACCGTCAGCACCGCATTGTGAACCACGTTTTTATGACCGTATTCGCTGAAATAAACCGCGCAGATTTCACCGCCGTGGCTGACCGCATAAAGGTTGACCTTTTCCGCGCCGGTAAATTCCAGCACGTTATCAATATAACGGTCAAGCGTTTCAGCCGCAAAGATGATGTTTTTGCGGAAATCGTGCATAAAACAGAAGATATGATCGTATCCGTTATCCGGATAGAGCTTAGCGATATCGGCCATGATCTCCGCTTCGTGGGTCTGATCGCCGTTGCCGGAATCATACAGATAGGAAAACTGCGTCTCAGCAGCCTGATCGGAGAAGATGGAGAGATCGTTGACGCTGGAGCCGTCGGGATTGCACGCAAGCACGTCATACAGCTCCACGGCCGTGGAACCGACGGTATCCGCAAGATACTGGGACCGGCCCAAGGTCAGCGCGCCGAGGCTGAATCCGATCCTCGCAACCTTATGCAGCGCCGCCTGCAGAATATCATTGACGTTGACGCCCCACACCTTCTGCCGTCCGTCCTTCGTGTTCAGATACAGGCTTGAGGAACTGTACCCTGCCACAATGATCGTGGGATAGGCAGGATCGATCTGCCTGGTCGTTTTTTCCTCCGCCCCGGCAAACGAAGCAAAGGTCAACAGCATTACAAAACACAGCAACACGCTTAACGCTTTTTTCATCTTTCAAACTCCCCTTCCCAGCTTGATGGTCTCCGTCCCGGCAATCCGGTGACGCTTATCCGTAAAACGTATTTCCGCGGTTTCGTCGTTGACCGTCAGCGCGGCCCCGAAGCAATTGCGGTTGCCGTGATGAACCGGCTTCCCGGCGATCAGCGTCGGACAAGCAAGTCCCCGCTCGTTATGTTCCGCGTCAACGGTCCAGACTTCTTTCCGATGAAGATGCCCGGCAATGTACAACTGTGGATGAACGGAGCAATTCAGCAGATCCACCCACTCAGTATAGAGCTCATTTTCAATATCAAACGGAAAATGATCCCCTGGGTCGTCTTTGTTTCTGAAATGAACCGGAACGTGCGAAACGACGAACCGGTATCTGACGGCCGGGGCACGGAATCCCGCATACGGATCATTTGCAAGCCGTTTCAGAAAATCGGTTTCCTCCAGCCTCATCTCATGAAACGCCGCCGTACCGCCGTATTCCCTGTGATCGTCATTTTTATCCTCCCCGCAGTCAAGCACCAACAGCCACAAGGGGCCGATGCTCACCTGATAATACATCCTGCCGTGATTTGACGGCATCAGGTCTGTCAGATGCTGCGCGAAATCACCCCTCAGATCGTGATTGCCGCGGGTAATCACACACGGGACGGATCCTTTGGTGACTTCATAGGCGATATCCAGCGGCAGCAACGCCTGATCCAGCGTCTCGCAGCTGGAAGAAACGTCTCCGTTAAGGATCAGCAGATCCAGTTCATCCTGAAAATACGAGCAGGCTTCTATGGCCTCCTTCCGGATGCCGTGACAATCGGACATCACGTACAGGTGCAGCTCCTTTTTGTCTTTGAGTGCCTTGAACGTAAATGTTTTGGAGACGGCTTTTCCTTTTCGGCAGGAATAAGCGCGCCGGTCGATAACCTTCTGGTAAACGACCGTATAGGAACCGGCCTGATCCAGCTCACGCATGGGAACGGCGAACTGCTGCACCGCACAATCGGACCGACGGATGCCGTTCTGATGGCAGAAATAGGATTTATCATTGACGATCACTTTTATCAGCGCATCACAATTGACCGGGACAAGGATCTGATAATCACAGCCAACCGCACAGACGACGGGACCGTGTCTCATGATTCTCTTTTTGGGCAAGGAGAATCATCTCCGTTTCTTCTTCAAAGGAACAAATCCTTTGTAAATTTTCTGAGATATTATAGCACATAAAACAGCACGATTCAATAAATATTTATGACTTTTGCGATAAAAATCATATCTGACTCATAAATTATACTGATTCTGAAAGAGAAGGTGCTTTATGATCATAGAGGAACTCTTTGCCCATTTGTTATTTGCGGCCCTGCATATCGGAAAAACAAATCTGTTTCCCCCTCCCCTGCCGCCGGAAAAAGAACGGGAACTGCTGCAACGGCTGAAAGACGGCGATGAAAGCGCAAAGGAACTGCTGGTGGAACACAACCTGCGATTGGTAGCCCATATCATCAAAAAATACTATACCGCAAACGCAGATAACGATGAACTGATCTCCATCGGAACAGTGGGACTCATCAAGGCGATCAACACCTTTGAAGGAGAAAAGGGAACCAGACTTGCGACGTATGCCTCCCGCTGCATCGAAAATGAAATACTGATGCATTTCAGAAACCAGCGCAAAACGGCGCTGGACGTTTCCTTTGAAGAGCCCATTGAAACGGATTCCGAGGGGAATCCGTTGACGCTGATCGACATTATCGCAGAAGAAGATACCGTTCTGGAAGACATCTGGCGGAAGAACAACCTGAAAAAACTGGTCCGCTTTGTCAATGAAATCGATGATCCCCGGGAAAAGGAGATCATCATTCTCCGTTACGGGCTTCGGGGAGAAGCGCCGCTCACGCAGAGCGATATCGGAAAGATGTACGGAATCAGCCGCTCCTACGTCAGCCGGATCGAGACGAAAGCCCTGAAAAAGCTCCGCGCCAGATTCAGGGACGAAATGCAGTGAAAAAGAATTGACCGGGATCGACGCATCTGTTACAATAAAAGAAAAAAGATCGGCGACGCTTTTTCGGGAGGAAATGAGATGGATCATCAGTTTGAAGGATACGCAGATCCTGTCAGAGCAAAGACAGACGGCGCTTGCATTTATCAATCGGACGGCGTCCGCTTCTCTGTTCTCACGGCTTATCTGATCCGGGTGGAGGAACAGCGCAGCAGCGTCTTCTGCGATCACCCCACCCAGGCGGTTATCTGCCGCGATTTTGACAGACCTCCGCTCTCCGTCCGCAGAACGCACGACGAAGTGACGGTCAGCACTGGCAAAGTTGCGCTGACTTATTCTTACCGAAAGAAAAAGGTGTTGTCTGTCCGGACGGAAGCCGGAGATGTTGTTACTGATTTTTCCGCCGGAAACCTGAAAGGGACCAGACGGACGCTGGATCAGACCTTTGGACCGGTTGAACTGGAAGACGGCGTGCTGTCCCGCAGCGGCGCGGCGGTACTGGACGACAGCAATTCGCTGCTGATCGCGCAGGACGGTCATATTCTACCAAGAAAAGCCCCCGGAACTGACCGATACTACTTCATTTACGGCCGCAACTATACAGAAGCGATACGGGATTATTTTCATCTCACAGGATTTCCGCCGCTGATCCCCCGTTTTGCCCTCGGCAACTGGTGGAGCCGGTATAAAGCCTATACGGCGCAGGAATATCTGGATCTGATGCAGCGATTTGAAGATGAAAAGATTCCGCTGACTGTTGCGACCATCGACATGGACTGGCATTGGGTAGACGTCGTGACCAAATTCGGGCCGGAAAGCAGGGACAGAAGATTCGGCGGATCGCCGGAAGAATTGTTTTTCAGCATTTCTTCCCCCGGATGGACGGGTTACTCCTGGAATACAGAGTTGTTCCCCGATCCCATCGCTTTTTTGAAACGGCTGAAACAATTCGGCGTCAAAATTACCATGAATCTGCATCCTGCTTCCGGCTGCAAATTCTATGAAGACGCCTATCCTGCCTTTGCGGACTATATGGGCATTGATCCGCAATCACGAAAGCCGATCCGCTTCGACCTGACGGACGATCGTTTCCTCCACGGATACTTTGAATTCCTCCATCATCCCCATGAAAAAACGGGCGTTGACTTCTGGTGGATCGACTGGCAGCAGGGAAAGAAAACTAAAATCCCCGGCCTTGATCCCCTTTGGGCGCTCAATCATTATCACGCATGTGATATCGCCAGAGACGGTAAGCGCCCGCTGATCCTTTCCCGGTACGCCGGAGCCGGTTCCCACCGCTACCCGCTGGGATTCTCCGGGGATACGGCTCAGACGTGGAAAACGCTGGCGTTTCAGCCCTATTTCACCGCCAACGCAGCTAATATCGGCTATACCTGGTGGAGCCACGACATCGGCGGCCATCACATGGGTTACCGGGACGATGAACTGTATCTGCGCTGGATCCAGTTCGGCGTGTTCAGCCCCATCATGCGGCTGCATTCCACCTCCAACGAATTCATGGGTAAGGAACCATGGAAGTATCAATCTCACATTGAACGGAGCGCGTCGGAAGCGCTGCAATTCCGTCACCGGCTGATCCCCTATCTCTATTCCATGAATCGCCGAACGGCCAAAGAAGGCCGGGCGCTGTGTGAACCGCTGTACTATCGCCATCCTCACGACGACCGCGCCTATCGCCACCCCAACGAATATTATTTCGGCAGCGAGCTGCTGGTTTGCCCCATCACGCAACCGGCAGATAAAAAAACGACCCTCGCCGGAGCAAAGGTACTGTTGCCGGAAGGGCGCTATACCGATCTGTTCAGCGACCGGATCTATCTCGGAGATACCGAAACGGAACTGTTCCGGGACCTGGGAAGTATTCCCGTGCTGGCAAAAGAGGGCGCCATTATTCCTTTGAGCGCCGACGGAGAGACGAACGACTGTTCCAATCCGGCAGCCATGGAGCTGCTGGTTTTCCGGGGCAATTCATCCTTTACGCTCTATGAAGACGACGGGGAATCCATGAACTATCTGACAGGACAATTTGCGGAAACGGTCTTTCACGTCGCGGAATCGTCTGACGGGGAGGTTTTGTTCCGTATCGACCCGGCGCAAGGTGATTTGACGGTCATCCCCGCATACCGGGATTATACCGTCGTATTCAGGGACGTAGTCAACGCAGAAGCAATCACTGTTTTCCGTAACGGAAAAACCGAAACGGTCGATAATCTTTCGGACCGTAAAACCGTAAGACTCGGCTTGCACCAGGTATCGTCTGAAGAAACAATTGAAATCAGGCTTGAAAGGACGACGGTCAGACGGTCGCCTTCCGTGAAGGAACTGAAGATCAAACTGATCTCGGGGCTGCAGGAAAGCAACACGCGCAAAGCGCTATATGCCGATTGCGTTGAAGACGACGCCGATCACGTTCCGGCTTGCATGAAGCAACCTTTTGAGGAGCTGACGCATTTGTATTATTAATGCGGCAATTAAATATTTCTGAAAAGGAACGTAATCTGCCGCATTAATAAATCAATCATAACGCCGTTTTTTGCCGTAACACGG
>CADAMO010000083.1 GCA_902788995.1 Oscillospiraceae bacterium
CTTCGGCAATAACGACACGGTCAATGAATTTTTGCAATATTTAATTGCCGAAGTAATATATTGATTTTCGCGCTGAGTTTGTGTATGCTTGGAAGAGAACCACATGGATGCGTTTCCCTGTTTCCGGCGCTTTTCTGCCGGGAAGGGAAATCGTTTTTTTCATCAACGAAAGGAATGAACCATGCGGAATCGCGGAAAGGAGCACTCCATTTGAATCATACCACAACGAAAAAAAAGGCTGCCGCGCTCTTTCTTCTCGCGGCGCTGCTCGTCGGCCTGTTCGCCACATGCGCCGGAAAGAAGAGCGATGCGATCACCTCCTTTGAGCAGCTCGGGAAACCCGGCACAAAGATCGGCGTAATGTTCGACCTGATCGAATTCGACACGCTGAAAAAGGATTATCCCGACGCGGAGATCATCGCCTACAACGACAATCCCCTCGGCTACAAGGACGTGGCCAACGGGAGGATCGACGCTTACGTCTACGCACGGCGGGAGATGGAGCTGGCGATGGAAAACGGGACGACGGGCGTGCGGCTGCTGGACGAGAATTACAGCGTGAACCCCGTCGCCGTCGGGATTTCGCCCGAAACGGAAATTCCTGATCTGAAAAAGAAACTCAATGAGTTTATTGCGGAGGCAAAGGCCGACGGGACGCTGGACGATATGTTCCGGCGCTGGGTCGTGGAGGTCGACGGGACCATGCCGGAGATCCCCCCTGCCGAGCATCCGCAGTATCACCTGCGCGTGGGAACCGTCGGCACCGTCATGCCCTACTCCTACTACGTCGGCACCGAGCTGACCGGATATGATATCGAGCTGGCCTACCGCTTCGGCGAGTGGCTGGGCGCGGACGTGGAATTCAAAATCTACGATTTCAGCGGGATCATTTCCGCCGCCTCTTCGGGGGATATCGACTGCATTATGTCCAACCTCTTCAAAACGGCGGAGGACGAAAAGGTGATCCTCTTCTCGGACGAACTGTTCAACGTGGAGATCACCGCCATGGTACGTGATGCCGGGGCGCAGGCAACCACCGAAGTCCGCCCCGCCGACTATAACGGCAAAAAGATCGGCGTGCTGGTCGGCCCGCTGATGGAGGACGCGGCGGCGAAATGGTTCCCGGACAGCGAATACTTATACTTTGACAGCTACCCGGACTGCGTCTCCGCGCTGCTGACCGGGAAGATCGACGGATTTCTCGGCGACGAGCCGGGGATGATCTCCCTTCACGCCGAATCGCCGGAGATCGACTATATTCACGAGAACCTGACGGAAAACAACTACGCCTTCGCCTTCCGGAAGGACGACCCCGAGAGCGCCGCGCTGTGCAGGGAGCTGGACGAATTCCTTGAGAAAAGCTGGGCGGACGGTACGATGGAGGAGCTGGCGGATATCTGGCTTGGGAACGACGAAGCGAAAAAAGTGGTGGACACGTCGGACCTGACCGGTGAAAACGGCACCATCCGGGTGGTCACAACCTCCACGGATATGCCCTGGTCCTACATCAAGGACGGCAAAAACGTGGGGTATGATATCGACCTGGTGGTCCGGTTCTGCCGGGAGAGAGGCTACCGACTGGAACTGGGCGACATGGATTTCGCGGCCCGCATCCCGGCGGTACAGGCCGGGAAATACGACTTTTCCACCGATATGAACGTGACGCCGGAACGGGAGGAGCAGGTGCTCTTCTCCAGCCCCACGGCCCACGGCGGCATCGTGCTGGCGGTAAAGGCATCCGATCTGAACCGGCCGGGTGACAGCGTTCCCGAATACCGTTCCTTTGCGGAGTTGAGCGGCAAGACCGTCTCCATGCTGACCGGCGCGCCCTTTGAGGAGCTGGTCAAAAGCAAGGCGCCGGACGTGGGGGATTTCTCTTACTAAGCCAACAACCCGGATATGGTGCTGGCGCTGAAATCCGCCAAAACGGACGCGGTGCTGATCAACAACGCCATCGCCACGCTGGCGGTCAACCGGGACCCCGGCATCGCCATGTTCCCGCAGACGCTGCAGGACGGCACGTTCGGCATTGCCTTTGCCAAAGACAGCCCGGAGAGGGACGCATGGCAGAAGGCCTGCGACGCCATCCCCGAAGAGACGAAGCAGGCGGCGTGGGAGAAATGGACGGGCAGCGACGAGAGCGCCAAGGTGCTGCCGGAGCAGGACTGGCCCGGCAGCAACGGCACGGTGCAGGCGGCGGTCTGCGACACGCTGGAGCCCATGAGCTACGCGGGCGAAGGCGGCGAGCTCAAGGGCTTTGATCTGGAGAAGATCCTGCTGATGGCGCGGGAACTCGACGTACACGTGGAGTTTGTGGGCATGGAGTTTTCCGCCATCCTCCCCTACGTACAGTCGGGCAAGGCGCTCATGGGCGCGGGTTCCATCATCGTTACGGAGGAACGCCGTCAGGCGGTGGATTTTATCGAGTACCGGCCCGCCTCCTTCGTGCTGATGGTACGCGCAGTACAGACGCCGTCAGGCGAAGCGAAAACCGGGGGCTTCTTCTCCTCCGTGGCGGACAGCTTTGAGAGGACGTTTCTGCGGGAAAGCCGCTGGAAGCTGTTCCTTTCGGGCGTGGGCACCACGCTGCTGATCACGGTGCTGTCCGTCTTGCTGGGCACGGCGCTGGGATTTCTCGTGTTCATGCTCTGCCGGAACGGCAACCCCGTGGCCAACACCGTCACGCGCTTTTGCGTGTGGCTGATCCAGGGGATGCCGGTTGTGGTTCTGCCGATGATCCTGTTCTATATCATTTTCGGTCAGGTGGCCATCTCCGGGACCATCGTGTCCGTCATCGGCTTTACGCTCATCTTCGGCGCGGCGGTGTACAGTATGATCCGGTCCGGCGTCGGGGCCGTGGACGGCGGCCAGAAGGAGGCGGCCTACGCGCTGGGCTATACGGACCGCAAGGCGTTTTTCCGCATCGTGCTGCCTCAGGCGCTGCCGCATTTCCTGCCTGCGTATAAGGGTGAGATCACCGCGCTGATCAAAGCCACAGCCGTCGTGGGCTACGTGGCGGTGCAGGACCTGACCAAGATCGGCGACATCGTCAGAAGCCGCACCTATGAAGCGTTCTTCCCGCTGATCGCCGTGGCCGTCATCTATTTCGCGCTGGCGGCGATCCTGACGCTGATCGTCAATCGGATCGCGGTACGGATCGATCCGCGCCGCCGGTCCAAAAGTGTGATTCTGAAGGGGGTGAAGGGCCAATGATCGAACTGAGACACCTTGAAAAGAAATATGAAAACGCCACCCCGCTGAAGGACTTGAACGCGGTGATCCGCGAAGGCGACGTGATCTCCGTGATCGGGCCCTCCGGCACGGGCAAGTCCACGCTGCTGCGGTGCATCAATATGCTGGAACGCCCCACCGGCGGGCAGATCCTGCTGGACGGCGAAGACATCACCGCCCCGAAGTACGACCTGACCAAGGCACGGCGGAGGATGGGCATGGTGTTCCAGTCCTTCAATCTGTTCGGGCACCTGACCGTCATTGAAAACCTGATGCTGGCCCCGATGGATATCCTGAAAAAATCAAAACAGGAAGCCTATGACACGGGCGTCGCCCTGCTGCGGCGAGTGGGCCTTGCCGGGCGGGAGCTGCAGTACCCGGAGCAGCTCTCCGGCGGACAGAAGCAGCGCGTGGCCATCGCCAGAACCCTGGCCATGAACCCGGACGTAATTTTGCTGGACGAGCCCACCAGCGCCCTGGACCCCACCATGGTTGGCGAGGTGCAGGCGGTGATCCGGGATCTGGCGAAGAGCGGCAAAACCATGCTGATCGTGACCCACGAGATGAGCTTCGCCCGCGCCATCTGCAACCGGGTGTTTTATATGGACGAAGGCGGCGTCTATGAGGACGGCACGCCGGAGCAGGTCTTCGATCACCCCCGGAAGGAGCGGACAAGGCGGTTTGTCCGCAAGCTCAAGGTATTGGAACTGTTGATCGACAGCAGGGATTTCGATTTCATCGGCGCGGGCACGCAGATCGACCTCTACTGCCTGCAAAACGACATTCCACCAAAGGAGAAATACCGCATCCGCCTCGTGATCGAGGAACTGGTGCAGCAGATCCTGCTGGCAGAATATGCACAACCGGATATCGCCGTGACGGTGGAATATGCACCGGAAACACAGACGACGGTTTTCGTGGACTACAAAGGCGACCGGTTCGATCCGCACGACACCAAGAACGATCTCTCCCTGACGGTGCTCACCGGCGTAGCCGAGGCATTTGATTATACCTATGATGATTCAGAGCGGCAGAACCACGTGGAGATCAGGTTGAAATAAAAGAATCACGTCATAACACAAAAACGGACAGTTTCCCGGAAATGGAAGGCTGTCCGTTTTTTCGGTACGTCACGGTTTTTTCCGCGTACCCGCGGACGTGTCGATACCATTCTGCAAAAAAAATTCCTCCTGTGACACTTTCTTCCATCGTATCACAGGAGGGTTCTTTTTTCGATTGTCCGTTTTGACCGGACTTACTCACAATGCGTTTTTGTCATGCTGCTGCCGCAAGAATAGAAGGCGGATCCCGCGGCTTTCACCGTCGGGGCGGCTTTACCGGCCGCAGTATTCGAGCCCCAGCATGGTCAGGTCGTCGAACTGCTCCGCGTCCTTCACGAAAGCGTCCACGGCGCGGCGCATATTTTTCAGCAGCTCCTCAGGGGACGCGGCCGTATTCTCATTGAGCGCTTCCAGCATACGGTCCGTGCCGTAGAGCTCGTTTTCCGCGTTCGTCGCCTCCGGTACGCCGTCGGTATAGAGGAACAGCTTCGAGCCGGGCGTCAGCGTCAGCTCATACTCCTTATACTTCACGCCGTCCATGCCGCCGATCACAAAGCCGTGCTTATCCTTTACGAACTCAAATCTGCCGTCTCCCTGCCTCAGAACAGGGTATTCATGGCCCGCGTTGGCGGCGGTCAGCTTGCCGGTGGAAATTTCAAGAACGCCCAGCCACACCGTGACGAACATCTCCTCCCGGTTGGTCCGGCATACCGTTTCATTTGTTTTCGTCAGGATCTGCGCCGGAGAAAGCCCCATTTTCGCGTAGTTGGCAAGGATGATCCGTGACGCCATCATAAACAGCGCGGCGGGCACCCCCTTGCCGGAAACGTCGGCGATCAGCAGGCACAGATGGTCGTCGTCAATGAGGAAGAAGTCGTAGAAATCGCCGCCGACCTCCCGCGCCGGGTCCATGGAGGCGTAAATATCGAATTCGGGACGTTCCGGAAACGCCGGGTAGATGCTCGGCAGCATGGCCGCCTGAATGCGGGTCGCCAGGGAAAGCTCGGCGCCGATGCGCTCCTTTTCCGCGGTGGCGGTCTTCAGATTCTCCGTGAAGAGCTTCAGCTCATCCTGCATCTTATTGAAGCTTCGGGCGAGGTCGCCGATCTCGTCGCGGGTGTCGATATCGGATTTCTTGTCGAAATCGCCCTCGCCGGTGTTTTTGACCGTGTCCGTCAGCCTGATCACAGGCTTTGAAATCGTGCGCGAAATGAAGTAGATGACAACCACGGCAATCAGGGCGATCATGAGCATGGCAAAAACCGCTTTCACGATCATCATTCTGAATTCGCCTGTCATCTGCTTGCTGGCATCGGCAAACAGCTGGTCGGATTTGGCCGTAACGGCCCCGATGGGCTGCGTGATCTCCTGGGCGTTGATCGCGGTGCAAAGAAGCCAGCCGGTGGAAGGGATCACCCGGGCGGTCATGTAGATCTCTTTGCCGTCAAGTTGGGCGTGAAAGGCCTCTCCGTTGCCGAAGGCGCAGTCGTCGATCCTCTTCCGCACGTTCTGAGCGTCCGTAAAGTGATCCGAAAAAGCGTTGAAAAGACCGCCGTGTTCTTTGGCGTCCTCCATCAGCGCGCCGTACGCCACCAGATTCTTTGTCGCGCCGAGAATAAAGGTCGTTCCCGTGTCCCCGAGGCCGCTGCCGATCACGTTGGACATCATCTGCTCGAATTTTACGTCTGCCGCCACCACGGCGACGATCTTTCCGTCGGGGTCCCTGACCGCCATGGAGGCCGTGATACAGGGCCGGCCGTAGGAGTCGATCTCCGTCTCCTTCCACATGATCTTATCCGGGAAGGAAACGGAATTGACGTACCAGTGCCGCTCGGTTACCACGTAGTTTTCACGGTAAACGTTGTTATCCGTGTACTGATAAAAGATTCCGCTGGCGGTGCCGACGTAAAGGTTATCAAGGAATTGGCTGTTATACCGCATGACCGGCGCGAAAATTTCCTCCAAATTCGACAGGAGCTTCAGCTCATCATACAGCGCGGGCGTCTCTTCGATCCCCGCGCTGAACATATATCTTGCGGAGAGCGTATCCGGCGCTTCGGACAGATGGACGGGTGAATAAGCGGATGACGCATAGGCCGAGGGCGAAGCGTAAAGCCGTTCGGCAAATTCCGCCGACTGCTCGACCGCATCCGACACGATACGCAAGCGGGAATCCGTCACCGCCACCTGCATATCCGCCAGCGCGCCGAGGGAATCGGAATCCTGCGCATACAGGCCGTCCTCGATCGTCTGCTCCGCGCCGGTTCTGATATGTTCATACATCGTTTGTATGTTATCCCGCAGGCTGCCGATGATCGTGTAAAGCCCGGCGCAGACGACCAGCATGGTGCCAAGCGTCAGCGCAAGCATGGACAGGATCAGTTTTTTACCGATTTTCAAAGCTTTGCACCTCGCTTCTTTTTTCCGCCTTTTCGCGGCTTCCGTACCAAAAGACTTTCCTCATGTGATTGATCTTTTTTTACAGAAAATCAGACGGCTCCATGGGGTCCGCCGCACGTTCTCTTCCTTTGGTAACGATGAAAAGCAATTTATTATAGCATCTGTTCCGCCAGTTCGTCAATCTTCGAATCGGGAAATGATACGATTATTTTTTTCATAGTTATTAATGCGGCAATTAAATATTTCTGAAAAGGAACGTAATCTGCCGTATTAATAAGATTCAGATTAAAAAATCACAGATTGATACTTACGACCAAGCAATTCGATTTCTCAAACAAAACAAAGAAACGGCACGATATTCATCTGAAACGCCTTTATTTCCTGCAGCAGAAGCATCCGATTCCTTCCACCGTCGTGACCTCCGCTTCCCTGTACAGGCCGGAAAGACGGGCGCGCAGGCTCTGTTCGGTCTCATAAGGCGGGGTGAAAAAGCCCTTTGGCTGGTACAGACGCCTGATGAACCAGTCGGTCCGTTTATGACCGCCCTGCACGTAAAAGCAGCCGCAGAAGGTTCCGCCCGGCTTCAGCACACGGCAGGTTTCGCGGTAAGCGGCTTCCTTGTCCGGGAAGGCGTGAAAGCCGTTGAGGGACAGCACGATATCGAAGCTTTCGTCTTCAAAGGGCAATGCGCCGACGTCGCCCTGCAGGAAAGCAATGTTGGTCAACCCTAACAATTTTGCCTTTTCTTGCGCCGAGGCCATCATGTTCTCCGAATAGTCAAGACAGGTAATATCCGCGTCCGGAAGATCACGATAGACCGGCATCGTCAACACGCCGGTTCCGACGGGGACCTCTAAAAGCTTTCCGGAAAAATCCTCCGGGATCCCCGACAGCGCCTTTTCCAGATACCGGAGGTTCTTTTCGCCGTCCATGTTCCAGACGAGCCGACAGATCGCCTTTCCGAGGAACGTGGAATACGTCATCATTCCGTCATAGAAGCCGGATTTGCTGCCGCACAGCTTGTATGCGCTTTTGATCTGCTCTTTTCTGGTCATTGACTTATCCTCCGAAAACGATCCTGACGATCTTCATCCTGACAAGGCCGTCGCAGAAACGGATCATCAGCTTATGGAAAAGACCGACGCTGCTGTAAATATCCCGGTATCCGCGCATGTAGCTTTTCGCTGTTACCGAAGCAAACCGATCGCTCCAGCCTGCAAGCGCCGATTCATTCTCAAGGGAGAAAAAGGCGCTGACAACCGTGATTCCGGCTTCCTTCAGCCATGTTTTCCGCATGAGCTTCGCGCCGCGCTCGTTGCAGGAGTCGAAGGCCAGCACGCCGCCCGGAAAATGCTCCGCCATGGCGCAGAACAGCTTTTGCACCTCCGCCGTTCTGAAATAATAGAAAACGCCGGCCGCAAAGAAAACGGCTCCATCCGACGCGTCGATCTCATCCATCCAGGAAAAATCATTCAGATCACAGGCAAGATTTGTCTCCCGTTCACCCACCGGGAGAAAGTCGTTTCTCACCTTGATCACATCCGGCAGGTCAACGTTATACCCTCTGCATTGTCCGTTATCGACCTTCGAGAAGGTGTCATCCAGGCCGCAGCCCAGATTCATAACGGCCGCTTTCGGATGGTTCTTCAGATATGCCTCTGCTTCGCAGCGCAGGTCGTACTGTCGCTGCGCCACTTCCAGCGCGCCGAAAAGTCCGGCGGCCGATTCCATTTTCTTCCGCTTTTCGGCAAAATCGTAATCCAGGCTGTCACAGATCCGTTTGGCCTCCGGATCGGAAAACAGCTCGGGAAAACGCTCGGAGCACACCAGCCGCCCGAAAAGCGGGATGACCAGCGTCTCCTGCACCGTGTTTTTTTCAATGTGATATTTCATTGTTCAGCCCTTTCTTTTGTATCCGCAGTCGCAGTAGGGACCGCCGGAAGCCAACGTATATTTCCGCACGAATTCCGACGCGCCGCCCGCCTCGCTCATGGTGTAATCCAGACGGCACATGGCCGGGACCAGATCATACAGCCCCAGTTCTTTCATCAGCGTGCAGATGCCGCAGGTCGTGAATCGGGCCTCATACCCGCTGCCGTCCGGATAGGGAAGGTATTCCATGTTCCAGGAATAGGGGTTCCGGTCCGCGGCGCGGAGTGAGGCCGTGTCCTTCATCCCCCGAAGATCCTTGTCGCCGAATTTCTTCTTACCGCTCATCCGGCAGAACCACTTCATCGGCGCAGTCATCATTGATTCCCGATAGTACTCGGTTGTCTTTTCCACCGTCGGTCTTTCCGGCAGATTCAAGAGAAATGCGGAAAGCATCGCACAGTTGACGATATTCATTTTGAACTGATCGGCCTTCTCGAATTCCGGAAGACGGTCGATGATCTCTTTGTATTTCGCTTTTGCTTTGTCTGTGATCTCCTTTGCCGTTTCAGAATCATATCCGTAAACGGATGATAAATGCTTTTGAAACGACCCGGCAAACAAGACCCACATACCAAGCGGCATTCCTGCGTATTTCATGTTGCTTCATCTCCTTTGACGACGTGGAAGTCACAGCAGTCGCCTCCCGCGCCGAGGGTCTTTGTGCGCAGGAGTTTCTTCATCAATTATGCGGCCTTTCCATGCCCGCCGTATTACGAAATCAGCGTCATAATGCCTGCGAGAAAAGCTGAGATTTTTCAAACGCCGTAAATTGCTCTGCACTCGGCAGTGTTGCCAAAAGTCCTCCGAACATGAAAGCATTACCGAAGCTCAAAAACATCGTTCCGATTCCTGCGCCAAGGGCAGTGTCAGGGCCAAGAATCACGGACAGCGCCAGCGCCGGAACGGCGCCGATCAGTACGCAGAACCACCTCGCAGCCCTCGGATACGGGGTCATGCCCTTGGAAAAGGCAAGAAACTGCACCATCATCATCGGCAGCCAGAAGATCACAAGCAGCAGATATACCGGCAGGCTGAAGCCGAAAAACAACAGGTCCGCAGCCTTCGATGCAAGCGCCGCATCTGCCCGGAGCAGATACTTATAGGCAAGGTTCAATATTCCAGTCCTTATTTCTTTGCCAACACCGTGATCCATGGTCTGGACGGGTGATGATCCGTCTGTACGTCAGAGAAGCCGGCGGTTTTCAGCGCAGCCCCGATCTCCTCCGCCGTATAGTTTTTCATGCCGTCAATGATCTTTTCAAACTTCAAACTTGTCGGATCGGTCCCGTCTGACTCATTGCAGATCATGAAACAGCCGCCGGGCTTCAATACTTTGGCAACCTGGGCAAAGCATTTTTCCAGCCCCGGCCAGAAATAAACGGTTTCAAAGGCTGTGGCAAGGTCAAACATTCCTGCGGGGAGCTGAAGATCGGATACGTCCCCCTGCAGGACTTTGCACCGGCCCGCAGCGATCATGGCCTTGTTAAAGTCCTTTGCCTTCTCCACAGACAGTTCGGAATAGTCGACCGCCGTTACATGCGCTTTCGGATACGCCTTCAGCAGTTCCCCTGCGTTCCGTCCGCCGCCGCAGCCCAGATCCACCACACGTTCCGGGGTGAAGGCAGGCAGGCGGGTGAAACCCCAGTCGGCCAGTTTCGCATGCCCGGCGTTCATCGTACCGAGCATCATTTTTCCTAAAAAGCCTTCCGGCTTACGCGTCTGACTGAAAAAGTTTTTAGCAAGACCCATTTTTGTCCTCCTTAATTGGTTGCCTCCAGAAATTGTTTCACTTCCCTTTCAATGATATCAGCCTGCAGATCGGTTTGGGATAAGGATAAGGGGTGATTCCGGCGTCGATGATAGCCTTTTCCACAGGAATGTCCTCCGTGGCCAGAAAGCGGATCACGGCAGCGCCGCCCATAGAGACTCCGTACATGGCGTCTACCCGGTCGACGCCATGTGATCTCAAATAGTCCGCAGCATCCTTTGCATACTTCTCAAGGGAAATGAATTCCGTACCGAGCTCATCGTGGCCGTCTGCGATAAAGAGATACACATGATAGCCCTTCGCCATTTCTTCAGCGGAAGCCTTGAACACCCACCAGGGTTCGACCGCGCACTGAAACATGGCGAAAGTTTTCGTATGTTCTTTCCCAAATTCATATATCTTCATTCTGTTTCTTCCTCATTACCGCCACAGCGCAGGGAATACGTCCGTCGGCCAGAGAGACCGTCACGTCGGGATACCCTGCGTCCAGAAAAAACTGCCGGTAGCTTTCCGCGGTAAACTGCCGCTTGAAGTCAGCGCCGGCTTTTCCGACTGCACCGGCAAAGCCGCTTGTTTTTCCTTTATCATCTCTATTCATGTAGGTCGGGATGATCAGCATCCCGCCGTCTTTGCACACTCGGTTCAGTTCACGGAGCGCCGTCAATGGATGATCCAGCAGATGGATCACGTTTCCGGCCACGACCTTATCAAAACTGCCGTCCGGATCGGGAAGCGCAGTGACGTCCGCCCGAGCGTATGTGATATTACGGAAGGAGCGGCAGTTCTTTTCTGCTTTCTTCAGCATCTTGTCAGAGAAATCCGTTGCCGTAAGCTGCCTGCAGTTCTCTGCGATCACGGCAGAGAGGAGCCCTGTCCCGCAGGCACATTCCAGTACCGTATCATCCGGTTCAATCAGCGAAGATACGATCCTCTTCAGCCGCTGATGGGTCTTCCTGTTACTGCTCCACCAATTTAATCGTGAATTATTTATGCGCCGGATAAACGTCGCAAGACAAGGAAGAAACCGCAAGACAGGCTGTCGCCTGTCGAGGAT
>CADAMO010000084.1 GCA_902788995.1 Oscillospiraceae bacterium
GACGCGCAGGTCAACAATCTGTCAACGTTTTGATGGAAAACAGAAATGGAATTAACTACTTTAGCACTTTAATCCCACAAAATTCCGTGAAGATCCAAATAATTGTATAATTACGCCAAAAATGTGAACAATTCAATAATTTCTTCAAAATGATATTGAATTCGCTCTGAAAATATGCTATCATGACACTGCAATTTAAGCTGCAATAACTGACAAAGAGGTGAAACAAATGAAAAAAGCATCCGGTATTCTTGTCAACAAGGATCACGACTATGCCTATATCGATACTTTCATCGGTTTTCTTGAGAGAATCATCAACATCATCATGAATGTAATCGAGAAGCTCGCCAGCCTCGGCAGCAAAGCTACCGCGACTGACGCAGCTGCTTCTACGGAAGGCTGATCCCATTCGCTTTTTAACACAGATCTGTATTAAAAGAACCGCGTTCAATACGAACGCGGTTCTTTTTTGCTATTGGGATCACACCTGCCAATTATTTGACAGCGTTTTTAAGAGCCTGGCCGGCTTTGAAGGCGGGAACCTTGGTAGCGTCGACCTTGATGGTCTCGCCGGTTCTCGGATTGCGGGCTTCCTTGGCAGCTCTCTCGCGTACTTCAAACGTACCGAAACCGATCAGCTGAACCTTGTCGCCCTTTGCAAGAGCCTCAGAAACAGAGTCAAAAACAGCCTTAACGGCGGCCTCAGCGTCTTTGCCGGTAAGACCGGTCTTTTCTTTCACAGCGCTGATGAGTTCTGTCTTGTTCATGTTTGTTCCTCCTGATTATTATTCAAAAGCTTTCCAGCAATTGTGCGTTAGTGGTTAGTAGTTAGTGATTAGTGATTAGTGGTTAGTGATTAGAGAGCAGCGTGAGGCATCAACCTATTGCCTATTGCCTATTGCCTATTGCCTATTGCCTATTGCCTATTGCCTATTGCCTATTGCCTATTGCCTATTCACTATTGCCTATTCACTATTGCCTCTTCGCCTCATTCCAGAGCTTGTCCAGCTCTTCAATGCCGGCGGTCTTCATATCCATGCCGCGCTCCTTCGCCATCTGTTCAACCAAAGCGAACCGGCGATAGAACTTGTCCGTCGCGCCGGTCAGCGCTTCCTCGGCGTCCACGTCGGCGAATCTCGCCACGTTGACCACGGAGAACAGCACGTCGCCCAACTCATCCGCCACGGCTTCGGGGTCTTTCCCCACCATGGCTTCCTCCAGCTCGTCCGTCTCTTCCCGGATCTTGTCCAGCGCGCCGGTGGCGTCGTCCCAGTCAAAACCGACCTTGGCGGCCTTTTTCTGAAGCTTCTGGGCGCGCATCAGAGCGGGCAGCTCGCGGGGCACGGAGGCCATGGATTCCGTCGTGGTCTTCTGCTGCTTGGTCTGCATCTTGATGGCGTCCCAATTGGTGAGCACCTGTTCGGTGGTTTCCGCCGTCACGTCGCCGAAGACGTGGGGATGGCGGATAATCAGCTTTTTGCAGATCTCGTCACAGACGTCGTCAAAGGTGAAGTGTCCCTGCTCCTGCTCCATCTGGCAGTGCAGCGCGATCTGCAGCAGCACGTCGCCCAATTCCTCGCGCAGCATGGCAGGCTCCTGTTTATTGATCGCCTCGATGACCTCGTAGGTTTCCTCAATAAAGTTCTTCCTGATGCTCTCGTGGGTCTGCTCCCTGTCCCAGGGGCAGCCGCCTGGCGCGCGCAGAATCCGGACGATATCCATCAAATCGTTACAGTCGTAACGGTCCTTGAAATCATGTTTATCTTTCATTTTTTTACCTTTTTCGGAAAGGGAGCGCAGTTCTTAATGCTCCTACGGTATTTTACCCTATAACTCCACGTTTTTCAAGTACTTTTGCGATTTTTTCTCCCATAGGAAGGGATAAAATGTCCTGTTTACGGATAGAACGGGTGAAAAACAGGGCAAACACGTAAACCGCCGCCGCAGCCAGCACGGAAATCACGGTCACAACGTTGCGGGCGCACAGGAAGGAGGGCGCCATGACCGTATCCTTGATGAACAGGTTGGCCGTTTTGCTGATGATGAACGCCACCAGACCGGAGGCCAGCGCGCACAGCAGCGGATTCAGGAACAGCGCCCGGTAGTTGAAGCGCAGCCGCGCGTCGCGGCGCAGCACGATCATGCCGTAGGCGTCGATCACGATGTTGCACAGCAGCGAGCCGATGACGGCGCCGCGGATGTTGATGGCGGGGATGCTGACCAGCAGGTAGTTGGCCACGATCTTCAACGTGGCGCCGATGGCCATGGCCTTGATGGGCACGTCCATACGGTCGATGGCCTGCAGCATGTTGGTGATGGGCTGGTTCAGCGCCAGGAAGATGACGGAAATGCCGTACATGGTCAGGATAGGAGCGATATAGGGGATGGCCGGCGCGTTGGCCTCCGACGTGCCGTAGAGCAGGTAGAGGATCTCCTTGGACAGCGCCGCCATGCCGATGCCCGCGGGCATGGCCAGGAGCATGGTCAGACGGATGACGGAGTTGACAGACCTGCGGATGGTCTTCTTATCCCGGTTGACCCAGGCCTCGCTGAGGACGGGAATGGCGGAAAGCCCCAGGGTCACGGTGAAGGTGGGAACGATATTTTTGATCTCCAGCACCGTATCGTAGCTGCCGAACAGATAGGCCTTGAAAGGCTCCGTCAGCTCCGCCGTGAAGCCTCTGGCGGAGACGATGCCGGGGTACATGGCGGCGATGGCGCCGTAGTTGGCGTCCAGCACGTATTGCAGGCGGTTCTGCACCGTCCAGTTGTCGATCAGCGTGGTGATATTGGAGACGAGGGCGCTGACGGCGATGGGGATGGCGATGGCGATGAACTCACGGGTCAGCGCGCTTTTGCTTGCCGCGTGGGGCGCCCGGCGGATGGCGCTGCCGGGAATGCCGGTGCCGATCAGCATGTGGCGGAACATCAGATACAAAAGCCCCATCAGCGAACCGATGGTGACGCCCATGATGGCGGCCGCGGAGGCGTAGCTCTGCCCCGCGTCCGTGACGAAATCCCGAAGCACCGGCAGTTTATCCGCAAAGGAGGCGCCGCCCGCCATGACAGAATTGATCAACAGCCAGCCGAACACCAGCTTGCCGCCGGCCTCCAGCACCTGTGAAATGGCCGAGGGGGTCATATCCCGCAGGCCCTGATAATAGCCCCGGTAGCCGGACATGACGCAGCAGAAGAACATGGAGGGCGCGATGGCCAGCACGGAGGGGATGGAATCCAGCGATTTGATGGACTTGGTAAAGGGATAGGCCAGCAGCAGGATCAGCACCGTGCCGGCGGCGCCGGCAATGGTGAAGATGCGCATGGAGATGCCGAACAGCGCCTTCACGTCCCGGTATTTGCCCGCCGCCGCCTTGGCCGCCACCATCTTTGAAACGGCGGTGGGGAACCCGGCCAGCGCAATGGAATAGATGGGCGTGTAGATGTTATACGCCGTAGCGTAATATCCTCTGCCGTCGTAGCCGATCTTCAGCGTGACGTAGAGCTTGAAGAACACGCCGATCAGCTTCACCGCGATGATCGCGGCGGAAAGGATCAACGCGCCGTCAAGCAGCGACTGTTTCTTTCTTCCTGCCATAGCTTTCTCCTTGTATGTTTTCTCGGTTTATCCTATGTGGAATGGGAGGGATTTATGAGGTGAAAGGTGTGAGGTGTTAGGTGTGAGGTGTGAGGTGAATCTTAAACTCTGAACCTTGAACCTTGAACCTTAAACCTCAGACCTCAGACCTCAAACCTCAGACCTATCTCCCGTAAAACGTCCGGATCTCATCCTTCCGCTCGCTCTGTTCTTCAAAGCGGCCGATGTATTCGTAGGGATATTTGAAGTTATACACCCGGGCGATGCGCCCGTCCTGCTGATCCACCAGCCTGGTGACCGCGCCGCCGCCCACCGCCAGCACCGAATGGAGCTCCTCCATCATGTAGACGTTGTAAAGGCAGGCGTGCCCGGGCGTTGTCCAGCCCACGTTCTCCAGATTGCCCGCCGATTTGCTTTGGCGGTACATATAATAGGGGGCGTACCCCGCTGTGGGAAGGGCATTCGACGCGTAGGCGAGCATTTCCGGCGTCCCGTAGGGGGCGGCTTCCTGACGCCCCGCCGACGACGCGCCGTTTTCCGAAGACAGCTCCGACGACCGTTTCAGCGCGAGGGTATGGACGGTGATGTTTTCGGGGGCGAGGGCAATCGCCCTGTCAAGCGTGGCGGCAAAGCCCTCCGGCGTGTCGCCGGGCAGCCCCGCGATCAGGTCCATATTGATATTGTCAAAGCCCATACGGCGGGCCAGCTGATATTTTTCAACAGTTTCCGCGGCGGTGTGCTTTCTGCCGATGCGTTCCAGCACCGCGTCCGAAAAGGTCTGCGGGTTGATGCTGATGCGGTTCACCCCGGCCCTTTTCAGCGTCGCCAGCTTTTCGCCGTCCACGGTATCGGGTCGGCCCGCCTCCACGGTAAATTCCCGCAGCTCCCGCAGGTCAAAAGCGTCGTGCAGCGCGTCGGTAATCTGCCGCAGGTCCTCCGCGTCCAGCGACGTGGGGGTGCCGCCGCCGATATAGACGGTCTCCAATTGCAGCCCCAGCTCCCGGGCGATGGCCGCCGTCTGCCCGATTTCCCGGCACAGCAGCTTCACGTAGTCGGGAATCAGCTTTTTTGCCTGGGCGATGGAATGGGAGACGAAAGAGCAGTAGGCGCAGCGGGTGGGGCAGAAAGGGATGGACACGTACAGCGAAAAGGATTTTTCCGTGGACAGCGCCGCGCATTCGTTTTCCGCCAGCGCCACCTGATACGCCAGTTCCGTTTTCTCGGGCGAGACCTGCAAAAAGCCGGTAAAACGCCGCCTGGCGTCGGCCTCGCCGTACTGCGCCAGATACCGGCGCATCAGCTTGGCGGGACGAACGCCCGTGAGAATGCCCCAGGGGGGCCGGATCCCGGTCAGATCCGTCAGCACGCGGGTCATGGCCTTGGCCAGCAGCTTTTCACATTCCGCCTTATAAGCGGCCTCATCGGACGGCTCCGGCGACGCGGCGGCAAAGCCGTACCCGCGAAACCGGCCGTCGATTTCCGCTTCGCACCGGAACAGCAGGTTCTCCCCCTGCGGCTCCATACAGGTTTTCACCCGTCTCGGATCATTTTCGGGCTGCGACGGCGCGTCGCCGAACACGATCTTTTCCGTGGGGAAATAGATGCGGCATATTTTTTCGCACTCATAACGGAAGGAGTGCCCTTCAAACGACAGGATCATTTCATCTTCAGATAGCGGTTGTTCCGCTTTTCATAGGCAAGCGTAGTGGTTTCACCGTGGCCGGGGTAAATCGCGTACTCCCCTTCCATTTTGCCGATCCGCGAAAGCGAAACCAGCAGCGTGAGGGTGCTGCCGCCGGGAAGATCCGTGCGGCCCATGGACTGCCGGAACAGCGTGTCGCCGCAGAACATGGTGTCTTCCGTCAGATAGCATACGCTGCCCGGTGTGTGGCCGGGGGTGTGCATTACGGTGATTTTCGTTTGGCCCAGCAGCAACTCGCTGCCCTCTTCGATCAGAAGATCGGGGGAAACCGGCTCCAGCGAGGCGTAGTGCACGTAGCTGTTGAGGCTCTTTTTCGGGTCGGTGAGGCAGGCGGCGTCCTCGGGGTGGATCACGATCTGCCCGCCGCACACGTCCTTGAGCCGTTTCACCCCGCTGATATGGTCGAAATGGCCGTGTGTCAGCAGAATATATTTCAGCGAGGAGACGCCCGCGGTTCTGAGCAGCGCCTCATAGTCCGCGTCGAACACGGCGCAGTCCACCGCGGCGCTCTCGCCGCTGGCCTCATCCGTGATGATATAACAGTTGGTATGGATATCGCCGATGGGGGCGGAACAGATTTTCATAAGGACCTCATTTCAATTAGCAATTGCGAATTGGCATCTCACCTTCTGATCCACGTCTGTGAATCAAACAGGATCGTCACCGGGCCGTCGTTAAGCAGGCGGACCTTCATATCCGCGCCGAAGACGCCGTGTTCCACTTTTTTCACGCCCTCGGCTTTCAGCCGACGCATGAAGTATTCATACAGCCGTTCCGCTTCCGCCGGGGCGGCGGAGGGAGTGAAGGAGGGCCGGTTGCCCTTTTTTACGTCCGCGCACAGGGTAAACTGGGAAACACAGAGCACTTCCCCGTCCACGTCGGTAACGGAGAGGTTCATTTTATCGTTTTCGTCGGTAAAGATCCGCAGCTTCGCCACCTTGGCCGCCATGATATCGGCGTCCGCTTCCGTGTCGCCGTCCATCACGCCCAACAGCACGAGAAATCCCTTCTCAATGGCGCCGACGACGGCCCCGTCCACGGTGACAGAGGCCTCGCTGACCCGCTGAATGACCGCTTTCATCGCTCGGGATGATATCCGCTCACGTCCTGATAGGGCGTATAGCCGCCCTCGGTACCGGCGGGCTCCTCCGGAATGATCAGGACGCAGATGAGATAAAACAGCACGCCGGAGCCGCCCAGCAGGCAGAACAGCACCAGCAACACCCGCACGACGGTGGAATCGATATTGAAATATTGGGCAAACCCGCCGCACACGCCGGCGAGTTTCTTGTCCGTGGCAGAACGGTAAAGCTTCTTTTCCATTTTTTATTCTCCCGTTTATGGCTGGCAGAACAATGTCCGCCTTTTTCTGCATAGATCAAGCGCGAAGCGCTTCCGAAACGTTTGCCGCCGGGCGGCAAACATATCACTTTTCGCGAATGCGAAAAATATCACCCGCCGCAGGCGGATTTCACGTTTTTGCGCAGCAAAAACATATCACTGCGGACGTGAAACGTTCGCTCAAAGGTCCGCGCCGGAGCGGTCTACGCTCAGCACGCCGCTGAGCTTTGAAAGCCGCGCCATCATGGATTTCATGTGCTCCACGCTGTTGGCGTTGACGGTGATATTGATGAGCATGCGCCCGTCCTTCGTATCACGGGTATTGATGGAATAGACCGTGACGTGGATGGAGTTGAGGGCGGTAAAAATATCGTTCATGGTGGTCTTGCCGGAAAGGCAGGTGAGCAGCATGGAGGCGGAGAAATCCGTCTTCGTGTTTTCGCTCCAGTAGACCCGGATCCACCGCTCGGGCTCCGGCGCGGCGTTGATCACGGCGGGCACGTTGGGGCAATCCCGCTTGTGGACGGAAACCCCGTGGCCGCGGGTGATAAAGCCGATGATCTCGTCGCCGGGAATGGGGTTGCAGCAGCGGGAGAGCTTGACAAGGCAGTTGCCGATGCCGTCCACCACCACGCCCTCGCTGCTGACGGTGCGCGCCTGTTTATACTTGACTTCCTTTTCCGGCGCGGTCTTGGCCAGCTTGTTGTATTCCTCCTTGATCATGGGCATGATCTTGGAGAGAATGATACCCCCGTACCCCAGCGCCGCATAGAAGTCGTCGTCGGTGGCCATGCGCTGCTTTTCAATGATGGTCTGCATCAGCGCGGAGGCCTGTTCCTCATCCGGCGTGATGTTGTTGCGGCGCAGCTCGCGCTCGAACTCCTGCTTGCCCTCGACGATGTTTTCCTCGCGCCGTTCCTTCTTGAACCAGGTGCGGATCTTGGTGCGGGCCTCGCTGGTGGTGACGATCTTCAGCCAGTCGCGGCTGGGGCCCTTGCCCGGCTGGGAGGAGGTGAGCACCTCCACAATCTCGCCGGTCTTGACCACGTGGGTCAGGGGCACGATGTGCTTATCCACCTTTGCGCCGGTCATTTTGTTGCCCACGGCGGAATGGATGGCGTAGGCGAAGTCGATGACGGTGGCGCCCACGGGCAAACAGATCACGTCGCCCTTGGGGGTGAACACGAAGACCTCTTCGCTGACAAAATCGTGCTTGATGGTGTTGACGATATCCGACACGTCGCCGGATTCGCTCTGGGCCTCCAGCAGGTCGTGGACCCAGCCGATGCCCTTTTCGATGCGCTTGTTGGATTCCGCGTCCTTATAGCCCAGCTTATATTTCCAGTGGGCCGCGATACCGTATTCGGCGGTCTTGTGCATCTCCACGGTGCGGATCTGCACCTCGAAAGGGATGCCCTCGCTGCCGATGACGGTGGTGTGCAGGGACTGGTACATATTGGGCTTGGGGGTGGAGATATAATCCTTGAACCGCCCGGAGATGGGCTTATACATATCGTGGATCACGCCGAGGCAGTTATAGCAGTCGCTGACCGTGTTGACGATCAGCCGCACGGCGTAGATGTCGTAGATCTCCTCAAAGGATTTGCCCTGCATATACATCTTGCGGTAGATGCCGTGGACGGATTTGATACGCCCCTCGATGGTGGCGTCCTGCACCACGGTTTTCACGCGGGCGGAGATCTTCTCCTTGATGCTGTCGAGGAATTCCTTCCGCTGCGGCTCCTGCTCCGCCAAAGCCCGTTTGATCTCCTCGTATGCCACCGGGTCCAGATAGGAGATGGCCAGGTCCTCCAGCTCCTCTTTCACGGGCCGGATACCGAGCCGGTGCGCGATGGGGGCGTAGATCTCGATGGTCTCCTTGGCGGTGTCCCGGCGCTTCTGCTCCGGCACGTATTTCAGCGTGCGCATGTTGTGAAGCCGGTCCGCCAGCTTGATGATGATAACGCGGATATCCTCGCTCATGGCAAGCAACAGCTTACGCAGGTTTTCCGCCTGCTGCTCCTCGCGGCTGGCCAGCGGCACCTTGCCCAGCTTTGTTACGCCCTCCACCAGCAGCGCCACGTCC
Source organism: Oscillospiraceae bacterium (assembly GCA_902788995.1). GTDB lineage: Bacteria > Bacillota > Clostridia > Oscillospirales > Acutalibacteraceae > RUG806. The sequence goes on from CADAMO010000084.1 coordinate 8,725, forward strand.
TGCCCGAAGAGCTTTTTCACGTTCTCGGAGGTGACGGGGGTGTCCTCCACCACGTCGTGCAGCAGCGCGGCGATGACGGACTGGTAATCCATACCGAAGCCGATGAGGATCTTCGCCACTGCCACGGGATGGATGATATAGGCCTCACCGGATTTGCGCAGCTGCCCGTTGTGGGCGTTGAAGGCAAATTCAAAGGCGGATTCGATTTTCTTTGCTTCGGCTTCGGGATAAGTCGCGTTGACAAGCTTGCCTAATTCCGCGTAATATTCGCTGCCGTTTTCCATATGATTCACCCCCGGGTACATTGATCTGGTAGCGCGGCACCTCAGTGCCGCTATTGACAAAAAGCGGATATGATGATTTGATCGTTGAATTCTTCTCGAAAAACAGATAAGCAGTACAACACAGAAACTACGTTAAAAAGGTTGTTTGCGTCGGGAGCGGCACTGAGGTGCCGCGCTACGCCTTATTTATATCCGACGGCCCGCAGGATCTCGCAGGCGGTCAGGTCGGTCTTTCCCGTAAAATTGCTGAGGCGGTAGCCCTCCGCGTCCCGGGTGAGAATGCCCACGGAACAGAGGGCGTCCAACGCCACGCTGACGGCGCCCGCCTTGCCGGCCGGCGCGCCGATCCGCAGGCAGAGCATCTCCGGCGAAAAGCGCCAGACCTTGTTTTCCCGGATATAGCGGAAGACGTCGGAAATCAGCGCCCGGTCGGGGCGGATCTGCGCCAAACGCTCTTCCGGCAGCGTCTCCGCCCCGGCGAAGGAGCGGTAGACCGCCTTGGAGGCGAACATGGCCTCGTCGTCGGAACCGGCGGGGCGCATATCCTTCACCTGAATGCTCAGGCGCGTTTCGCCCATATATTCGTTGCGCTCGATGCGGATGGCGGCGTCCACCGCGTCTCCCTCCACAAAGGGGAAGGTCTTCGGCGTCTGCCCGAACCAGACGGCGGTCAGGGACGCGCCGCCCCGCGTCAGGGTCAGCCGCAGATGCTTGCCGCCGCCGATGGGCTTCACGCCCGCTACGGTCATATTGAACAGCCCAAACACCGGAGAGGGGTTTTTCGCCCCGAAGGGCTCAAGCAGGCTGAGGGAATCCAGAATATCCGTGGAAATATTGGCCGGGTTGAGCCGGCAGTCAATGTTGATGGTGGGATAGACGTAGGGCACCGTGGCCGCGTACTCGTTCAGCTTTTTCCGCAGCGCCCCGATATTCTCCTCCGTCACGGAGAAGCCCGCGGCGAGGGTGTGCCCGCCGAACTGGATCAGCGTATCCCCCGCGTAGGAGAGGGCGTCAAAGAGGGAAAAGCCCTCGATGCTTCTGCCGGAGCCCTTGCAGACGCCGTCCTCGCCGATGGAGATCACCAGCGCCGGGCGGCCGTATTTTTCCACGATGCGGGAAGCCACAATGCCGATGACGCCGGGGTGCCAGCCTTTGCCTGCCGCCACCATCACCCGGTCCAGCCGCAGCTCAGGCGCTGCGTCGAAGTAGGCCTCCGCCTCCTCCGCGATGGCGCTTTCCGCGGTCTGGCGCAGGGTATTGGCGCCGTTCACCTTTTCCACCAGCTCCCGCGCCTCGTCCTCATCGTCGGTCAGCAGCAGGTTCAGCGCAGCGTCGGCGGAATCCATCCGACCGGCGGCGTTGATGCGCGGCGCGATGCCGAAGGCCACCGCGGTGGAGGTCAGCGGTTTTTCCCCATAGCCGATGGCTTCGATCAGCGCGCAAAGGCCCGGGCGGCAGCAATTATTCAGCGCTTCCAGCCCCATACGGACGATGGTGCGGTTTTCTCCGGTGAGGGGAACGATATCCGCCACCGTGCCGATGGCCACCACGTCGGCGTAATCCTCCATGACCATGCCGAACTCGCCGTCCTCCAACGCCGCCGCCAGCTTCATGGCGACGCCGACGCCGGCCAGATCCTTTTCCGGAGAGGTATCGTCCTCCCGGTGGGGGTCCACCACCGCGACGGCGTCCGGCAGCACCGGCCCCACCTTGTGGTGGTCGGTGACCACCATATCCACGTCGTGGGCCTTGAAATAGGCGGCCTCTTCCAGGGCGGAAATGCCGTTATCCACGGTGATGACCAGCCGGAAGCCATCGTTCACGATGCGCTCGGCCGCCTCCAGCGACAGGCCGTAGCCCTCCTTGAGCCGGGAGGGGATATAATAGGCCACGTTGGCGCCGATGGTCTCAAGGTACGAAGTCAGCAGCGCCGTGGCGGTCACGCCGTCTGCGTCGTAGTCGCCGTAGACGAGGATCTTCTCGCCCCGCTCCACCCCGTGGCGGATGCGGGCGACGGCTTTATCCATATCTTTGATGAGGAACGGAGAGGACAGCTCCCCTTCCCCGCCGGACAGAAACGCTTCCACCGCCTCCGGCGTGTCGATCCCCCGGGCCTGGAGCAGCAATACGGCAAAATCGTCGACGCCGCATACGCGGGCCAACGCGGAGGCCTTCGCCTTATCGTATTGGATGATGTTCCAGAACTTTCTGTCCAACTCGCACCCTCCGGCGATCCGTTTCAGAATGGTTTCCGACGACAGACACAATCTGTAGTATATACTGCTCCACCAATTAATACTTGAAGATTTCTGCTTGTCTAAACGCCGCAATACGGCGTCAGAAATCCTCGACAGGCGACAGCCTGTCTTGCGGT
>CADAMO010000085.1 GCA_902788995.1 Oscillospiraceae bacterium
AGAAGAAGCCTGTATCCGATAAGGGAAAAACGTTAGTTTGAAAGATCTCAAACCTCAAACCTAACACCTCAAACCTGTCGCGCCATGAGCGCGACAAACCCCAATTTGGAGGTATCATGATGAAACGGTTTCTGATATGCCCGGCGTGCTTGCTGATGGCGGCCATGCTGCTGTGCGGATGCCGGAACAATGACCCGCCTGCGACAGATACCGACGCGGCCCGAACGCCTCCGCTGACGGTGGTCCGCATCGCGACAGACGGCGACGCTGCCCCCGATGAAACGCCCACCAGAAGGACGTTTGACAGCAGCGGCGTGGTCGGGCGGGTCTGCCGGGTGGAGGATATCGTGGACTTTGCCCGGCTGGAGGCCGCCGAAACGGCGACGGTCAGCTATCGCGGCACCGGGACCGGCGGACGCAATGAAACCCTGTCCCCAACGCAACGCGAAGAGCTGCTTGCCGCGCTGAAAAGCCTCACGGTCACCGTGGCCACGGCGGAGGAAGCGGATCTGGCGTCGTTCCCGGCGGAACAGGCCGCCTACTATGAATGGACGGCGGCGGAAGGCGGCGTTTTACGGTTTTCCGCACTGAAAACCGCGGAGGCCCTGTATTTTTCCTTCGACTGGAACCTGTTAGCCGGTGAAGAACTGGACGACCCCGCGCTGCTGTTCCGGCTGAACGGGGATGAAGGAACTCTGATTTTTCCGGAATAAAAAAACGTTGCGTTGCAGGCAACGAAATCAAAAGACCTTTCCCCTCGCGGCGGACCTTCGTCCGCCGCGTTCTTCGTGTGCAAAAAACGCGTTTACCGTCTTGCGTTTTTGTGTGAAAGGCGGTATGCTAATACAAAATCCATGTATGACCGCGCTTTTTGAAACAGGAGACAAGCCATCATGAACCCCTTTGACACCAAACCTTACCGGCGGTCCCGGGGGGCGTACGCCGCCCAGTGCACCTTTGAATATTTCATCTCGATTCTGGCGGCGGACGCGTTTCTGGCAAAGCTGCTGACGGATATCGGCGTCAGCGACGCGGTGACCGGCGTGATCTCGTCGCTGATCTCCTTTTCCTTCCTGTTCCAGTTTGTGGCGCTGACCTTCGCGGACCGGCTGAAGCGGGTCAAAAAGACGGTGATGGCCTTCGATACGGCCAGCCAGCTGCTGTTCATGAGCATCTTTTTCATCCCGTTCCTGAAGCTCTCCGTGGGGGCAAAGACCGCGCTGGTGACGGCGGTGCTGCTGGCGGCCTATTTCTGCATGTACGTGATCCTCTCCATCTGCTACAAGTGGGGCAACTCCTTTGTGGAGCCGGGCAAACGGGGCCGGTATTCCGCCACCAAGGAGATGATCTCCCTGGCCTCCGGCATGGGGTTCACGTTGGCGGTGGGATTTATCGTGGACCGGTTCGAGGCGGCGGGCAATTTGCACGGGGCGTTCCTGTTTATCGCCGCCTGCATGTTCGTCGTCTGTGCGTGCAATTTCGTCAGCTTTCTGCTGATGGAGGACCGGGAAAACCTGACCGGCGGCAGTAAAAAGAGACTGCCCGACATGCTGCGCCACACCCTCGGCAACCGGAACTTCCGCCATACCGTGATCCTCGCCTGCCTCTGGGACGCGGCCCGGTACATGACGGTGGGCTTCATGGGTACTTTCAAAACAGGCGACCTGGCCATGACCGTGGGCACGGTACAGGTGATCAATACCGCCGCCTCGCTTGGCAGGTTTGCCGTGTCCCGCCCTTTCGGCAGCTTTTCGGATCAACACACCTACGCCAAAGGCTTCCGGCTGGCGCTGTATCTGGCCGCCGCCGGGTTCGCCTTCAATCTGTTTTCCGGGCCCTCCGCCAAGTGGTGCGTGGTGGCCTTTACCGTGCTGTACCACATGAGTCTGGCAGGCACCAATCAGAACAATTACAACATGACCTATTGCTATCTGGAGGAGGATTACATCATCCACGGGCTGGCGGTCAACGACGGCCTGCGGGGCATCGTGGGGTTTCTCTCTTCCCTGTGCGGCAGCCGGATCCTGAGCGCGGTACAGAAAAACGGCAACCGCATTTTCGGCGTCTCCCTCTACGGCCAGCAGGCCCTGTCCGCCCTTTCCCTGCTTCTGACGATTGCCGCCATCCTCTTTAACAAAGCGGTCGTGGGAAAGCAGAAGGAGGAAAGAAAATAAGGATTTGTCGGGGCGATGCGGACCCCGTAGCGCGGCTCCGTGAGCCGGTCTCGCCTGCCGGCTCGGTCGGTGCTTCTGCCTCCGGCAGAGGTCTCCATTGGAGACCCGCACCTCGGCATAAGCCGGTTCGGAGGAAAAACAACGATTTTAAAACGCTTTCCTTTATCGAATGTTTTATAATCGGAATCGCGTTGCGGGCGGCTCACGGAGCCGCGCTACAATTATAATCAGCGCGGCAACCTCTTAATTTTCAATAATTCTCCACATTTTCCGGTGGGTATGTGCAACGCAACAGATCATTGCGTGACTTTTTTCCGTTTTTATGTTTGAATGATGGCAGAACGGCAAGGAAAGACGATTTTCTTCCGCCTGCCGCTTATTTCTTGACAAGGAGAAACCGCATGACTTCCATTGCCAAAAACATCAAACGGCTGCGGGGCGAGCGAAAGCTGACGCAGGAACAGCTCGCCGAAGCGCTGTGCGTCACCCGGCAGACCGTTTCCAGCTGGGAGAACAACCGCACCCAGCCGGATATCGACATGCTCACCGCCCTTTCCGCCGCGCTGGGGGCGGACGTGGAGGAGCTGATCTACGGCAAGCGCCGCAGCGTGGGACTGGAGGCTCCCGCCGACGACCGCGCCGCCGCGAAGCGCCTTTCCGGCGTGGTGCTGGCGGTGTTCGGCAGCCTTCTGCTGGCGGCCGGGTGCATTATTTTAATTGTATGGCTGTGGCGGGATATGCCGGAGCTGACCCGCCGGATCCTTTCCTTCCTTCCGGCGGCCGCCGGGATGGGCTTCGCCCTGTGGGCGGTTTTCGGGAAAAAGAACAGCCAGATTAAGAACGAGGCCGCGGCGGTGGTGTGGATCGCGGGCTTCTGCGCTTCCGTGGCGCTGATCAACCACACCTTTTCCGTCGATTTCGGCTTCAGCCGTCTGCTGCTGGCGGATACGCTGCTGATTTTGCCCGTGATGTTCGCGCTGGATTCCGTTGCCGGGTTCACGGCGCTGAACGGCTTCGGGATCGTGTTTATGTTCCGGTTCGGGGAGGAGGGCCGTCAGCCCATGCTGGCGTTCGCGGCGCTGTTCTTCGCCGCGGCGGCGCTGTTCGTGAAAAAGAACGGTCTGCCCGCCGAGCTGAAGGTCTTTACCCGCTGGGTGCTGACCGGCATGGCGGTAGCCTATCTGACCATCGGTCTGTGGCACGCCGGGCCGCAATACGGCTTTGAGTATTCCAACCTGATCCTGCTGGCCTGTTTTACGGGGCTGCTGGCCGCCGACCGGGAGACCGACGGCGCGCTGCCGCTGCGCTATCCCGCCGCGGCGGGCACGGTCGTCGTGTCCATCATACAGATGCTTTTCATTTCTTTCTGTTTCTATGTTGAGAGAGCCGCCCCCGGAGAAACGCAGCAGCTGACACGGACGCTGCCGTGGATCTACGCCCTCGCAGCGGTCATCGTGGCGGCAGGCGCGATCTACGGCAGAAAGAGCTTCAAACACAATCCGCTGAAGCTCCTGTTCATTGCGGCGGCTGTCGTCCAGATGGGGCTGATGCTGACGGCGCAGCAATGGCCGAAGGTACTGGCTATCGCTGCGATGGGTGTGATCCTGATCCTGCGGGGCGTGAAAACGCTCAAGCTGCTGCCGCTGAATTTCGGGATGCTGACGGTGGCGGCAGACCTGATCTTCGTGATCTGGCACCTGCTGGAGGACAACATGCCGCTGATCGGCGGGTTCTGCGCGGCGCTGGGCGTGGCGATCCTGTTCATCAACAAAAAAATGCTGTCCGTGAAAAAAGAGAAGGAAGCGGCGAAGGAGGCGGAAAACAATGCGTAAGATACTGGCCATCGTGCTGACCGTGCTGCAGCTGGGCTTTCTGGGCGGCATGATCGGCTATCAGAAGACGGCGGAGCGCCACATGGCGACCGACGCCGTGGAATACGAATTTGCCACGGACGGCAGCTACTGGGTGTGGGGAAACGAACGCTCCCTGCGGCTGGAGATCCGTAAAAAAGGGACCGTCTCCTTCTCCGACCGGTACTGGGCAATCGAAACCGACAAGGACGGTCTTTCCACCGTCCGGCGAACGGATATCCGGCCTTTAGACGGCGCGTATATCGACGCGGACGGTCACGGGGACACGTATCTGTACGGAAATCTGGAGAAAAATCTCCACGTCAGCCAGTCGCTTGAGGAAACCTACTTCCCGGACCTGCAAAAACAGTATATTGTACAGCTTATCCGGGATTACGGCGAGGAGCCGGACGACGCGGATATGTGGTACGGCACGGACAATATCAACGACCCCGCCTTCGGCCATACCTTTACCATCAAAGCGAAGGTGTGGAAGGGCAGCGTGGAGATCACGGATTACCTCATCGACGGGGAGAGCATAAAAGCGTATATTCAATTCGACGCACAGGAGACGTCGGATGCGGAATCCGGCTGATCTACCGCGCCGGGCCTTCCTTTTCCCTGAACCGGTTTTCGGTCCGGGGAATTTTTTTGCGCCTTTTTATTGCATTTTAAACGGGGCATATTATAATAGAAATCAGGTACAATGTAATCTTTTTTAATTGCCGAAACGACATGATTGCCGGAAGGAGGGTTTTGCTTTGTCGGGAAAAAGAACCCTGCGGGAGAGCCTGCCCACCATGGCATCTTCGCTGGTGCTGTCGCGCTTGCCGCGCCGGTCGGCGGACGGGGACGATTTCCGGGCGGTATTCGCCGCCGACCTGCACACGGACGCGGACCCCTTCCGTGACCGGACGGACGTGCTGCGCCGGGCGTTGGCGGGCATTCGCCGGGACGGCAACACCGACGTGCTTGCCCTGTGCGGCGATATCACCAACTGCGGCGACGAGAAGGAATACGCCCTGCTGCGGCGGCTGAAAAAGGCCTACCTGGGCGATCTGCGGGTGCTGCCCCAAATGGGCAACCACGACAGCTGGCACCACAGCGACGATCCCAACTATCTGCTGGCGGAACGGCTGTTTCAGCGCTTTTGCCGGGATTGCGGCCTTGTGACGGAGAAGAACTACTACTACGCCACGGTAAAGGGCTTTCCGTTTATCGTGACCGGCACCGAGGCCCTGTGCCACAACAAACCGACAATCACCGAAGCCCAGCTGGACTGGCTGGATAAGGCGCTGGCCAAGGCCCTGCGCACCGGCAAGCCGGTGTTCGTGCTGAGCCACCAGCCGCCGGAGGGCCGCAACGGCGTCACGCCGGAATATCACGAAGCGGGCATGGGCGAGCGTTCCGCCGCCGTGGACGCGCTGCTGCTGCGCCACGCGGCAACCGCCAAAGCCCCCATCCTGTTTTTCAGCGGGCATATCCACTGGCTGCTGCCCTGCTGCGTGGAGCAGGCCCATGAAAACCTGTATTATATCAACCTGCCCAGCTTTGAATACGGCGGCAAGGGGGATCCCGGCTGCGGACCGGGAACCGCCGCCCTCGTCACCGTGAACGGCGGAAAACTGACTGTGACCATGCGGGATTTCATCAACGGAAAGGATATTCCCGGATATGAAATCAAAGTGTAATAACAGGGATTTGTCGGGATAACCCGGTAGCGCGGCACCTCAGTGCCGCTCTTTGCGCAAACAACTATGGTAGCACGGCGCATTGCGCCGTCTGACGTGCAAGATTAAAAAAATTGAAATGCAGCGCGTGAACACCGTTCCCATGCGGTATTACACAGAGAAAAAGCAAATCATCATGGGCAACCGCCCGACGTCGCGGGTCTCCGGTGGAGACCTCTGCCGAAGGCAGAAGCGATTGACCAGCCGGCAGGTGAGACCGCAATGCGCCGTGCTGCGTGATGTTACTTTTCCTTCGCAGCGGCACTGAGGTGCCGCGCTACCGCAACGGGTAAGGTTCTCGCGTAAAACAAAAGCTCTCGACAAACCCCATTTTTTCACCCAGATCAAAAAAAGGAGACTGAAATCAATGACCTTTACCCCTGACCTGCTGCGCTTTGCCGACGGCAGCGAGGTATCCGCGGACGACGTGAACGACCGCCGTCTGGAGATCCTCGATATTCTGTCGGTCAACGCCTACGGGCGTTTTCCCCCCAAGCCCCGCCGGGTGACCGGTTCCATGGAAGACACCGGCGAACGCACCTGCTGCGGCCATGCGCTGGAAAAGGACGTGACCGTGTGCTTCGATACGCCCAAGGGCAACTATTTCTTCCCTGTCAACTATTTCGAGCCGGTGGGCGGGGGCAAACACCCGCTGATCGTCTGCATCAACTTCCGTCCCGACCGCTATGACAAATACGTTCCGGCGGAGGAGGTCATCGACCGGGGTTACGCGCTGGCCTCCTTCTGTTATGAGGACGTGACCAGCGACGACGGCGATTTTTCCGACGGGCTGGCGGGCATGTTCGACCGGCCCATGGATGGAACGGGCTTCGGCAAGATCACCCTGTGGGCTTATGCCGTCAGCCGCGTGATCGACTATTTTTCCACGCTGGATAACATCGACCCGGACGAGATCGCCGTCATCGGCCACTCGCGTCTCGGCAAGACCGCCCTGTGGTGCGCCGCCAACGATCCACGCGTGAAATACGTCTGCTCCAACGACTCCGGTTGCATGGGCGCGGCGTATCACCGCACCCACCACGAGGGCGGCGAGACGCTTGCGGATATCACCCGCGTTTTCCCCTTCTGGTTCTGTAACAACCTGCTGCGCTTCCCGGACCACATGGAAAAACTGCCCTTCGACCAGCACCTGCTGATCGCAGCCTGCGCCCCCCGCTATGTGTGCGTCAACTCCGCCGAGCAGGACGCCTGGGCCGACCCCTGTTCCGAACAGCTTTCCTGCGCCGCCGCGTCGCCCATGTGGACGCTGTACGGCCGGGAGGGCTTCATCGGCCCGGAGACTCCCGCAAAAGTGGGGGACGGCTTCCCCGAAGGCCATATCGCCTATTATCTGCGGGACGGCAAGCACTATTTGGGCCGGGCGGACTGGAATCATTTCATGGATTTTATCGACGCCAAGTCGGCCGTCTGAAAGGGGCATACCATGAAAAAACTACTGCTGATTGGCGATTCGATCCGCATGAACTACGACCACTACGTGGCGCAGGCGCTGGAAGGACAGGTGAAGGTCTGCTGGCCGGATGAAAACGCCTGCTTTGCCGCCTACACCTATTACGCCATCGGCGACTGGGAACACAAGCAGCGCTTCGGCGAGGACGTGGACGTGATCCATTGGAACGTGGGCCTGCACGACGTGATCCGCTTCCACTATGACGATATCATGACCCCGCCGGAGATCTACGGCTATTACCTGGGCCGCATCATCCACCGGCTGAAGGACGTTTATCCCCACGCGCAGCAGGTCTTCGCCCTATCCACCCCCGGCCGGGATGAAAAATACGTGCTGCCGTGGATCGTGCGGAAAAACAAGGATATTGACAAAATCAACGAGGTGGCGCTGGGCGTTATGGCGGAACACAACATCCCCGTCAACGACCTGGCCTCCGTGGTGCGGCGGTATGAGCCCGACGATATCTACGCAGACGCCACCCATTACAACTACACCGGGGCCACGATTCTGGCGAAAGCGGTGCTGGACGCCGTCTGCCCCCTGCTGGGCGTAACGCCGGACCTGTCGAAGATCCATCCCGAGACCGAGACCCGCACGGAGCAGATGAAGCAGTAATCTCACGGGTGACATCTTTTTATCGTAGCACGGCGCTTTTTCAGAGCGGAGTGCGGAGAGCGGAGTGCGGAGATGCACCACGGCGGCAGGTCCCTTTATATCAATCCGGTAGCGCGGCACCTCAGTGCCGCTGTTTGCGAAAGAACCATCTCAGCGACCTGAAAAATCAGTTTAAGCGTTCTGTTTTCAGAAAAATCTATCATTTTCAGTTTGCAAAAATAGTAGTTTGTGCTCCGAGCGGCACTGAGGTGCCGCGCTACGGGAGTCAGCGACGCAAGGCGTTGTGCTGCTTGCGACTTCCGACTTCCGACTCACGACTTCCGACTTTTATGAAAACAACCACCCCCATCCCCCTCGTCTCCTACACGAAGGGCGAAGAACTTCTGAACACCCTCACCCACGGGGCGGGGCTGATTCTCTGCGGCTTTATTGTGTCGCGCTGTGTGTTTCCTGCCTTTGCCGCCGGGCAGGCGCTGCGGGTGGTCTGTTCGCTGCTCTACCTCTTGGGCACCGCCGCCACCTTCACGGTCTCCGCCCTCTATCACGGCGTGAAGCCGGGGAACGCCAAGCGAACGCTGCGGCTGCTGGATCACTGCGCCATCTTTTTTGCGGTGGCCGGTACCGCCACGGGCTGCGTGCCTGCCGTCTATGATACGGTGGGCGTCGTCCCCTCCGTGATCATGATCGCGGCGGCGTGGGTCGGTGCGGTGACCGGGTTGGTCCTGACCCTGCGGGATTTCGAGGGTACCCGCGCGGCGCAGATGGCCATTTATATTGTCACGGGCTTTGTGTGCGCCGTCAGCGGAGGCGGGGCGTACAAACACCTGCCAAAGACCGCCTTTCACGCGCTGCTGGGCGGCAGCGCCCTGCTGCTCACCGGGGCCATCCTTTGCGGCGTGGGCAAAAAGGTGAAGTATATCCATCCGCTGTTCCACTTGTTCATCGACACGGGTCTGACGGTATATTTTCTCGGCATTTCCGCATTTTGCTATTGAGATTCTGCAAAAAATCACAAAAACGCTATTGACAATCACGTGAACCTGTGCTACAATCAAACCAACACAAGACAAAAGGATTGTTTTGTGCCGTCCTGACGGACGATCCGTTGAAAAGGAGGTGGTAACATGCAGGTGAACGTCATGTTATTTGTCTGGCTCGGTCTGCTGGCGCTGTTTCTGATTGCGGAATTTGCCACCGTGCAGCTCACCACCGTCTGGTTTGCGCTTGGCGCGCTGGTCTCGCTCCTGCTGGCGGCCTTCGGTGTGGATAACGTCGCCATTCAGATCATCGTGTTCGCGCTGGTGTCGCTTTTGTCGCTGATCCTGACCCGTCCGCTGGTGAAAAAATGGATGAACCGCAGGACCCAGCCCACCAACGCCGATATGGTCATCGGGGCGGAGGCCGTGGTGACGGAGACCATCAGCAATACCGACGGCAAGGGGCTGGCGAAGGTCAACGGTTCCGTGTGGTCGGCCCGTTCGGTGGATGACAGTGTGATCCCAGCCGGCGCAACCGTAACCGTAAGGGCCATTGAGGGCGTGAAGCTGATTGTCGAACCGTAGCGCGCAGCCTCAGCTGCGTTACAGAATGTAGCGCGGATCAATGATCCGCCCGCAATGCGATTCCGATTCAAAAAAGCGCCGTTTCAGTCGGAAGCCGATGGACTCCCGACATGCTGTCGGAAGGAGGAGGAAACCATGTTCGAATTTGGCTTCAACGGTTTCAGCAGCTTCAGTGTCATTTTTTACGTCATGTTCGCGCTGGTGATCGGCATTTTCATTGCGGCGGTCGTCAGAATGTTCCTGCGGTGGCACAAGAACAATAACTCCCCCCGGCTGACGGTGGAAGCTGTCGTCGTCTCCCGGCGGCAGGAGGTCACACACCACAACACCGCCAACGCGGGCGATATCACCGGGGCCCACGGCTATTCCACCTCGTCCTTTACCAACTACTACGCCACCTTTCAGGTGGAAAGCGGCGACCGGCTGGAGCTGAATATCCCCAGCAGCCAATACGGCTACCTGGCGGAGGGCGACCATGGCAGGCTGACCTTTCAGGGGACCAGATTCCTCTCCTTTGAACGCACCGCGTAGCACGGCGCCATGCGCCGTTGATCCGGGCAAAAACAACATCCCGTAGCACGGCGTATTACGCCGTCTGAACCTATCCCATTTCATGTCGTTCTTGCAGAAAAACACTTTGCCGGAACAATCTTCAACACGATTACCCTTCAAATAACCAAATGTTCCAGACGGCGTAATACGCCGTGCTACCACAAAAAACGCTGCAAGGCGGCGTGCTGCACATTCATGTCAATCAACGCAGCTGGTGCTGCGTGCTACAAAATAAAACAGGAGGCATTTCTCATGCAGGTAGGTATTTACATTTTAGTCGGCGTCATCGTTCTGCTGCTGGCCATCGTGGTGGCCAACATCAAGATCGTCCCCCAGTCCAAGGCGTACGTCATCGAGCGGCTGGGCGCTTATTCCGAGACGTGGCAGACGGGTCTGCACGTCAAGATCCCGATCATTGAGCGCGTGGCAAAGATCGTTTCCCTGAAGGAGCAGGTGGCGGATTTCCCCCCGCAGCCCGTGATCACGAAGGATAACGTCACCATGCAGATCGACACCGTGGTCTTCTTCCAGATCACCGACCCCAAGCTCTATTCCTACGGTGTGGAGCATCCCATCGCGGCCATCGAGAACCTGACCGCCACCACCCTTCGTAACATCATCGGCGAGATGGAGCTGGACCACACCCTCACCTCCCGCGATACCATCAACACCAAGATCCGCGTGATCCTGGACGAAGCCACGGATCCCTGGGGCATCAAGGTGAACCGCGTTGAGCTGAAGAACATCTTCCCGCCCAAGGAAATTCAGGACGCGATGGAAAAGCAGATGAAGGCGGAGCGTGAGCGCCGTGAGGCGATCCTTCGCGCCGAGGGCGAAAAGGCCAGCGCCGTGCTGGTGGCCGAAGGCGAAAAGTCCGCCAAGATCCTGGCCGCCGAAGGCGAAAAGGCCAGCGCCATCCTGCGCGCCGAGGCCGTGAAGGAAGCCAAGATCCGCGAGGCGGAGGGCGAAGCGCAGGCCATCCTGGCCGTGCAGGAAGCCACCGCCAAGGGCATCGAGCTGATCAACGCGGCGAACCCCTCTCAGGGCGTGCTGACCATCAAGAGCCTGGAGGCCTTCGAAAAGGCCGCCGACGGCAAGGCCACCAAGATCATCATCCCTTCCGACTTGCAGGGCATCGCCGGGCTTGTGACGGGCATCAAAGAGATCGCGACGGACAAGTAAATCAAACGATAAACAGTAAAACGGGGACGGTACACCTGAAAGA
>CADAMO010000086.1 GCA_902788995.1 Oscillospiraceae bacterium
TGAACCTGTATAATAAAAATGTACATTTGAAGTTCGTAATGGTATAATCAAGAAAAAGGAGATGGACTTCAAATGGGAACACATGGAGAAAGTAGCAAAGCATTCAAGATGGAGATCATGGATCTACATCTGAAGGACGGGATTTCAATCAAGGTATTATCGGAACGATTCGGGATCAGCGCGTCAACGATTTACGGCTGGCGAGACCAATACCGGAAATATGGAGAAGAAGCGTTCGTAGGATGCGGTCATCAGAGACCGGGAGACGCCGAGCTGCGGAAGTTGCGGAAAGAAAACGAAGAACTGAAGATGCAGGTGGAAATCCTAAAAAAAGTAGCGGCATATCGGGCGCAGAAAGAGTCAGGGAAAAAATAGACTGTCTGCGGGCCGAGGGGATTGAAAAGTACCCCGTGGACCTGGTATGCCGGACGCTCGGCATAAAAAGATCTTCGTTCTACCAGCGAGTGAACAATCCAAAGACAGACAAAGAAACAGACGATGAAACGCTGAAGGAAACAATGACCGGCATATTCATCGAAAACAAAGAGGAATACGGCCGCGTCCGGATGCGAAAAGCAATGCGGGAAGCCGGGTATCCGATGAGTGAAGGGAAAGTTTCACGGTTGATGCGGGAAGCCAATTTGATCCCGAAAAAGAGCAAGAAATACAAGCAAACCACGAACAGCAAACACAAATATCAAGTTGCGGATAACATTCTTGCCCGGGATTTTGAAGCAGCGAAGCCGAATCAGAAGTGGTGTGGAGACAGTACCTACATTTACACGGATGAGGGCTGGCTGTATGCAGCGGGGATCCTTGATCTTTGCGGGCGGGTATGTATCGGATTGTCGTTCAGCGACCGGCATACGCAGGAATTGATGCTGGAGAGTTTTGAGCAGGCGTGCAAAAAGTACAGGCCGGAACCCGGGTGTATCTTTCATTCAGACAGAGGGGTACAGTATGCCTCGAACGCATACAAAGACGCCCTGAAAAAGAAAGGGATGATACAAAGTATGTCCCGCAGCGGCGTCCCGTATGACAACGCACCGATGGAAAGCTTCTGGTCTACGGTCAAGGTCGGGTGTGTGTATGGCAAGAGGTTCAGAACGAAAAAGGAAGCGAAAAAAGCGATTTTCCAATACGTTTTCGGGTTTTACAACACGCACAGATACCACACGTCAAACGGACTTGAAACGCCGATAGAGTACTATGAAAGACATCGGGAGGCAGCATGAGCGCCCGGCGCGCCGCTAAACGATGTGGGAGCCTCGTTCCGCTACGCTCCACTCGCCTCCCACATCGTTTAGCGGATAGTTTTCAAATTTTACGAACTTTATTTGTCCAAAAATCTTGACGGGTTCAAACCCTGCGCCGTTTTACCCCCGCAGCGCGCAGCCTCAGCCGCGTCGCATGGCGCGAAAAACCTCTGTAGCACGCAGCCTCAGCTGCGTCACATGGCGCAAAACAACATCTGTAGCGCGGCACCTCAGTGCCGCTTTCAGCCGAAGCAATCATCTGGAGTACGCAGCCTCAGTTGCGTCAGATGGCGCGAAACAATATTCGTAGCACGGCGCATTGCGCCGTCTGGCAGAAGGGGGACGAACCACCTTCCGCAGGGGCAGCCGCGTTCGGCACCGGCCTGTCCGCGCAGGGGGAACGGATCGCGGCGGGGAACCGTCGGCCCTTCCGCGCAAGGAAAACCGATTGCCGTGGGGAGACAACAGACGGCGCAATGCGCCGTGCTACGGGATGCAGCATTTGCGCGGAAACGCGGCTGAGGCAGCGTGCTGCGGGGGGAAATGAAAAACGGACGCCTCCCAGTGAAGCGTCCGTTTATATGACAGGTCAATTGATTGATGCGTCCCGGCCCGGTAATCCTTACGCCGGGTCTTCGGCTTTGTCGCGCTTGCGGCCGGAGATCAGCCCGCCGATGGTCAACGCCAAGCCTGCCAGGCCCGCGGCGGCGATGACGATGCCGATGGCGCCGGCCGCTTTATCCTGCCGCCCCAACGCGGCCAGATAGTTCTCGTTTTCCGCGCAGACGTAGGTGAAGTTCAGCGAGGTCAGCCGCACGTTGCCGTCGTAATAGCGGCTGCTCAGCTCCGCCAGCACCCCGGCGTATTTGTCGCAGGCGTCCGTAAAGGCGGTGTTGAACTTCGCCCCCAGCACGTCCGTCTGGGTGAGGGAGAAATATCCCTTCACGATGAACCCGCCCAGGGCCGCTTCACTGTCGTTGGCATATTCTTCCAATACGCCGCTGAGGGGGCTGCCCTCCGCCACCGTGATGGCGCCCACGCACATATCGCCGCTGGCGTCGCGGAAGCTGACCAGGCAGCAGGCCGTTTTGCCCAGAGGCCCGTCCGTGGTGAGAAAGGGGTCGATGATCCGCAGCTCGTCAGAGCGCAGCACGTCGTTGATCTTCACGTCCGTCCAATAGACCTCGGCGGTATCCTTCGGGTGGGCCATCAGGCAGAAGCCGTAGGTGATCAGCGACGTTCCCATGAACAGCAGCACCAGCGCCAGCAGGGCGGTGGTGATCAGCCCCACCCCCACGGTGCGGCTTTCTTTGTTATCCGCCATGGTTTATTCGCCCTTCATATCCAGCAGCTTGACCGTACCGTTGTAGGCCTCTTCGGAGACGGTGATGGAATCCGTAATGGCGGCCACAATGTCGTCCTCCGTCGCGCCAAGCTCCACGGAATAACACTTGTCGATGAACAGGTCGATATCCATGATATCCGGCAGATTGAAGGGATCCATGCCGGAATCAATGCCCCGCTCTTTGTAGTCCTTCACCACCTTGAACATGCCCATCTTCATCATCAGGGGCGAAACGCCGAGGATCTTGCGGCCGTGCATGCCGCGGGCGTCGTAGACGTAGCCCAAGAACCGGTCCCACTTCATGTTGTACATGGAGATGGGGAAGGCCTCATAGCCGGGCTTTTCGCGCTCCGCCGCGCCGCAGATGACCTCGCCCACCTGACGGCAGGTCAGCATGGCGGTGCCGCCCTTGGGGTACATGGTGAAGGGCCACTTATCCATGAAGGCGATCTGCTCGATGAGGATGGTCCACACGGGCTTGCGGCCCGGCTGGGTGCCGAAGATGTAGGGCAGCTCCAGCACCTTCACGCCGAAGGTCTCGTCGGCAAACTGCTCGCAGACGGCCTCCTGCTGAAGCCTTGCGCGGAAGTAGGGGTTGCGGGCGGCAAAGCCCTTCTCCGGCATCTTTTTGGCAAGATACGCGAAATAGGAGCCCAGCACCACCGCGTTTTTCACGCCGGCCTCTTTGCACAGGGGAAAGATGCGCTCCAGCGGAGCAATGTTGAATTTATAGTAGTAATCGCTGACGGGGGCGGGGAACTCCACGCGCTCATCAACGCCCGCGGCGAAGATGAACACGTCCTGCCCTTTCAGCAGGTCGCGGATCTCCTCGTCCGTCTTCTTGTTGATATCGCCGAAGAGGATCTCCATTTCCTCCGGGATGGGCGCGCCCTCCGGCAGGGGAGGCAGCGCGACGGACGTGACCTTATGTCCGTGGGCAATAAGCTGTCTGGCGGCTTCGCAGCCTAACAATCCGGTTCCGCCGATCATAAATACGTTCATGGTGATTCCTCCGTATCGGTTAATATGGGGTTGCTGATGATACCTTTTTATTATAACTGCTTTTTCGGATAAAAGCAACCACAATTGAAAAAATGTTGGTTCCTTATTGTCAAAAACCGTGCGCCGGGGTATAATGGGGTTAAGATAAACCTTTGGGGAGGGAAATACGATGAGCGAACAGCAGCCGGTATTGGAGCTGGAGATGTATCTGATCCGCCACGGGGAAAGCCGCGGCAACGTGGGGCTGACGGGTGAGCGGGTCTCTTTCGACCTGCGGGAGGACCCGCCCCTGACCGTGAAAGGACGATTGCAGGCGGACCTGCTGGGGCAGGCGCTGGCCGGGGTGGATTTCGACGCCGTCTATTCCAGCGCCATGCGCCGGGCGGTGATGACCGCCAAGGGCGTGCTGGACCACCAGCCGGGCAACAAACCGCTGCGCCTTCTGCCGCTGCTGACGGAGCAGGGCGTTTCCGACAACTATGAAGGGCAGCCGGTGGAGGCGCTGCAATCCCTTTGCCCCGGCTGCCGCATGGCGGATGGGTTTGAGACCGCCCGAAGGATCAACGGCACGCCGGATCAGCCGGACCCGGTGGTGCTGGCAAGGGCAAAAACGGCCATTGATTACCTGCGGGACCGCCACGGGGGCGGGCAGAAAATCGCGGTGGTCTCCCATGCGGCGTTCCTCACCTACTTCATCTTCCGCATCTGCGGCGTCAAAGAGGCCATGCCGTTCTTTGATATTGACCTGAACAACACCGGGGTCACCCGGGTGAAATTCTATCAGCCCTGCACCAACCCCTTCGGCGACGTCGTCTTCGCCTACATCAACAACACCGCCCACCTGGCCGCGATGAACGGGGGAAAGGCGAAGGTGTAGCACGGCGCCTTGCGCCGTTTCAGGCAGTAGGCAGTAGGCAATAGGCAATAGGCAGTAGGCAGTAGGCAGTAGGCAGTAGGGTAGCGCGGCACCTCAGTGCCGCTTTTGACCGAAACAACTGATTATAATACAGCGGAAACTTAAAATGGCGGTCCGACTGATTTTCAGGTTTAAAATGTAACTTTTGTTTATAGCGGCACTGAGGTGCCGCGCTACCGGTATTCACAAAGGGGGAAAGGCTCATGTCAACCGGCCAATTCCGCATCCGCGGGTATATCGAGGGGTTCTACGGCACCCCCTGGACCCACGCCCAGCGGCTGGATATGCTGCGGTTCGCGTCCTCCCACGGGGCGAACACGTGGTTTTACGCGCCCAAGGACGACCCCTATCACCGCCGTCTGTGGCGGGAACCGTATCCGCCGGAATCGCTTTCCCGGCTGAGGGAGCTGAAAAACGCCGCCGACGGCTGCGGCGTGACGGTCTTCTGGTGCGTGGCCCCGGGGCTGAGCATGCGGTATTCCTCCGAAGGCGACCGGGCGGCCCTCTTTGGCAAGCTGCGCTCCCTCTATGAGGCGGGCTTCCGCTGCTTCGGCCTGCTGCTGGACGACATTCCGGAGGACCTGTTCTATCCGGAGGATCAGGCGCGCTACGGGGAGACCATAGCCGCCCATATCGACCTGTGCCGCGATTGCTTTGCCCGGCTGAAGGCGCTGGATTCTTCCCTCCGGCTGGCGGTGTGCCCCATGCAGTACCACGGCAAGGGGACGGAGGACTACATCTCCCGCCTGGGCAGGGCGCTGCCGGAGGAGATATTGCTCTTTTTCACCGGCGCTGATATCTGCTCCAAGGAGCTGACCTGCCGCGAGGCACAGGTCTTTTATGATGCCACCGGGCACAAGCCCCTCTATTGGGATAACTATCCGGTGAACGACGCAGAGATGTTCAAGGAGATGCACGTGGGGCCGCTGATCGGGCGGGAGCCGGACCTTTACCGCTATGCCGAGGGCATTATCTTCAACTGCATGGAATACTACGAAAGCGGCAAATTCGCGTTGAAGACCGCCTTCGACTACCTGTCCGACCCTGTCGGCTACGACCCGGAGGCTTCCTTTGCCGGGGCGCTGGAGGAGCTGCTGCCGGAGGAACCCCTGCGGGAGGCCTTCGTCTATTTCGCCGACCACCTGCGCACCTCCTGCCTGAAGGACGTGAACTCCCGGCTGATGGACCGGGCCTTCGGCCGCGCCTCGGTGCTGATGGAGACGGGCGACCTGCCCGGGGCGTTGGCGCTGATCGCGGACTACACCGCCCGGGTGCGCCGCAGCGCCGACCTGCTGAAACGGCAGAAAGCCCCGCTGTTCGCGGAGCTGACCCAGTGGCTGGAAAAATATTACCTGATGGCGGAGATCCTTGACGCCGCCCTGCGGACCCTGCAGACGGGGCAGGGGAGAGAGGCGCTTGCCGCCATGCTGCGCCGGTACAACGACAGCGCCACGGTGCTCACCGCCTTCACCTTCCGCGCCTACGTGGAACAGGTGCTGGGGATGGGCTGACCGACGGAAGCGGCTGGCGTCTGACAGAAACGAAAGAAGGCCGTCCGACGGCGGCTTTTGATACAATGGCACCATGAAGTCAATCATACAGGAGGAGATTACAATGAAGTGTCCCTATTGCGGAACCGAAAACAACGATCAGGCCATCTCGTGCGTCAGCTGCGGGGGTACGCTGCGGCTGAATTATCAGTCGAATCCCGCTTCGCCGAACCAGCAGGCCAATAACGGTCAGCAGGGGTATTACGGACAGCAGCCCTACGGCCAACAAGGCTACGGCCAACAGGGCTACGGCCAACAGGGCTACGGCCAGCCGCCTTACGGTCAGCCGGGCTACGGTCAGCCGCCTTACGGTCAGCCGCCTTACGGCCAGCAAGGCTACGGTCAGCCGCCTTACGGTCAGCCGGGGTATTACGGCCAGTCCAATCCTTATGCGATGAACCGGGACGATGCCTCCGCCGGCATGAAGGTGCTTTGCTTTTTTATTCCGCTGATCGGTCTGATCATGTATTTTACGGAAAAAAACAGCTATCCGAACAAGGCCAAATCCCTGCTGAAGATGGCGCTGATCGGCTGGGGGGTCAGCATCGGGGCGTCGATCCTCGTCAGTGTCCTGTCCGCCGTCTTCGGGTATACCGTTTACAGCAATTATTATACGATGATCGCGCCGTTCCTCTGCCTGTTCCCGTGACAGCCGGCGAGCCGAAGGCCGTGAATCGATCTGAACGACAAGGAACCCTGAACAAAACGTTCGGGGTTCCTTTTTTTGATCATCACGGATGATTGCGGGATTGAAATCAGAGAGAGACAAATTGACTGTTTGTCGAGCTGTTGCTCGCCAAACAGTCGTAAGTCGTGAGTCGTAAGTCGTAAGAAATAGTTGTTTTGTGAGAATAAAAATCCGTTGATTTTCAACGCAATACAGGAACGCCCGAAGGGCTTCTTGCGACTCACGACTTACGACTTACGACTTAAGCCAACGGCTCGCCAAATCCCCGTTTATGTATGACGTCTGAAACGGGTCACATGCATTCGTCGGCCAGTTGGTCGACGGTTTTTTCGGGGGCTTCGATACCGGCCAGAATGAATTTGATCATGAAGGCGTGGAAGCGCTTCAGGTTCTCGCCGTCAAGGTAGTTGTGGGAGTAGATGTAGTCCGCGTACAGGTCGCCGGAGGCGTCGTGGGGCATCAGGTTCAGGTACAGGGACTGGAAGGCGTAGCCGGTGTTCACGTGGTCGGCGGTGAACTTCAGGTCAAGGCCCTCCGTGTTGAAATAGGGCTGGTAGGTGAACACGAGGCTGCGGAAGATGGCGTCCTTGGGGAAGCCGTATTTCTCGTTGGTCCAGCCCAGGTAATCCTTCATATCCACGCCCACGTGGCGGTACATATCCTTCTGGCTGATATCCAATTGTTTGAGCGCCTCGTTGAAGGAGGTGCTGCCCGGGATGATGGAACGCCAGGTGATCTGGTGGGCCATGGTCATGCCGCAGTCCCGCTCGAACAGGGCGGACCGGCGGGAGGCGGTGGTGTCGAAGCACACGTCCTCCGAGCCGCTCATGCGGGAAAGCCACGTGCGCAGCGCCAGCGCGAAGAAGATCTGGGGGGACATGTTGCGCTCCAGCGCCGCCGCGTTGATCCGGTTGACCGTCTCCGCCGGGATGCGGATGGGCATGCTGGTGCACAGGTACTGGTCCGGCCGCAGGGGCAGGCCGTAGTTGGTCCCCTCCACGTATTCGGGGCTGGGCTTCGGGTTCATGGAGGAGAAGTGGGGCTCGGTGGCAAACCGCTCGCGCCACCAGTCCACGTCATCCTGCCAGCGTTTGGATTCCATGTACTTCCAGGATTTTTCAATGTGCTTTTCGGGGCCGATGCCGGGGGCGGGCAGCTCCGTGCCCTTCACCAGCGCCTCATACACCCGGAAGAAATAGGTGATGACCGTGATGAGACCCACGGAATCCATGATCATGTGGTAGCCGTTGAAAAACAGGGTATGTTTTCCGCCGGGGCGGCGGATCAGCTTCGCGTCGTAGAGCTGCACGTCGTTGTAGTTGTTGGGCAGCGGGGCGCGGGCCTTCTGCAGCAGGTACTTATCCACGTCGGCGTCGGTCTTGTCGGAAAAATCCACCAGCTCGATGCCCGCCGGCTCCTCGTCGGAGTAATACTGCCAGAACTTGTCCTTCTCGTACTCGGTCATGCGCAGCGTGCAGAAGGGGAGACGCTTCACGGTCAGCTTGATGGCCTCCAGCGCCTTTTCCTCGTCGATAGGTTCTTCAAAGTCCACGCGGGTGGGCATGTTCAGCAGGGCGCGGGGCGCGCCGTAAACGTAAAAATAAAGCGCGATCTGGTCAGACGAAAGACGGAAATACTTCGGTTCGCTCATAAATTGACCTCCTTAATCAAATTGCGGAAAGGTTTCTCAGACGAGATCGTTCAGATAGTCCGTCAGATCCTGCACGGTGAAGATGTCGTTCAGGTCCTCGGTGGCGATCACCACGTCGAATTCCTCTTCCATCCGGCCCACCATGTCCATGATGTCGAGGGAGTTCATGTGCAGGTCCGCCAGAAAGCGTGTGTCGGGGGTGATGGTCTCTCTGGGGACGTCGTTGTACTCCAGCATGATGTCTACGATTTTGTCAAACATTTTTTTCTTCTCCTTTTTTGTTATCGTCTGGTAGCGCGGCACCTCAGTGCCGCTCGTGGCAATTGTAACTTTTGAATTGTATTTTTATAAGAAAGACCGTTTTCCGTGACAAAGAAAGGGTCATTCAACCGAACAGATCATCTGAAAAGTTGTTTATGCCGGGAGCGGCACTGAGGTGCCGCGCTACCCCTTTATTTTGCAATGTATAATGGTTTTTTATGCGGTGCGGAGGTAATCATCAGCTGTTAGCTGTTAGCCACTAACCACTAATCACTAACCACTACAACGGCGCAAGGCGCCGTGCTACTGCCTATTGCCTATTGCCTATTGCCTGATCGCCGCGATCTTGAACCGCTGGATCTTATGGGTGGTGCTCTTTTCGAACTCCTTATCCGTGATATCAAAATCGGCGATCTTTTTGTAGCCGGGCATTTCACTGTTGAACTTTTCAAAATCCGGCAGCATGTGGGCCTTGGCGGCCTCGGCGGTGTCAAGGTTGTGCTCCGTGCGATAGTCGGGGTCCAGGTAGCAGATGGCGTGGATGCCGCTGTTCTTTTCGTCCGCGTAGACCACGCACTCCTTGATATAGGGGATATGCTTTTGCAGCGAGTCCTCGATCTCCTCCGGCGACACGTTCTTGCCGTTGGGCAGGATGATGAGGTTTTTCAGCCGCCCGCTGATATAGAGGAATTTGTGCTTGTCGATGTGGCCGATGTCGCCGGTGCGGAACCAGCCGTCCTTGGTGAAGACCTTCAGTGTGTCCTCCGGGGCCTTGAAATAGCCCTTCATCACGTTGTCGCCCTTCAGCTGGATCTCCCCGTTGCCGTCCTCGTCCGGGTCGGCGATGCGGGCCTCCATGGTGGGCAGCAGGTGGCCCACGCTGAACTTGCGGGCCTTGAACAGGGGGTTGACCGCCGCCACCGGGGCGCACTCGGTGATGCCGTAGCCGTTGTAGATCTCCACGCCGATGTTGGAGAGGAAATCCACGGTCTCCTGAGACAGGGCCGCGCCGCCGCAGATGATCATGCGCAGGTTGCCGCCCAAAGGCTTCAACACCTCCGCGAACACCTTGCGCCTCACGTCGATATGGGCCTTGCGCAGGGCCTTGGTGAGGGCCACCATCCGGTCGAACTGTTCCTGCTTGCCGGATTCCGCGATCTGCTTTTTCAGCTTGCGCACCAGCAGGTCCAGCATCATGGGCACCATGCAGCTCATCTCCGGCTGAAAGCGCTCTAAGTTCTTCACGAGATATTTCAGGTCGTTGTTGATGCACACGGTGGTGCCGCAGTACATGCAGCTCATGATGTGGGCGTGCAGCTCATAGGAGTGGTTCACCGGCAGCACGGAAAAGCTCACGTCCGGGTAGTGCAAAAGCCTTGCGCACCCCCGCAGCGTGCCCATCACGTTGCGGTTGGAGAGCATCACGCCCTTGTTGGCGCCGGTGGTGCCGGAGGTGTAGATGATGAGGCTGGTCTTATCCGGGTCGATGACCGGCGGCAGGGCCCGGTCGCCCTTCTCCCGCAGGAGCTCGCGGCCCTCCTCCAGCAGGTCCGGCAGGTACTGCACGTCGTCGCAGCCCTCCGCCGTTTCGTTGCCCTTGCCGCGCATCACGACCACAGTTTTGACCGTTTCGCACTCCGGCAGTACCTTTTGCAGCTTTTTCAGGCAGGTTTTGGAGCAGAACACGGTGGTGATCTCGGCGAAGTCCAGCTGCTTCAGCATGGTCTCGGGGGGCAGCTCCTTGTCGATGGGCACGCACACCCCCACCCCGCTGACCACGGCGATATAGACGGAGATCCACTCCTGGGAGGTCTCGCCAAGGATGGCGATGTGTGCATCCTTGCAGCCGCGCCGCCACAGCGCCGCCCGCAGGGCTTCCACGTTCTCCGCGAACTGACCGAATATGATGGAGGATTCCTCCGTGCGGGTCTCCATCTGGCGGTAGGCCGCCTTGGTGGGGTATTTCCGCCGGGCGTGATCCATGATCTGGTATACGGTGGTGAATTCCTCCACCTCTTCGGGTTTGATAAAGAATTTCTCGGGGTTCATAAGTTTTCCCTCTTATTTGAAACTTATCTTTCTTACGACTTGCGACTCACGACTTACGACTTCTTCTTCATCGGGTTCATGGCGAGGGCGGCGAAGAGGCCGACCGTGCCGGCGAGGCAGATGGCGGAGGCGGTGACGAAGCCGTTGGCAAAGCTGCCGGTGGCGGTGATGACCCGGCCGATGACCTGCGTGGCCAGCGCCGCGCCGCCCCAGAAGGCGCCGCCGGAAAAGATCGGGTTGATGGCGTTCAGATCCTTATTGCCGAAGAGCGCGGCGGTGATGACCGGGCAGATGTTGGAGGTCATGGCGCCGGTGACGCACAGCACGGAGCAGATGACGGCCAGCCACACCACGGCCATATTCGGGTAGACGTAGGCGTAGATCAATGCGCCTGCCACCAGCGGAAGAACGGTGGTGAGGATCAGACCCTTCACGCCCAGCTTTTCGGAGATGGTGCCGCCGATGAAGACGAACAGGATACCCACACCCTGCATCACGCCCTGCATGGCGGAGGCGGTGGACTGGGTCATGCCGTAGGTGGTCAGCAGCGAAGGCATATAGGTGGAGATGCCGAGATAAGAGATGGAGAGGAAGAGAATGCCGACGAAGACCAGCCAGAAAGAGGGGGTCTTCAGCGCCTGGCCCTTGGTGAGGCCGGGGATATCGGCGGTCTGCGCCTGAGCCGCGCCCGCAGCACTCTGCTCGGAGGCTGCCTGCTTGGGGATGATAAGGAACGCGGCGGCGTTGCAGACCACCACGATGGCCATGATGACAAGGTACACGGTGCGCCAGCTCATCACGCCCAGCAGCGCGCCGGGCAGGAAGGAAAACGCCGTGGCGCCCACGGAGGCGGAAGCCAGCACCAGCGCGATGATCTTGGCAACCTTCGCGCCGAAGTCGCCGAAATAGGGGGTGATGGCCGCCACGCCCATGGCGTGGGTGCCGAAGGCCAGGTTCACGCCGCCGAAGAGGCCGGCGAGAATGACCATCCAGATGGCGTTCGCAAAGCTGCAGATCAGGCAGTAGATCACGGCCAGCACGCCGCAGATCACAAAGATGACCCGGGGCTGCCATTTTTTCAGCAGCGGCGCAAACAAAAAGGTGGAACAGATAAAGGTCATGATGCAGCCGAAGGTGGCCGACAGGGCGATGGTCGCCATGTTTTCCTCACCCCATTCCGCCATGAAGGATGGCAGGAAGATGGAGAAGGTGGAATTGAGTCCCATGTTGCCGAACAGCGCGATGCACGCGCCGATCACAGCCCGTCTGGCGTTGGAATTCTGAGACACGTTATTTTCTCTCCTTTTTTTGAAGTTTACAGTTTTTTAACAGCAAACGTCTGAAATGTTTACTGTTAACCCCTGTACATGATAACAATATCACATTTGTGTTGCTGTAATGTTAACAAAGAACAAGATCACCAAAAAAATCAAACGCGTGTCGAATTTTTCGGTGATCTTGTGAGATTGTTTTGTTGGGAGGGAAGGGGCGGTGAAATGCGGAATGAGGAATGCGGAATGCGGAATTGAATGAACCTGTATAATAAAAATGTACATTTGAAGTTCGTAATGGTATAATCAAGAAAAAGGAGATGGACTTCAAATGGGAACACATGGAGAAAGTAGCAAA
>CADAMO010000087.1 GCA_902788995.1 Oscillospiraceae bacterium
CCCCCGGCGAGGGTTCCTTACTGCGCTTTATGGATCGCAGGTATTTCGCCCGCTGCGGCGGGCGACTCAGGGCTCCGCCCCGAGACCTCGCCAGCCTTTTGAAAAAGGCTGGACCGAAAACTTTTCATTTTTCATCACAAAAAACGTGATGAACAAAATACGTTATGACGGAAAACCGGCGCCGCCCACCAGCAGCGCGGCCTTTTTGAAGCCGTGGCGCAGCAGGGCGTTCATCACCATCGCCACGTCCCTCGCGGAGCGGCGGTCGGACTCGTTGAGCCAGATCCACATGATGTTGGCGACGCCAGCCGCAATGAACTGAGTGCAATAGGCGGCCATGCCGGTGGCGTTCTCTTTATCGAGGAACCGCGCCACGTTCTTGGTGAAGCCCTCGCCCAGGTTCAGGGTGCTGTTGGTACTGAGGATCACGAGAAACAGATCCCGGTGGTCCTCCGCATATTGAAAGATATCCGTCAGCATCGTCAGCGTGCTGCCGTCCTTTTCCTTCGCGCCATTGATGATTTCGCCGATCTCGTCGCTTACGTCCGACAGAATATCGTCGTAGAGATCGAACTGCGTATCATAGTGATGGTAAAACGTGCTGCGGTTCACGTCCGCGGTCTCACAGATCTTTTTGATGCTGATGCTGTGCAGCGGCTCTTTGCGCATCAGGGTGATCAGCGCGTCCTTCAGCAGACGCTTGGTCAGCATCACGCGGCGGTCGCGTTTTTCCTCCATCACGGGCCTCCTTTCTACTCCGCCGGAAACGGCGGCGGTTCATTCAAATACAAAATACGCGCGTTTGGAATTTTTCGCCCGGGACATGCGGATGCTGTCCTCACGGCTGAAAATAATGTGGTCGCACAGGCTCACGCCAAGGGCGTTCAGCGAGGCGGCCAGCCGGTCGGTCATGGCCACGTCCTGCGCGGAGGGCACCGCGAACCCGTGGGGATGGTTGTGGGCCGCGATGACCGCGGAGGCCCCCAGCGCGTAGGCGCGCCGGGTGACGGCCATCACGTCCATCACCACAGCGGAACCGTCCCCCTCGGAAAACACGTCGGTGGCGATCACCTCGCCCCGGGCGTTGAGAAACGCCGCCATGAACACCTCGTTGGTGCGGCCCAGAAAGCGGGGCGCAAAGAACGCCACCGCGTCATCCGGCTCCGTCAGCACGGTCTTTTCCGCAAGACGGCTCTGGCTGTACATCCGGGCCAGCTCCGGAATCATTTTCAGAAAGATCGCCGTCTCATCCCCCACCCCCGGCACGCTGCACAGCACGTCGAAGGGCGCGTCCAGCACGCCGGAGAGCGAACCGAACCGGCGGATCAGGTCGTGGGCCAGCCCGTTGGTATCCTGCCGGGGAGAGGTGTAGAAAAGAGCCATTTCCAGTATATTGTGCGGTTCAAAATATTCGAATCCGTCTTTCACGAACCGCTTTTTCAGCCGCTGGCGGTGCCCTTCGTGCTGCGTCAGGCGGTCCTTATCGGGTATGTCAATCAACGTCGGTAGCCCCCTACCATCCTAAAATCAGAGGTCAGTCTATGAAATCCTTTATCATCGGAAAAAACGACGCGGATCAGCGTCTGGATAAATATATCACCAAAGCCCTGCCGGGCCTGCCCCAATCGCTGCTGTATAAGTACCTGCGGACGAAACGGATCAAGCTGAACGGCAAAAAGGCCGATATCGCCGCGCGCCTGAAAGAGGGCGACGCGGTGGACATGTATATCAACGACGAGTTCTTCGCGCCGAAGGAGGAGACCTATTCCTTTCTCCGGGCGGGCCGGTCGCTGGATATTCTGTACGAAGACGAAAACGTGCTGGCGCTGAACAAAAAGGTGGGATTGCTCTCCCACCCGGACGAGGGCGAATACGTGGATACGCTGATCACCCGCGTGCAGCGCTATCTGTATGAAAAGGGCGAATACGACCCGAAGAACGAGGCCTCCTTCGCCCCGGCCCTGGCCAACCGCATCGACCGCAACACCGGCGGCATCGTGCTGGCGGCGAAAAACGCCGAAAGCCTGCGGATCCTCAACGAGAAGATCAAGGCGAGGGAAATCGAAAAGCAGTATCTCTGCGTCACGGTGGGCCGCCCGCCGAAGAAAGCGGACACGGTGGAGGGCTTTCTTGTCAAAAACGAGAAGACCAATACGGTGGCGGTGCTGGATCACCCCGTCCCGGGGGGAAAGTCGATCAGGACCTCCTACCGGGTCTTGCGGACCAACGGCGATCTTGCATTGGCGGAGGTGACCCTGCACACGGGCCGCACCCACCAGATCCGCGCCCAGATGGCGGCCCTCGGCTGCCCCCTGCTGGGGGACGGCAAATACGGGACCAACGCCCTGAACAAGCGTTACGGCGGCTATAAAAAGCAGTGCCTGTATTCTTACAAAACCACCTTCGCCTTTGCCACCGACGCGGGGCTGCTCAATTATCTGAAGGGTCAAACGGTCGAGGTGACGGACGTATGGTTCGCCAAAGAGTTCGAAACGCTGACGAATCCGGCCCGCCGGTGATTATATTGCCTGTTGCCTTAAAATGCCGCAAGGCGCCGTGATACGCCCGGTTGTTTTGCTGACGGCGGTGTGGTTCTGTCAGCGCGGGGAAATTCCTTCCGCTTCCGCCAGACGGCGCAATGCGCCGTGCTACGGTTGAAAACGGCGTATTTCCTACTGCCTATTGCCTATTGCCTATTGCCTACTGCCTACTGCCTGTTAACTAATCATCTCTTTGAACTCGGCTTCGCTGACGACGCGGACGCCGAGTTCGTTTGCTTTGCGCAGCTTGCTGCCGGCGGCTTCTCCCGCCACAACGACGGAGGTCTTTTTGGAGACGGAGGAGGCCGCCTTGCCGCCGAAGGACTCGATGATTGCCGTGGCCTGATCCCGGGTGAACTCCGTCAGCGCGCCGGTGAGCACGAAGGTCATGCCGGCGAAACGGTCGTCTTTTTTCTCGGCGAGGCTCTTCATGTTGACGCCGTAAGAGCGCAGCCTTCCGATCAGCTCCCGGGACTGGGGCAGGGCGAAAAAGCCCGCGACGGAGGAGGCCATCTGCTCGCCGAAGCCGTCGATGGCGAGGATCTCCTCAACGGAAGCCGCCATCAGCGTCTCCATATCGCCGAATTTCACAGCCAGGAGCTTTGCCGCCTTTTCGCCGATGTTGCGGATGCCCAGTGCAAAGATCAGCCGGTAAAGATCGTTTTCTTTTGATTTTTCTATGGCGCCGATGAGATTGGCGGCGGACTTGTCCCCCAGCCGTTCCAGCGAAGCGATATCCTCCGCCCGGAGGGTATAGAGATCCGCCGCGTCGCGGATCAGCTTTTCGGCGGTGAAGACCTCCAGCAGCGCGTCGCCGAGACCTTCGATATCCATGGCGTCGCGGGAGCAGAAGTGGATCAGGTTGCGCAGCAACTGGGCGGGGCATTCGGGGTTCAGGCACCGCAGGGCGGCCCCCCCTTCGTCCCGGAAGGTGGGCGCGCCGCAGGAGGGGCATTGTTCCGGCATGGCGAACACGCCGCTGCCCGGCCGCTTCTTTTCCAGCGCCACCACCTCGGGGATCACGTCCCCGGCCTTGCGCACGCGGATGACGTCCCCCACGCCGAGGCCCAGCTCATTGATACGGTCCTGATTGTGAAGCGTGGCGCGGCTCACGGTGGAGCCCGCCAGCAGCACCGGTTCAAAGACGGCGGTGGGGGTCAGCACGCCGGTGCGGCCCACGGAGACCTCGATCTCCTTCAGCTCCGTCAGCTTTTCCTCCGGCGGGTATTTATAGGCCACCGCCCAGCGGGGAAACTTGGCGGTACTGCCCAGCACCCGGCGGTTGGCAAACTCATTGACCTTGATGACAGCGCCGTCGATATCGAAGCTCAGATCGCCCCGGACGCTGCCGATGCGCGCCAGCTCCGCCTTGGCCGCCTCAATGTCGGCGCAGGGGGTGTAAAAGGGCACGGTGACAAAGCCCAGCGGGCGCAGGAAATCCAGCGAAGCCTTGTGGTTGCTGAAATCGGCCCCGTCGTAGCGCTGCACGTTGAACACGAAAATATCCAGCTTGCGGGAGGCGGTGACGGCGGCGTTTTTCTGCCGCAGGCTGCCCGCCGCGGCGTTGCGGGGGTTCTTGAAGGGCTCTTCGCCGTTCAGCTCCTGCTGCCGCACCAGCTCGGAGAAAACGTCGTGGGACATATACACCTCGCCCCGCACCTCGATATAGGGAACGGCCTGACGCAGGCGCAGCGGAATGGTGCGCACCGTGCGCAGATTGGCGGTGATATCCTCCCCCGTGTCGCCGTCGCCCCGGGTAGAGCCCCGGACGAAAAGGCCGTTTTCATACTCCAGCGAAACGGAGAGGCCGTCGATCTTGGGCTCCACCACGTAGCTGTAAGCAGGAACCGTCTCGCTGACGCGGCGGTCAAAGTCGTCGATCTCCTCAAAATCGAAGGCGTCCTGAAGGCTCTCCATGCGGACCTCATGAGAAACGGGGGTAAACACAGATTGCGCCTCGCCCCCCACGCGCTGGGTGGGGGAATCGGGACGCAAGAATTCAGGATATTGCGCTTCGAGGGATTTCAGCTCCCGCTGCAGCATATCGTATTCGTAGTCGCTGATATCGCTTTCATTATCCACGTAATAGCGATACGAATAGAAATTCAGCCGGTCGCACAGTTCGTCGATCCGGCTTTTTGCTTCTGCCGCGGAAAACTCAGCCATTCATTTCCTCCAGCAGCTTTTCGATGTCCTCTTTCAGCGTTTCAACGGAGGTCAACGCGTCGTCGGCCACTTTCGTTCCGGTAGCGACCATCATCCACAGCTGGATAAACTTCAGAATGAGCTTGATAAACGTAAACATAAGACGCCTCCTGCAAGTCTTTTATAGATATTTATATTATATCTCATTTTACAAAAAAGTCAAATATTATTCCGCACGGTATTGGGCGATGTGATTTTTGATCAGCGTTTCGATCATGCCGTTGGCGACGGGGTTCATGCCGCCGCCCAGGATCACGATATCCGCGTTGCGGCGGCTGGGCTGCACGTATTTTTCATGCATGGGCTTGACGGTATTGCGGTACTGATTGATGATGGAGGTCAGCGACCGGTCCCGCTCCAGCACGTCCCGCTCGATGCGGCGGAGAATGCGGATATCGTCGTCCGTATCCACGAAAATCTTCACGTCCATCAGCGAGCAGAGGGCGGGATTTTCAAGGATCAGGATGCCGTCCAGCACGACGACGGGGGTGGGGACCAGATGGCGGACCGCGTCGCTGCGGTCGTGGACCGTATAGTCGTACACGGGACAGTCCACTTCCCTGCCCGCCTTCAGCGCCGTCAGGTGCTCCACCAGCAGATCGGTATCGAAGGCCTCCGGGCAGTCGTAGTTGACCGTCACCCGCTGTTCATAGGTGAGGGCGTGCTGCTCTTTGTAATAGTCGTCGTGGCGGATCACGGTGAGATCGTCGCCGAAGCGGTTTTTCAGCCATTCGGTCAAGGTGCTCTTGCCGCTGCCCGTTCCCCCGGCCACGCCGAGGACCAGTATTTTTTTCATGCGCTTTTCCTTTTTTCTGCGAAAACGATCCGCATTGATCGGGACGGAGCCCGACCACGGGATCCTCTTTTTTCAGGGGGAAGGGATAAGGTGTGAGAAAGGATCGGGCCTCCCGTACGGACGTTTTTCTCCGGTCTCACACCTGTCACCTCAAATATGTTATCTCATTCCCTTATCGTAGGGAATGCCCTCCGCCTTGGGGGCGCGGGAGCGCTTGGAGGTAAAGGCAAGCACCAGCAGGGAGATGATATAGGGCATCATGTTGTAGACCGCCCCGGGGATATTGGCGCTCACCAGCCAGTCAAAGCCGAAATAGACGTTGCTAAGGGCGCGGAAGAAACCGAACAGCAGCGCGGCCAGAGCGATGCGCTGGGGTTTCCACTGGCCGAAGATCATGACCGCCAGGGCCAGGAAGCCGAAGCCCGCCACGCCGTTCTCAAAGCGCCATTCGGAGGTGCCGGCAAGGATATAGCAGATGCCGCCCAGGCCGCCGAGCGCCCCGGAGATCAGCACGCCGGCGTAGCGCATTTTGAAGACGTTCACGCCAACGCTTGCCGCCGCCTGGGGATGCTCGCCGCAGGCCATAAGGCGCAGGCCGAACCTGGTCTTATACAGCAGCACATACACACAGGCCAGCGCGACAAGGGCGATGAGCATGAACCAGTTGAACTCGAAGCCGCCGATTTTCAGCAGGAAGGCCTTCTTGGTGCCCGCGTACTGCACGGCAGAGGAGACGTCGTCGGGATTGGCGGCGGTGTTCAGCGCCTTGACGATGACCGTGGCGGCCGCCACGCCCAGCATGTTGACGGCGGTGCCCACGATGGTCTGGTCCGCCTTGAAGCTGATGCACGCCACCGCCAGCAGGAGCGAGTAGACCACGCCCACGAGGATGGCGGCGCAGAGGGTCAGCAGGACGATCACGAAGGGAGAGGTGGTGGAGGGCAGGCCGCGCAGCATCAGCGCGCCGCCCATGGCCCCCATGACCATGATACCCTCAAGGCCCAGGTTGATGACGCCGGAGTGCTCGGAAATACAGCCGCCCAGCGCCACGAGGATGAGGACGGAAGCAAAGATCAGGGTGTATTGGATCAATAACAGCATTACGCCTCGCCTCCTTTCGTTTCGTCGGCGTCTTTGGCCGGAACGTCGTCGCTCTTGACGGCGGCGGCAGCCTTGTTCTCGCGGGAAGCGATCACCTTGTTCATGGCGTATTTGATGAACAGCACGAAGCCGCACAGATAGATGATGATGGAGGAGATCAGGTCGGAGATCTGGGAGCAGTACATGGTCTTGTCCACGAAGGCGCCGCCCGACGTGATATGCTGGATGAAGTAGGAGGAAAAGATGGTGCCGATGGGGTTCAGGCCGCCGAGGAAGGCCGCGGCGATGCCGTTGAAGCCCATGCCGGGGACGGAGGAACCGGTGCAGAGCCACTGCTCGTAATCCGTCAGGTACAGCAGCGCCCCGCCCAGGCCCGCCAGCGCCCCGCCGATGGCCAGCGACACGATGATGTTGCGCTTTTCCGCCATGCCGCAGTATTTGGCGGCGTTGCGGTTGAGGCCGGTGGCTTTCAGCTCATAGCCGAATTTCGTCTTGTTGAGGATCACCGAAATGGCGACGGCCAGCAGCACGGACAGCGGGATGGCCAGGGTGATATACTGGTTGCCGTTGAAGAGCTTGTCCAGCCCGAGAGAGGGCAGCAGCGCTTTGGCAGCCTCCGTTTTGATATGCAGCGTGTAGGGGCTTGCCACCTCCTTCACGCCGGACAGCAGCATGTTGGCAAGGTAGAGGCCGATCCAGTTGAGCATAATGCCGGAGATAACCTCGTTCACGTTGCGGTAGGCCTTCAGCAGCCCCACGGCCACGCCGAACACCGCGCCGCAGACTACCGCCGCGATCAGGCAGGGCAGCCAGCCCCAGCCCAGCTTCAGCGCGCAGTAGATGCCCGCGCAGGCGCCCGCCACATACTGACCGGCGGCGCCGATGTTGAACAGGCCCACCTTATAGCAAAACAGCACGGAGAGGGAGCACATCAGCAGCGGCGCGGTCTTGACCAGCGTATTGCCGAAGTTTTTCAGCTGCAATGACGGCTTTGAATAATGGAAGAAGTTCTTGAGGACCTCCAGGATGGCCGCCCCCGCGCCGGTGGGGTTGATGAACAGCAACACGAT
The DNA here is from genome assembly GCA_902788995.1 of Oscillospiraceae bacterium. Classification (GTDB taxonomy): domain Bacteria; phylum Bacillota; class Clostridia; order Oscillospirales; family Acutalibacteraceae; genus RUG806. The sequence continues at coordinate 7,713 of CADAMO010000087.1, forward strand.
ATAGCCGATCAGCAGGCCCAGCAGGATACAGATCAGCGACGCGACAAAGGACTGCACGCCGTCTTTTTTCAACAGGTTTTTCATTCCGCGCTCACCTCGTCTCTCTTTGCGCCGGCCATGTAAAGGCCCAGCTCTTCCACGGTGGTCTGTTTCGGGTCAAGCTCTCCCACGATCTCGCCCTCATACATGACGAGGATGCGGTCGGAGACGTCCATGACCTCGTCCAGCTCCAATGAGACCAGCAGCACGCCGTTGCCCGCGTCCCGGTGGTCGATGATGCGCTTGTGGATGTTTTCAATGGCGCCCACGTCAAGGCCCCGGGTGGGCTGCACCGCCACCAGCAGGCGGGGATTGCGGTCGATCTCCCGGGCGATGATGGCCTTTTGCTGGTTGCCGCCGGACATGCTGCGGGCGGGGGTGACGGGCCCCTGGCCGGAGCGCACGTCGTAACGGTCGATCAGCGTTTCAGCATAGGCGCGGATATTTTTCTTTTTCAGAAAGCCCGCCTTGGAGGTGAATTCCGGCTCGAAATAGCGTTCCAGCACCAAATTGTTCTCCAGCGAGTAATCCAGCACCAGGCCGTGCTTATGGCGGTCCTCCGGGATATGGCCCATGCCGGAGACGTTGCGCTTGCGGATGGGCAGATGGGAGATATCCTTGCCCAGCAGCGTGATGCTGCCGGAGACCAGGGGCTCCAGCCCCGTCAGGCCGTGGATGAACTCCGACTGGCCGTTGCCGTCGATGCCCGCGATACAGACCACTTCGCCGGCGCGGACTTTGAGCGACACGTCCTTCACCGCGTTATTTTTATGGGCCTTGCTGGCCACGGTCACGTGGGACACGTCCAGCAGCACTTCGCCTGGCTTTGCGGGGGCCTTTTCCACGTGGAAGCTGACGTTGCGGCCCACCATCATGGCGGAAAGCTCCTCCATGGTGGTATCCTTCACGTTGACGGTGCCGATGTATTTGCCCTTGCGCAGCACCGTGCAGCGGTCCGCCACCTCCATGATCTCGTTGAGCTTGTGGGAGATGAAGAGAATGGACTTGCCCTCCGCCGCCAGATTCTTCATGATGTGCATGAGCTCCTCGATCTCCTGAGGGGTGAGTACCGCGGTGGGCTCGTCGAAGATCAGGATCTCGTTGTCCCGGTACAGCATTTTCAGGATCTCGGTGCGCTGCTGCATGCCCACGGTGATATCCTCGATCAGCGCGTCGGGATCCACCTTCAGGCCGTATTTTTCAGACAATGCCAGCACCTTTTGACGAGCGTCCTTCTTCTGTAAAAAGCCGAATTTATTGGGCTCAACGCCCATGATGATATTATCCAGCACGGTGAAGCATTCCACCAGCTTGAAGTGCTGGTGGACCATGCCGATGCCTAAATCGTTCGCGTCGTTGGGGTCGCGGATCTCCACGGTCTTTCCGTCCTTGCGGATCTCGCCCTCCTCGGCGTGGTATAAGCCGAACAGCACGCTCATCAGCGTGGATTTTCCCGCGCCGTTTTCACCCAGCAGCGCATGGATCTCGCCTTTTTTCAACTGTAACGTGATATCGTCGTTGGCGACGATCCCCGCGAAGCGCTTGGTGATGTGCAGCATCTCAATCGCGTAATTCTCAGCCAAAGCAACGCCCTCCTCTTTCAGATAACGAATCGAACATATCTTATCACAAAAAGAAAAAAAAGTAAATATAACGATAAAAAATGGATCAATATTTATTTTTCGGTATATTCCGACAAATGCTTTGACAGACGGGGCGGCTTGTGATAGGATACACTTACCAACAAATAGCGGGAGAACGGACATGGAACGGTACGATAACAACGCTTTGCGTCCCTTTGACGGCGTCCCCACGCCGCCGGGCCCGTTTGCCGGCCCCTTTGACTGCCGTGAGGGCTGCCGGATGCGGCTGTATGAACACGTGACGGAACGCGGCTGGCGGGAGTGCGTCGGCGCGCTGACGGGGGACGGTTTTACCGTTTTGCAGGAGCGGGAGCTGAACGGCAACCGGTTCTGCGCGCTGCAAAAGGGCGAAAAACGGGTGAACCTGCTGTTCACCCCCTGCGACGGCAGCCTGTGGATGACGGCGGCGGACCGGGAGACGACGCCCCGCCTGACGCCGGAGGGCTGCGAGGGTACGACAACGACGACCTTTTACGCCTTTGAAAACGACCAGACGCTGATCGACTGCGGCATGTGCCTGCTGTTCCAGTGCCCCGACGACAGCTTTTTCGTGGTGGACAGCGGCCATTATTTCCAGATGAACGACAACGACAGACTTTACAAGTTCATGCGGGAGCGGACGCCGGAGGATAAAAAGGTGACGGTCTGCGGGTGGCTGATCACCCACGCCCACACCGACCACGTCTGCAAGCTGATGGACTTTCTGAAATACAACACCCGGGACGTGGTGATCGAGGGGTTCTATCAGAACCTGCTGCCCGCCGACTACGCGGTATGGGACGGCAACCACGAGGAGCAGGAGACGGCGGAAAAGCTGTTCGCCGCGCTGGAGGACTACCCCGCCCCGGTATATAAGCTGCATACGGGCATGCGCTTTTACGTGCGCAACCTCGCCTTTGACGTGCTTTCCACCTTTGAGGATATCTACCCGGAGGAGATCGACGACTACAACGATTCCTCCGCCGTAGTGATGGTTACGGCGGAAGGGTCAAGGGTGTTCATTCCCGGAGACGCGTCGGTCAGGGCCAGCCGTATGCTGGAACGGCGCTGGGGGGAGCGGCTTCGCTGCGACGTGGCCCAGATCGCCCACCACGGCCACACGGGGCTTTCCGCCCTGTGCTATGAGCTGCTGCGGGCGGATACGGTGATTTTCCCCGTGACGCGGATCATGTTCGAAGGGGACCTGCCCCGGCATGAGGCCAACCGGACGGCGATCCGGCTGGCGTCGCAGTATTTCATCACCGGCGACGGCACGGTCTGCGTGCCGCTCCCCTACCGCCGTGAAAAAGTCACGGCCCTGCCGGACGAGACGGTGGAGGATTTCGCCAAGATCGAGCGGCTGTGGAAATATACCTATACGGAGGACTATAAAGCGTATATCTGGGAGACGTTTTTGCGGCACGGAGGGGACCCCGGCAAGCTGACGCTGCCGACCGCCCCGGCGGGGTGGATCGAGCCGAAATAGGGATTTGTCGAGGCGACGCTTTGCGTCGCAGGTGTGAGGTGATAGGTGTTAGGTGTGAGAAGAAGCCTGTTTCCGATAAGGAAAAACGTTAGTTTGAAAGATCTCAAACCTCAAACCTGACACCTCAAACCTGTCGCGCCATGAGCGCGACAAACTACCAATTTACCGATTTCATTCATCCTCTCTATACACGTAAAATCGCCCGGACGGTGCTTC
>CADAMO010000088.1 GCA_902788995.1 Oscillospiraceae bacterium
CTGAAGGATATCCAGGAATGGCTCGGACACAGCGATATTTCCACCACGTCCAATATATACACCCATCTGGATTATTCGTCAAAAGTGGAATCCGCGAACGCGATTTTGGGCTTGTTGGAGTAAACAAACGGATTCTGATGTCCTCGCAAATGTCCTCCGAAACCGCCGGAAAGCGCGTCAGCAAAGGCTTTTCGGGCGCTCAAAAATTCCGAAGTATGTCCTCCGAGGGCGTTTTCGTGCGAAATCGGCAAAAACCGAAGGGGTAAAACGACAGGGGTAAAAAACAGCGAAACCCCTTGAAAAATAAGGGGTTTCGGCTGTTCGGATGGTGCCGGTGGCGGGGGTCGAACCCGCACCCTGTCGCCAGGACTGGATTTTGAGTCCAGCACGTCTGCCAATTCCATCACACCGGCATATTCAATTGTTGTTTGAGGCGTCCCGGCTCGTTTCTCGGAAATCGGAGGACATTTTGGAGGACATAGCCCGAAAATCGGGTTTTTGAAATTTCGAAAACCCTTGTAAAATAAGGGGTTTCGGGCATCGGCACGGGAGAGGGGCAAACGGATTTTGAGTCCAGCACGTCTGCCAATTCCATCATTCCGGCGTATGCATTTGTAATGAGGTTATTATATACCGCCTGTGGTAAAAATGCAAGATTTTTTTGCGAAGATTGCGCAGCTTTTGCGGCGCCTGCCCGGCGGCCTTACAGCCTGACCGTGAACGCGATGACGTTTTCCGGCTCGTATTTCACGGAGATGGCGCCCTTGTGCAGCTCCACGATGGCCTGCGCGGCGGATAGGCCGATACCGTAGCCGCCTTTTTTCTGTGTGCGGGCAGCGTCCGCCCGATAAAACCGGTCGAACAGCTTTTCCGGCTCGCACTGGGGCAGCTCGTCGCAGCGGTTTTTGATGACGAACAACGCGCCGTCCTCCTCCGGCTGCAGCGTGATGAAAACGGTGCTGTCGGTCGAGGCGTATTTCACCGCGTTATCCAGCAGGGTGGAGATCAGCCGGGTCATCATATCGGGGTTGGCGGTGAGCGAGACGTTTTCCGCCACGTCGCTTTCGATCATAATGTGCTTCAGCGCGGCGGGCTCGATAAACATGGCCGTCACGTTGTTGACGGTATCCGTCAGCGAGACCGTCTCCACCGTCTCCCGGAAGGTATTTTCGTCGATCTTTGCCAGCGTCAGCAGGTTCTGCGTCAGGCCGCTGAGCCGCTGGGCCTGCTCCCGGATGTTGCGGCTCCACTTCGTCTCGCCCGTGCACAGCTCCATGGCCTCCGTATTCGCCATAATGATCGCCACCGGGGTCTTCAGCTCATGACCGGCGTCGGTGATGAACTGCTTCTGCCGCTCCATGTTCTGTGCGATGGGCAGGATCGCCCTGCGGGCAAGCACCCGCACAAAGAAGTACATGATTTCAATGCACAAAATCCCCACCAGCAGCGACGTATAGGCCACGCGGACCACCGCGTAACGCTGATAGGAGATATCGTGGAAGACGTAGGCCCTGCCCCCGCCGGGCAGCGCCGTGCTTTTGAAACGGTAAACGCCCGTCAGGCCGCTTTCCTCTCCCCTGTCCAGCACGCCCTGCACCAACGGGCGGAGCGAACTTCCCGCGTCGCCGGTGATGCGCACCGCGTCCACGGACAAGATAACGCCTTTGTCGTCCACCGTCGCGATAAAGTAGGCCGCGGCGTTTTTGTAGTTATCCGTCAGGTCCACGCCGAACCAGTTGAACTTCCGTTGGCCGCTCTCCTCCTCCGCGTCGGCGGGGGTGGCCTCCGGCGGCTGGGCGGAGGGATCCCCCTCTGCCGCCGCGGCGCAGAGCTCCTCCAGGATCTCCATATTCTGACGATAGGTCGACAGCGCGTTCATGCCGTTGGTAACGCCCAACAGCACCAGCACGAAGACAGAAATGGCGATCATGGCGGTGAGAATGAACCGCCGCTGGAGCGTCTGGATCATTCCGTTGCCTCCAGCGTATAGCCGATGTTGCGCTTGGCCTTCAATTCCACGTTGGCCTTCAGCGAGGCCAGCTTTTTGCGCAGATAGGAGATATAGACCCACACGATGCCCACGTCCGCCTCGGTGTCATAGCCCCAGACCTTGACGAGGATATCCTCGGTGGAGAAATAGCGCCCCTGATTGGCCATCAGCAGCTCCATCATCTGATATTCGATTTTGGAGAGGACGAAGGAACCAGCGTCGGAGCTGAGCTCGTAGTTCTGCATGTTCAGCGACAGGTTGCCGCAGGTCAGGATATCCGGCGTAAAGTCCTCCCGCCGGCGCAGCATGGCACGCACCCGTGCCAGCAGCTCGCCCATGGCGAAGGGCTTGGTCAGGTAGTCGTCCGCGCCGAGATCCAACCCCTCGATGCGGTCCTCGATCTCCGCCTTTGCCGTCAGCAGCATCACCGGCGTTTTGCAGCCCCGGTCCCGCAGCGTTTTCAGCACCTCCGTACCGGAGAGCTTGGGCATCATCACGTCCAGAATGATGGCGTCGTAGTCCTCCGCCTCGGCATAGGCCAGCGCCTCCTCCCCGTCCGCGACGGCGTCCACGTTGTATTTGTGATAGGTCAACACGTCGGTGACCGCCTCGGACATGGCGGGCTCGTCTTCCGCGTACAGTATTTTCATGTCTGTTCCTCCCTTCCCCGGGAAATTGGGAGTTTGTCGCGCCGTTGGCGCGACAGGTTTGAGGTGATAGGTTTGAGGTTTGAGAATTTAGAGGTCCTTGTGGCAAAAGGATTTCTTCTCACACCTCACACCTAAAACCTCACACCTGGATTTGTCAACGTCGGCCGGGAGGGACCTCCCGGCCGACGGGCGAAACGTTTACGAAAGCGCTTTCGCAAGCACCTCATGGAAGGCGTCGCAGGCGGCGTTGAAGGCGTCCCGGTTGGTGGGGTATTCAAACTCCTCCTTCACCGATTCCGCCCCGCCGGTCAGCTCCAGATCCTTCAGGCCGTCAAAGACCTTCAGGTGGGGCTCCAGCGTCAGAAAGCGCTTGCCCTCTTTTTTGCTGAATCTGCGCAGCAGCTCTTCCAGATGGCCGTCGCCCTTGCCGCAGGGCACCACGAAGCCGTCCGCCATGCGGCAGTCCTTCACGTGCATGTATTCGATGTAGTCCTTCAGCTTTTCGTAAGCGGGCAGGATCTCCACCTTGCACTGGATGAAGTTGGCCGGGTCAAAAATGCCCTTGATCTTGCCGTTCAGCGTGGTGAGGATGTCAAGGCAGCGGTCGTCGATATCGCCGTAGATGCCCTTCTCGTTCTCATGGCAGCACCACACGCCGTTTTCGCGGGCGTAGTCGCACATCTTCTCCAGCCGGGCGAAGACCTCGTCCCGGTAGTCGGCAGGGTTTTCATCCGCGTCGATGTAGAAGCTGAACATGCGGATGTTGGGCGTGCCGAGGATGTTGGCGTTTTCCACGCACTGCTTGAAGGATTCAAAGTGGGCGGTGAAATCGTCCTTGATGTTGATCTTGCCGAAGTGGGACCCGATGGAGGACACGCCGATGCCATTGTCGTCCAGCACCTTTTTCAGCGCCTTCGCCTGGTCGGCAGTGAAGTTGGAGATGTTGCCCTCGTCCAGTCCTCTGGGCTCGATATGCGTCAGACCGTTGGCCTTCAGCGCGTCGATCTGATCCAGGATGCCCCCGCCCGCTTCATCGGCGAAGGCGGAGAGAAGAAATTCAGCCATGGTGGTCTCCTTCTTTCTTTTAGTGGGAAGTCGGGAGTGGGAAGTCGGAAGTCCTGATGTGCGGCGTTTTTCCGTAGCACGGAGCCTCAGCTCCGTCAATTCGAACGCAAAACAACATCATGCCCGTTTTTGAACGCAGCTGAGGCTGCGTGCTACGCGACTTCCGACTTCCGACTGATAACTTCCGACTGAAAAACGTCAGTTTTTCAAAAGCTCCTTATACAGCTTGATATACTCATTCGCCGAGCGGCCCCAGCTGTAATCGCAGCGCATGGCGCGGTCCCGGAGGATCGCCCAGCCCTCATGGTCCGCATAGCCCTCGATGGCGCGGCGGATGGCGTGGAGCATTTCGTGGGCGTTATAATTTTCAAACACGAAGCCGTTACCTTCGCCCAGGCCCGAATCCGTCACGGAATCCCGCAGGCCGCCGGTGGCCCGCACGATGGGCACGGAGCCGTAGCGCAGGGCGAACATCTGGGACAAGCCGCAGGGCTCGCTCTGGGAGGGCATCAGGAAGATGTCGCTGCCGCCGTAGATGCGGGAGGCCAGCGCCGGAACGAAGCCCAGCTTGACCGCCAGCTTGTCCGGATGGCGGGCGGCGCACTCATTGAAGAAGGTCTCATACTGCCACTCGCCGCTGCCCAGCACCACCACCTGCACGTCGGCGGTATCCAACAACTCATCCAGTACCCGCTGCACCAGATCAAAGCCCTTATGGGACACGAGGCGGCTGACCATGCCGATCAAAGGCACGTCGGGACGCTCCGGCAGGCCCATCTCCTTCTGAAGGGCCGCCTTGCAGTCCGCCTTGCCCGCGATATCATCCGCCGAGAAGTTGACCGGCAGCGCCGGATCGGCGGCGGGGTCGTTGGACTTGGTGTCGATGCCGTTGAGGATGCCGTGGAGCTTCCAGCTGCGGTCCCGCAGGATGGGATCCAGCCCGTGGGAGAAGTAGGGGTCGAGGATCTCGTTGGCGTAGGAGGGGCTGACGGTGGTGACGGCGTTGGCGCACTCTATGGCGCCCTTCATGAAGTTGACGCAGCCGTCGTACTCCAGCAGATGCGCGCCGTCGTCGCCGATGCCCACCACGTCGTTGAGCAGCTCCATGCCGTACTTGCCCTGATACTGGATGTTGTGGATGGTGAACACGGTCTTGATATTTTCAAAACCGGGGGCGTTCGCGTAATACTTGGAGTAATATACCGGCACCAGCGCCGTCTGCCAGTCGTTGCAGTTGATGATATCCGGCTTGAAGTCGATATAGGGGATGATCTCCAGCACGGCGCGGGAGAAGAAGGCGAAGCGCTCCGCGTCGTCGTAGTGGCCGTAGATGCCCTGTCGCTTGAAGTAATACTGGTTGTCAAGGAAGTAGTAGATCACGCCGTTGTACTTGGCCTCGAAGATGCCGCAGTACTGCCGCCGCCACGCCACCGGGATAGTGATGTGGGTGATGAACTTCATCTCGTCCTTGAACTTCTGGGGGATGCCCTCGTAGAGGGGCATGACCACCCGCGCGCCGATGAGCCGCTGGCGCAGCGCCGCGGGAAGGCTGCCCGCCACGTCGGCCAGGCCGCCGCTGGCGATGAAGGGCTTGGCCTCGCTGACCGCGTATAATACTTTCATCTCGTTCCCTCCGATCAGATCTGGATGTTCCGGCCGATGTACACCGGGAAGGAATCCGCGCCGGACAGCGTCTTGCCGCCCCGCACCGTCACGTGCTTATCCAGCACGCAGTAATTCAGCATGGCGTTCTGGCCGATGAAGCCGCCGGACATGACGATGGAATTCTTCACCACCGCGCCTTTTTCCACGCGGCAGTCGCGGAACAGGATGCTGTTCTCCACCTCGCCCTCGATGATGCAGCCGTCGGCCACAAGGGAGTTCTTCGCGTCGCTTTCCAGCCCGTAGACGGCGGGCATGTCGTCGTAGACCTTGGTGTAGACCGGGTGCGCGCCGCCGAACAGGGCCTTGTAGTTGGCCGGTTCCAGCAGGGCGAAGTTCGCCTCGAAGTAGCTTTCCAGCGAGTCGATCACCGGGCAGAAGCTCTCCACCTTGTAGGCGCCCAGCTTCAGGCGGTCCACGTTATTGAGGAAGAAGGCCTGCTCAAAGGAGTTCCTGCCCTTTGCGGCGGATTCGTTGATGAGCCGCTCCAGCAGGGATTTCTTCATCAGCACCGCCTTGACGGCGTAATCCACCTCGCCGCCGCTGTAATCGGCCAGCGAGAGCTTCGTGATGCGGCCGTTTTCGATGCATTCCAGCACGGGCTGCACCGCCAGCCTGGGGGCGACGCCGTGCTTATAGAGCATGGTCATATCAAAGCCGTTCTTCTCGTGATAGTTGAACAGCTCGCCCAGATCCAGATTGGCAACGTAGGTACAGTCGGACAGCAGCACGTACTCCTCATCGGAGCGGGCCAGGAACTGGGTGATATTCTTCAGCGCGCCGAGACGGCTCAGATGGTAGTTCTCCGCCGCTTCGGAGGTGAAGGGGGGCAGCAGGTAAAGGCCGGAGGCCTTGCGGGACAGATCCCAGGGCTTGCCGCCGCTGATATGGTCCATCAGGGACTGATAGTTGTTGTTGGTGACGACGCCCACCTTGCCGATGCCGGCGCTGACCATGTTGGACAGCGTGAAGTCGATCAGGCGGTAACCGCCGCCGAAGGGCACGGACGCCATGGAGCGGATGCCGGTCAGCTCCGGAATGCAGCTGTCGTCCGCGTTGGCAAAGATGATGCCCAGTACGTTGTTTCCTCTCATTTTACTTCACCCTCCTTGACGTCTTCGTCGATCATCAGCTTGGCGGACACCTTCGCGTCTTTGCCGACGGTGACTTCGCTGCCGATGACGGTGACGCCCCAGTTGCTGAGGTCGTCGCACTTTTCGGGGTCTTCGCCCACTTCCGCGCCGCTTTCAATGACGGCGTTTTCGGCGATCATGGCGTAGCGCACCTTGGCGCCGGACTTGATGACCGCGCCGGGCATGACGATGGAGTAATCCACCTCCGCGCCCTCTTCCACGGTCACGTCCGAGAACAGCACGGAATAATCCACCTTGCCGCCGATGACGCAGCCGGCGGAGACCATGGAATTTTCCACCTTGGCGGTATCCGCCATGAAGTGGGGCGCCGTGGACTGGTTCTTGCAGTAGATGCGCCAGGAAGAATCGCTCAGGTCGATGTTTGCCTTGGGATTGAGCAGGTCGAGGTTGGCCTCCCACAGGCTGTCGATGGTGCCCACGTCCTTCCAGTAGCCGTCAAACCGATAGGCAAACAGCCGCTCCCCTGCCTCGTGCATGGCGGGGATCACGTTCTTGCCGAAGTCGTTGGAGGAGGCAGGATCGTTCTCATCCGCGATCAGGTACTCCCGCAGCTTCTTCCAGGTGAACATGTAAACGCCCATGGAGGCCTTGTTGCTCTTGGGGTTCTTGGGCTTCTCCTCAAAGGCGGTGATGGCGCCATCGTCGTTGACGAACATCAAACCGAAGCGGGAGGCCTCCTCCCACGGCACCTCCAGCATGGCGATGGTGCAGGCCGCGTCCTTCTCCTTGTGGAACTGCAGCATCCTGCCGTAGTCCATCTTGTAGATGTGGTCGCCGGAGAGCACCGCCACGTATTCGGGGTCATAGCGGTCGATAAAGTTGATGTTCTGATAGATGGCGTTGGCCGTGCCCTTGTACCACTCCGTGCCCCTGATCTGCTGATAGGGGGAGAGGATATGCACGCCGCCCTCGTTGCGGTCCAGGTCCCAGGGCTGGCCGTTGCCGATGTAGTCGTTCAGCTCCAGCGGCTGGTACTGGGTCAGCACGCCCACGGTATAAATGCCGGAGTTGACGCAGTTGGAAAGGGGGAAGTCGATGATGCGGTATTTGCCGCCATAGGGAACGGCGGGTTTCGCGATGTTTTTCGTGAGGATTCCGAGCCTGCTGCCCTGCCCGCCGGCCAGCAGCATGGCGATACATTCTGTTTTTGCCATACGTTACATCCTTTCACTAAAAGATTCTGTTCATTTGGTTTTATATTTGCTGTATTTCAGATAGACGCAGGAAAGCCCCGGCAGCGTGATCTCAAAGGAGTGGTCCTTGCCGTGCATGGGGATCTTTTTGGTATAGATCCGCTTGTTTTCGCACCGGCCGCTGCCGCCGTAGGCCGCGTCGTCGGAGTTGAGCAGAACGGAAAGGGAGCCGCGCTGTTCCACGCCGATGCGGTAGTTCTCACGGGTGACGGGGGTGAAGTTGCACACGGCGATGATGGTGCCGCCGTCATAATCGTGGCGCTCAAAGGCCACCACGGAGTTGGAGTTGTCGTCGCTGACCAGCCAGTTGAACCCCTCCCAGGAGTAGTCGATCTGCCACAGCGGCGCGTTGTCCTTATAGACCTTGTTCAGCTTCGCGGCGTAATCCCGCAGGCCCCGGTGGGCGTCGTAGTCCAGCAGGAACCAATCCAGCTGGATCTTCTCGTTCCACTCGATGAACTGGCCGAACTCCTGCCCCATGAACAGCAGCTTTTTGCCGGGGTGGGCGTACATGAAGCCCAAAAACGCTTTCATGCCGGCAAACTTCTCTTCATAGGTGCCGGGCATCTTGTCAAGCAATGACTTCTTGCCGTGGACCACCTCGTCGTGGGAGATGGGCAGGATAAAGTTCTCGGAGAAGGCGTAGAACAGGGAGAAGGTGATCAGGTCGTGGTTGTATTTGCGGGAGAGGCCGTCCAGCTCGCAGTAGCGCAGGATATCGTTCATCCAGCCCATGTTCCATTTGAAGTTGAACCCGAGTCCCCCGTCAGAGGCAGGCTTGCTGACCATGGGCCAGGCGGTGCTCTCCTCGGCGATCATCATGGCGTGGGGATAATCCCGGAAGACGGATTCATTCAGATAGCGCAAAAAGGCCACCGCCTCAAGGTTTTCACGGCCGCCGTAAATGTTGGGCCGCCATTTGCCGTTATCCCGTCCGTAATCCAGATACAGCATGGAGGCCACCGCGTCCACCCGCAGGCCGTCCACGTGGTACTTGTCGAAGAAGAACTCGGCGCTGGACACGAGGAAGGAGACCACCTCGTTTTTGCCGTAGTCAAAGACCCGGGTGCCCCAGCCCTCATGCTCCCGCTTCAGGGCGTCCTTATACTCATAGCAATAGGTGCCGTCAAATTCATACAGGCCGTGGGCGTCCTTGGGGAAGTGGGCGGGGACCCAGTCCATGATGACGCCGATGCCCGCCTGATGGAGCCGGTCCACCAGGTACATGAAATCGTGGGGCGTGCCGTAGCGGGAGGTGACGGCGAAATAGCCTGTCACCTGATAGCCCCAGGAGCCGTCGAAGGGATATTCCATCAGCGGCATGAACTCCACGTGGGTGTAGCCCATCTCCGTCAGATACGGCACCAGCTCGTCCGCCAGCGCCCGGTAGGAGTAGGGGGAGCCGTCCTCATAGAGCTTCCAGGAGCCCGCGTGCATCTCGTAGATGTTCACCGGAGAGGAATAGACGTCCCGGGCGTAGAGCTTTTTCAGGTATTTGTCGTCGTGCCACTCATAGCCGTCCATATCAAAGAATTTGGAGGCGTTGGCCGGACGGGTCTCCGAATGGAAGGCGTAGGGATCCGCCTTCATGCGGCGCACGCCGTCCGCCCCGGTGACGGCGTATTTATAGGCGTCATACTGTTTCACGCCGGGAAGGGAAAGCTCCCAGACGCCGTCCGCGACCTGCTGCATGGGGGCGGCCTCTTCATTCCAGCCGTTGAACTCCCCTGCCACGCACACGGCTTTGGCAGCAGGCGCCCAGACACGGAACACGGCGCCGTCCTCCGTGGGGTGTGCACCGAAGTATTCATAGGCGCGGGCGTTGCGCCCCTGTTTGAAAAGATAGATCGGCAGCTCGCCGGAATCATTGCCTTTTTTATGCATAACGTCACCTCTTTTTATTATTTTATCAAATCTCAGTCATATTTTCAAGTCTGTTTTTGACTATTTTGTTAAACAGAGGTGGATAAAATTTTTCTCCTTTTTGTGCATTCTGACGATTTAATTGGATTCGCCCTTTCGAACCGACATCTTAAACGCCCGGCACAAAACGTCTCCGGCAAAATCCCGCGGTATTTTTTCTCCGGATCATTGCGTTGGCTGCGGCACTCACTGCGCCGCCCGGTCCATGGCGGAAGGTCTGTTTTTAGCAAATTTGCCCATAAAAAAAGATTTAAATATTGAATAATTGTGTACGTAATGTAAATTTTATTATTTTTCAACACTTTTGTTTGATTTGCCTATTGTTCTGATTCTTTCGTTGTGATACTATAATAATGAAAAAATACCTGTATTTGAAAGTGAGGTGCAGCACATGAACGATCCCGTTCTCAACTTCTCCATCGACGATATCCTCGGAGTCGTAAAAAAGCTTCTCGACGCCTTTAAGAAGGTTATGGAATGGCTCGGCATCCTCGTTCTTCCTGAAGAGGACGGCAGCGACGGCTATGTCTATCCCAACCAGACGCAGCCTGACGCATCTGATGCTCCGTAATTTTGCTGTGCCGCATACAAGATTCATTTTACAGTGAGGTGTAAAACATGAAAATCGATTTTTCCTGGTCCACAGACGATTGGATCAAGCTGATCAAGGATTTCTTTGAAATCATTCAGAATTTCTTCAAGGAGATCGGCATCAATCTGTTCTCCAACGAGTCCAAGACTTCGGGTACCGACGCGTAATTTTATCGTATACATTGAAGAACAGCTTCATCGTATATAATTATCAGAAAAGGAGTATAATTCATGGACGCAATCAAGGCTTTCTTTCAGTTTTTGGTTGATTTGTTTTCCGCTCTCAGCACGTTCCTGACCGGCGAAAGCGGCACGTTTGATCTCAGCGGTCTCTTTGGCGGTTTGGTCGACGGTGACAATACCGAAGACACAACCCCCGAAGGTTGATAATTCTTTCATTTGATTTTTTGCAAGAGAGGTGTAAGATAAATGTCAAGTTTTGATTTTACGGCACTGGTTCTTTTCCTTCAGTCCCTGTTTGACGCGTTTGTAAAACTGGCTGAGAAGCTCGGTTTCAAGATCGGCGGCGACGATGCTGCAGCTGCTGATGACGCTGCACCTGCTGAAGGCTGATTTTCACCATTCATATTTGATCGTTTTCGATCAAAGATAAGGGGCTGTCTCACGAGAGGCAGCCTCAAGCGATAAAAAAACACAAAACCCGGGGCTATGAAAACCTCGGGTTTTGGTGTATAATTTGAATATGCAAA
>CADAMO010000089.1 GCA_902788995.1 Oscillospiraceae bacterium
TTCAGCCAGCGGTCGTCCAGCACGATCAGGGTGCCGTCCAGCCCCCGCCAGAAGGGCTTGTTGTCTTTGAAAACCCGGTCGTAGAGGATATCCGCGTCATAGCCCAGGGACCGGAAAAACTGGGGCAATTGGGCGGGCAGGCCGAAGATATCCGGCGTGATGGCATACCGGGGCGCATGGTGAAATTCCCGCTCATAATAGGTCCGGCTGTAAAGGTGGTTGCGCGCCCAGCTTTCGCCGCCCGTCAGGTTGTAGTCGATGACGGCCTCGCCCCCGCCCGCCAACTCCAGCAGGCCTTTTTCCACCAGCGAAGCGAACCGCTCCTTCTGGTCGGGGTTGCGCTCTAAAAATTTTTTCACCACGCAGGATTGCTCGATCTGGTATTTCACCCCGTACCGTTCGGCGAAATCCATATATTCGAGGATCTGCAGTTCCTCTAAATCGGAGTAGGGGCGCACCACCTTTCCGGTGCCCTCCTCCCGGTAGTGGTCGGTAAAGCACCGCAGCCACGACGGGTCCATGTGGTTCTTGGCGATGAGATAGAGCTGTTTCATTGTGTTGTCCTTTCAAATTGAAGTTTAGCGAGCTGTTTGCTCGCTAAACAGTCGTAAGTCGTGAGGCGTAAGTCGTAAGAAAAAGTTGTTTTGTAAGAATGGGAATCCGTTGATTTTCAACGTAATACAGGAACGCCCGAAGGGCTGCTCACGACTCACGACTTACGACTTACGACTTGAGCCAACGGCGCGACACATTCCTGTTTTTTCACATAAACCGGTATCCTCTCCGTCT
This sequence comes from Oscillospiraceae bacterium, assembly GCA_902788995.1. Classification (GTDB taxonomy): domain Bacteria; phylum Bacillota; class Clostridia; order Oscillospirales; family Acutalibacteraceae; genus RUG806. Next base: position 790 of record CADAMO010000089.1, read on the forward strand.
CCACGGTAAACCGGCCGCTTGGGACGGGTTCGCCGGTCCAGTAGTCGGTCCAATCGCCTTCGGGGAGATAGACCTCACGGGTATCTTCGGTGAAACTGATGATGGGGGCCACCAGCAGGTCGTCGCCCAGCAGGTATTCGTCGTCGATCGTGTAGGTGTTGGGATCATGGGTGTAGTCCATCACCAGCGCCCGCACGGGCGGGATCCCCGTTTGGTGATACTTGTCAAAGGCCGCTTTCAGCCGGGGGATCATCCGGTGGCGCTCCTCCAGCAATTCCCGCACCTCCTCCACGCAGTCGTAAGCCAGCCAAGGGATCTGCGGGCAGTTCCAGGCGTTGATCAGGCACTGGGTGGAAAACACCACCGTCTGCAAACGGCGCAGCAGCTCTTTTTTGCTGCCCACGCCCCGCAGCTCCGGCGCCCAAAGCAAACCGGAAAAGCCGCTGTTGACCAGCGCCCGCACAAAGCCCCTCAGGTCGTAAAGGTCCGAGTACAGCACGAAGGGGTAGGGGGCCGCCAGCGCCCCCATGGCGCGGATCTCCGACAGGGTGGGGCGGTTGTCCAGTGCCTGCCACATGGTTCTGGCGTAGAGGACGCCCAGCAGGTTATGGTACTGCTCGCCGTCAAGGCCGCTGGGGAATTGCGCGTGGTTCGGGAAGGACCAGCCGCCGGTGTTGTCGCTGCCGTCGCACTCGTCCGCCTTGAAGCCGTCCACGCCGATGGCGGTCAGGTTTTTCTGGAAATCCGCGAAAATCCGGCGGGCCTCCGGCAGGGCAAAGTCCGGCACCAGCCCCCGGAAGGTGGTATAGTCGCCGCTGAAGGGCTTTAAGTCGTCATAGATGGGGCAGGTAGGGTAGACGTAGGCGTGCTCCCACAGGTTCACGTGAAAGCCCATCTCCTTTAACTTGCCGACAAACCCGACAGGATCGGGGAATTTCTCCGGGTTCCACACGTAGGTGCAGGCGTAGGCGTGGGTCTGCCAGCCCGGCTCAATGCCGATGATATCGCAGGGCAGTTCGTTATCCCGCATATAGGTCGCCACGTCTAAAATCTGTTTGTCGGAATACCGCCCGTTGCAGCGGTACAATACCCCCAGCGCCCATTCCGGCACCTCGGGCCCGCCGCCGGCCATGCGGTTATATTGGGCGACGATATCCGTGACGGTGTCGCCCTCAATGATGTAGATGTCAACGCCCCCGCAATTAGGGATGAAAATATTGACAAAGGTGTTGTCGTCCGCCATGCGGGCGGCGTAGAGCTCGTCGGTGGAGAGCTTCACCGTATCATTCTCGTCCGGGGCAAAGCTGTCGCCGGGCTTCTGCGCGCCGAAATACAGCTCCGCGTAACGGGCGGTGTCGATGTAAACGCCGTAGCCCTTGTTGGTGACAAAAAACGGCACCGGCGCGTGGGTGTCGCCATTGGGGGTGGCCGGGTCCGCGTTGCAGCGCAGGGTCAGCTTGCGGCCGGCGTGGTCAAATTCCCAGAAGTGCAGGCCGCAGCCGTAAAAGCGGGCGTCCGCCGGGGCCTTGTATTCCAGCAGCACGCCGCCCCGCACCCGGCGGAAGGAGACGGCGGAAACGTCAAAGGCGACCTCCGTTTCTTCATAATGGAAATCCTGACAGAAGCGGGAGGGAACCAGCGGCTCCGGCGTCCCGAAGGTAATTTTTTTCATATTCTTTCTTCTCCGTTCGTTTTCGGGCGGTTCCGCCCGTTTCAGTATAGCGGATCGCGCGGCGTTGCGCAAGGGCGCGGGGCGTTTTTTCGAAAAAAAAAGACCTTCTCCCCGGGCGATGCGGGGAAGCATTTGACAATCGCGGGAAAGAAAGGTACAATAGAGAAAACGGATCGTTCCGGGCGGAACGCGGCAAGGGAGGGCTGCCGTTTGCAGGGCAAACAGCGTTTGCGGTGGATTGATATTGCCAAGGGGATCGGCATCGTGTCGATCATCCTCGGGCATCAGGGGGTCCCGCTGCTGGGCTTCGTCTATATGTACCATCTGCCGGTCTTTTTCCTGCTGTCAGGCTACACCCTGAAGGCGGGACCGGTGGACGCCGCCTTTCTGCGGGGCAAATTCAACCGGCTGATGACGCCCTATTTCCTGACGGGCGCGGCCGTGTCGGTGATGAATCTGGTCAATCTGGTCCTGCGGGAGCGTCAGGGTTCCGTGGTGGCCGTCACGCAGAATCTGGCGGAAAGCCTGCGGGCGGTGTTCTTCGCCTCCGGCACCATCACGGAGTGCGGCGGCGCTTCCTTCCCCCGCATCGGGGCCGTCTGGTTTCTGCCCGCCCTGTTCTTCGCTCTGACGCTGGCCCGCTTTTTTGCTGCACCGCTTCCCCGACCGGCGGATGGCGGCGGGGATCGCCGTCGTCGGCGCGGCGCTGGCAACCCTTTCGGCACAATACGTCTGGCTGCCCTTCAGCGTGCAGGCCGGCGTTTACGCCTGCCCCTTCGTGCTGGCGGGCCATTACCTGCGGCAGACGGACTGGATGGAAAAGCCCCGCCCCGCGCATCTGCTGTTCGGCGGCGCGGTCTTTGCGGTGGGGGCCGTCACCAAGCTGGGGTCGGAATTTTATATGGTCACCACCCACGCGGCCAACCTGCCGGTCACCCCTGTGATCGCGCTGGTCGCCGGGTATTTCGTGCTGCAGGTCTCGCTCCTGCTGGACCGGGTGCGGCTGCTGAAGCCTGCCGCAGCCGTCGCCGCGCTGGCGGGGAAGTATTCCCTTGAGATCCTCTGTCTGCACCTGTTCGAGATGAACACCCTCGGCGTGTATTACGCCGGGATTTTGTCGCGGCTGGGGCTGCCCTTCCGCCAGCGGACCGTGCTGCCGCTGCGCTTTTGCGTCATCGCCGTGCTGCTGGCGCTGCTGTTGGCCGTGCGAAAGCTGGGCGGGCGGCTGTGCGCGAAAAAAGCCCCCTCGGAGGGGCCAAGGGACCGGACGGTGGATCTGCTGCGCGCGGGGCTGATCGTCGCCATGATCGCGGGCCACGTGCCGCTGGACCCGACCTTCCGGGCCATGCTTTACAGCGTCCACATGCCCGCGTTTATCCTGCTGTCCGGCTACTTTCACCGGCCTGTCACGGCGCAAAATCTCAAAAGCCGTCTGTGGGGCCTTGTCAAGGGTCTGCGCTATTATCTGCTCTTCGCCCTGCTGTTCATGGCGGCCCATCCCCCTGCGGACTGGCCCCGTCTGGCGCTGGGGATCAGCTATGCGGATCAGCTCTTTTCCGGCGCGGCCAGCGTGGGGCCGGTCTATTTCTTCCTGCTGCTGTTCGCCGTCAAGCTGATTTATTATTTGATCGATCTGATCCCGCAGCCATGGATCAGGCGCGGGGCGCTGATCGGCTGCGTCGCCGCCGGGGTATGGCTGGGCAAGGCGGGCTGGTGGCTGCCCTGGAGCGCGGACGCGGCCCTGTTCTGCGTGGCTTTCTATCACGCCGGTGCGCTGCTGCGGCGTTACCGGGTCACGGAGTGGGCGGACGCGCACCCCTGGTGTTATTTTCTGCTGTCGCCCCTGTGGCTGTATATGACCGTGAAGGGTTCTTTGGAGCTGTCCGTGCGGAACTACGGAGAGGACTTCGGGCTGGCGATCCTCGGGGCCTGCGGCGGGTTCCTGCTGCTGTTTTTGCTGTGCCGCTGGCTGACCCGCCGTCTGCCCTCGTGGGCCGTGACTTTTTTCGGCGTTGTGGGCGAGGCCACTGCCTATATCCTGATCCTCCACACCCTCTACGGCGGCAGAATCTACGACCTGCTGGAACGGCTGCTGACCCAGCCCCTCGGCTGGCAGCGCACCAACGCCCTGCTGTGGGCCTCTGCTGCCGTCGTCCAGACGCTGCTGGGCACGGCGGTCTACGTCGCCGTCCGCTTCCTCCGCCGCAAGGCCGCCGGCCTGCGGAAGAAACAACTGCCCGCCTGACGCCGTTTCCACGCGACGTGGATTTGCCCTTTGGGGGCAAATTGGCGTTTGGCGAGCTGTCGTTCGCCAAATCTCTCTTTCCAAAAGAACAGGATCCCTGCCCGGAAACGGAACAGGGATCCTGTTTTTGACGGTGTTCATACTGTGTTGATTGCGTCCGTCAGCCCTCCTGCGCCTCATGCAGCAGCTTGCGCAGCTGGGCGGCTTCGGTCGGCAGGGTCGCCGGGTCGTCGTCGGGCATAAATTCCAGCAGGCAGCAGCGGTCCTTCCCGTCGGAGGCGGCGATGCGCAGGTATTCCTTCCACCGGTCCGCCCCTTCCCGCAGGGGAAGCCGCACGTCCGGCCGGGGCCAGTGGAACACGTGGAGGTTGACCACCTGCGGCAGCAGGGCGGTCAGCGCCTGAAGGTTCTGTTCAAAGGTCAGGTCCTCGTTGGGCTGCCAGTACATCTTCACGTTGTCCTTGCCGATCTCCTTCAGCAGCCGCAGGGAAGAGCGCCAGTCGTCCGTCAGGGTGTGGCGGTGACACTCGAACGCCACGGTGAGCCCGTGGGCCGCGGCGGCGTCCGCCGCCAGCCTTGCCTCCGCTGTCAGCGCCGCCCTTTCTTCCTCCGTGATCGCCGCGCTGGGGGTCGTCCCCGCCCAGATGCGCACCACCGGGGCCCCCAGGGCGACGGCGCCGGAAAGCGCCTGCCGGAAGGCCTCTTCCGGGTCGTCGTGGGTCCCCAATTTATAGTAAGAGCCGTAGGCGGCGACGGTAAGCCCCGCTTCTTCGGTTGCTTTGCGGATTTCCTTCGCCCGGGCGGTATCGCCCGCCGGCACGTGTACGTCCCCGCCCCATTCAACGGCGGCAAGCCCCGCCTCTTTGGCAAGGCGGATGATCTCTTCCCCCGCCAGCGGTCGAAAGCTGACGGAGACAAGTCCGGGAGTGAGCATGAAGAGTACCTCCTGTGGTTTTGATAAACAGGGATTTGTCGGGCTGATGCCCGACAAATCAGGTGTGAGGTGATAGGTGTGAGGTGTGAGGGAAATCCTTGCCACAACACAATTCTCAAACCTCAAACCTAACACCTCAAACCTGTCGCGCCATGAGCGCGACAAACTCCAATTTCCTCTGTTCCCTCACGCCATGGTGGCCAGCATTGCTTCCGTCACCTCATATTTCGTGGGCAGGCCCGCGGCAAGGGCGGCGTATTCGTCCGCCATGTATTCGCCCATGCGGGCCACTTCGTTGCCGAGGGACCCGGCGGCGTGGGGGGTGAGGATTACGTTGGGCATGGTGTAGAGGGGGCTGCCCGGTTGGGGCGGTTCGGGCCAGGTCACGTCCAGCACCGCGGCGCGGGTGGGCTTTTCCTGCAGGGCGGCGATCATGTCCTCTTCCACCACCTGCTGGCCCCGCCCCGTGTTGATGAAGACGGCGTTATCCGCCATGACGTCAAAGCAGCGCCGGTCGATCATGCCCACCGTCTGCTCATTGTTGGCAAGGTGGTTGGAAATCACGTGGCAGGAGGCGAACAGCTCCGGCAGATAACTGACCTTTTCCGCCCCCAGCGCCGCGGCGCGCTCTTCGGTGAGGAAGGGGTCGAAGACCTTCACGTTCAGCCGGTAGTCCTTCAGCCGCCTGATGACCATGGTCCCGATCATGCCGGCGCCGATGACGCCCACGTTGGCGTCGTAATTGCCCGGGTGGGGGCCCGCCGCGTCGTGCTCCGACCAGACGGGAGATGCGCCCTTGTGCATGGTCTGAAAGATCCCCTTGTTGGCGAGAATGATCTCCGCCACGGTCACCTCCGCCACCGGCACGCCGTTAGCGCCCCAGGCGGAAAAGATCTTCACGCCCCGGGACATAAAGGGCCGGGCGAAGGCCTGCACGGTGCCCGCCGCATAAAAGACCGCCTTCAAAGAGGGCAGGAGCGAGGCGATCTCCGCCTCCGTCAGGGCGGTGATGCCCCAGGTGGAAAAGGCGTAGGCGACGTTTTGCAGCTCCGGGTGGGCCTTGCCGTCCCGCAGCAGGTCCTGCGTATAAAAATCGGGGAGGATCTCCAGCGACTGCCCCAGTTTCGCCTGCGTCTCTTCGCTGTAGGCGTTGGCAATGGCCTCCTTCCTCCCCATAAAAATCGCTTTCGGTTTCATCGTTCGGTTCCTTTCGGGGTATCGTTTCGGATTTTTACAGAAATGCGGGATGGGGAAATCTGGATTTGGCGAGCCGTTGGCTCAAGTCGTAAGTCGTAAGTCGTGAGTCGTAAGTAGCCCTTCGGTCGTTCCTGAATTTCGTTGAAATTCAACGGATTTCCATTCTTACAAACAACTTTTTCTTACGACTTACGACTTACGACTCACGACTGTTTGGCGAGCGTCAGCTCGACAAACTCCAATTTGTCACTTACGGGTTGACCCTGATCTCCGCATAGCTGACCGTGACGGCTTTGTTCGCTTCGTTCCCGACGGTCAGCGTCAGCAGATTCGGCAGGTCGGCGGCGTCCGTAAGGACAAAGCGGAAAACGGCGGGCTCGCCTTCGCAATAGCCGTTGACCACGTCTCCGCCGCCGTCCTCGGCGCGGCCGTAAACCTCACAGGGGGCGGGCGCGCCGCAGGGCCGTCCGTTGACCGTCAGCGTCAGGGGGCAGTCCGCTTCCGCCGCTCCCTCAAGGCCGAGGAAGATTTCCACCGCCGCCCCTGTTGGGATCACGCCGGTCTCCACCTTCAGCGCCGCCGTTTGGCCCGCCTTGATCCGCAGCGGAAGGGGCCGGTAGGGCTCCCACCCGGCGGGGCAGGTATCCTGCCAGGTGACGATATGGCGGCGGGGGTACTTCAGGATCTCGTCAAGGCTGCCGCAGGTGTCGTAGACCTCCCGCTCCCGGTCGCCCACCGTGCCGGAGGACATATAGTTGAACAGGTAAAGGCCGTCCGCCCCGGCGGTGAGATACTGCGCGCCGTAGCCCCGCACCGTGGCGGCGTCGGCGCAGCAGCCCTTGGCCTGGGTGTTCACCAGCGTTTCCACCCCCGCCCAGATCTCCGCGCCCTTGCAGCGCGCCTTCCAGTCCGCGATGGGCATGGCGCTGTCGTTGGAAGAAAACCGGGGCGTCACGCAGATGGCGTCCACCAGCCCTTCCGCGCACCAGGTCAGCGGGTCAAAGCCGTAGACGCGGCACTGGTCAAGGTCGCGCATCAGCCGCACGGAAAGCTGAACGTCGTGCCCCCATTTTGCCTCCGCCTCCTTCACAATGGCGGCGGTATCGCGCAGATATTGGTTCATGACGCCGACGATCTCGTCGGTATCGGCGTTTTTATAGTCAAAGCAGTAGATCTCCCGCATAAAGTCCAGCTCCAGCCCGAACACGTCATAGCGCAGCAGCTGCTCGCGGGTGTAGTCCAGCATCAGGCGACGGATCTCCGGCACGGCGTAATTGAGGCAGTGGCGGTAATAGCCGTAGGCCTCTCCGATGGTCCAGCCGTTTTCCTCCGCCGTATAGAAGATCTCGCCCCGCAGCTGGCTGGCCGCTTCGTCCGGGTCGTGGCAGTCGTTCATGCGCAGGCTGATCCACGGGCGCAGCCCCAGCTCGCGGCACTTGTCGAACCACACCGCGAAGATATCCTTTTGCTGGACGCGATAGAACTCGTGCAGCCCGCGGTAGTTGGAATAGTCCACGGGGCTGCCGTGCTGTTCGGTCTGCCCGTATAAGTCGCCCCGGAAGGTCATCACGTCGCTGGGCACGTCGGAGGACTGGCAGAAGACGTTGAACAGCACGTCCGTCACGCCGGAAGCCGCATACTGCGTCACATAGGCGTTCAGGCTGTCGTCGTCGAAGGTCCCGTTTTCGGCAAGGCGGTTCCAGAACCCCCACCAGTGGGAGTCGTCCGCGTTGATCAGCAGCTTGCGTTCGTTGGACACGTTTCCCGCTCCTTTCGTTTCGCTGATTTTATCGGTAAAGGGATGCTCGTAGCGCACCGGCAGCAGGGCCGCAACCGGTTCCTTTGCGCCGAAGGCCAGCAGCGCCCCGCACAGGAGCAGGCAGACGGCCTTGACGCCGACGTTGCCCTTTTTGGTGAAGATCGCCGCGCCGCAAAGGATCAGAAAGACCGCCGCGAAGGCCGCGGCCAGGATCCCCGCCGCTTTTTCCGCCTGCGACGCGCGCAGCAGCACGTTGTTCACGAGGAACACCGCGCCGAAGGAGACGATCAGGAAAACGCCGCCCGCGATCACCGCGCCCCGCAGGGCGTGGGGCCTTTGCCGGTTGGTCCCGGCGGTCAGCGTCAGCATCGCGCAGCAGACCGCCAGCAGCGCCATGCTCAGCAGATAGAGGGGCACGTTCCACGCCGGGAAGGCCCGTCCGAAGATCCGCAGCCCGCCCCCGGCCAGCATGGCAGAAATCACGGCGGCCAGCTCCGGCTGCTCTTGAAGCATCATCGGCTGTTTATTCATTGATATCACCCGTTCCGATCATAGCATACCGCCCCGGGAAAAGCAACGGCGGATCGCAAAAAAACGTCCGGTGAGGAAAAAAACGCTTGACAAATCCGGGTTTTGCCCATAAAATAGTCAGCGAAAATTGAATCGGCAAGAAAAAAGTGTGTGGCGAAAAGCGTAAATCCGGCTTTCCCGCACGCTTTCTTTTTTTGCTTTTTTCAGGAGGAACCATGGAAAAACAGACAGACACATTTCTTGCGACGGCGAACGTTGGCCGGCTGATGCGGCAATATGCCGTGCCCTGCATCATCTCGCTGCTGGTGGGGGCGCTGTATAACATCGTCGATCAGATCTTCATCGCCAACGCCTCGTATCTGGGCTCTTACGGCAACGCTGCCAACACGGTGGTATTCCCGCTGACGGTCATCGCGCTGGCCGTGGCGGTGATGATCGGCGACGGCTGCTGCGCCTTCGTCAGTCTCAGCCTCGGCGCGGGCGCGCCGGAGAAGGCGAAAAAAAGCGTGGGCAACGCGGTGGTCATGACCCTTGCGGGCGGGGCGCTGCTGTGCGCGGTCTATCTGCTCTTTGCCGACGGCATCATCGCCCTCTTCGGCGGCACCGTCAACGAAGAGACCTTCCGCTGCGCCAAGGAATACTTTTTCTATATCACCCTGGGCGTGCCCTTTTATATGTTCGGGCAGGCCATGAACCCGGTGATCCGGGCGGACGGCAGCCCGAAATTCGCCATGGCCTCCACCCTGGCCGGGGCGGCGCTGAACGTGGTGCTGGACCCCGTCTTCATCTTCGTCTTCCGGTGGGGCATGATGGGGGCCGCCGTGGCGACGGTGCTGGGCCAGGTGGTCACCGCGGCGCTGGCGGTGTGGTACCTGACCCGCATGAAGCTGGTGAAGCCCGGAAAAAGCGATTTTCGCCCGGATTGGCGGACGGCCCGCAAAACGCTGGTGCTGGGCATGACTTCTTTTCTGTCGCAGATCTCGCTGGTGGCGGCCATGGCGGCCATCAACAACATGATCCGCCGTTACGGCGCGCTGGACCCGGTCTTCGGTCAGGCGCAGTACGCCCAGATCCCCATGGCGGTGGTGGGCATCGTCATGAAGTTCTTCCAGATCGTCATCTCCATCGTGGTGGGCATGGCGGCGGGGTGTATCCCCATCGTGGGCTTCAACATGGGCGCGGGGGAAAGGCAGCGGGTAAAATCGCTGTTTACCCGCCTGCTGCTGGCGGAAGCCGCCGTGGGGGCGGTGGCCCTCTTCATCGTGGAGGTCTTTCCCCGGCAGCTGATCGGCATTTTCGGCGCGGCCAACGAGAGCGTCTATTACACGGAGTTTGCCCTGAGGGCCTTCCGCGTTTATCTGTGCATGATGGTCTTCGCCTGCGTCAACAAGGCCTGCTTTATCTTTTTGCAGGCCATGGGCAAGGCGGCGGCCTCCACGGCCCTGTCTATGATCCGGGAGGTGGTCTTCGGCGTGGGGCTGGCGCTGCTGCTGCCCCTGTTCTTCGGCCTTGACGGCGTGCTGTATTCCATGCCGGTCTCCGATTTCCTCACGTTCCTGATCGCGCTGCTGCTGATTTGGAGGACCTACCGGGAGCTGGGCGCCGCGCCCCGCGGATAAAAAAGAGCCCCGCCACGGAATGCCGCGGCAAGGAACGAGACGGAGCAATATGGATTTGCCGAGCTGAAAGCTCAAGTCGTAAGTCGTAAGTCGTAAGAAGCCCTTCGGGCGTTCCTGTATTACGTTGAAAACCAACACTGTTTGTCGCTCAACAGAGCGACAAACCCCAATTTGCTTCTTTAATCCCACACCAAAAAAGCTTCCCGGGCGGGTGCGTCCGGGAAGCTTGCGTTGAGGGGCTGCGGGGTCACGGCGCGGGGGTGAGGTCGTACTCCCGCAAAAAGATCCCCACGGCCTTGTTGTAATCCAAAATCCAGAGGGAGGTCTTCCCGTCCTTTTCCAGGAAGGTCATGCCCTCGGTCTCGATGTTCGTGCCGCCCACGTTCCGCCGGGCGACCACGGTCACTTCCCCGGTGGCGGTATCAAGGGCCAGCAGGCGTTTCATCGTGCCCTCGTCCTTGCTGTCCTGGGACAGGTACAGCGTCCCGTCCCGGAATTCGCCGCCCTGAATGCGATCCAGCTCGCCCACGCCCGTCAGGGGCAGGTCTTTCACCGGCGCCATGCCGTCGTTCACGTCATAGACGTACACCGTTTTTGCGTGGTTCCATTGGGAGGCGTAGAGATACCCCGTTGCCGGGTCCACCGCCAGCCACGGAATGCCGTCGTCGAATGTCTCGTTGGGCAGGTCGTAGACCTCGCCGGTGGCCGTCAGCGTCTCGGGATCAAACACCACGATGCAGGCCTTGCGCACGTCGCCGCCCTCCACGGAGGCGTAGAGCCTGCCGCCGTAATAGCTGATGCCGCCGATGTGGTCGTTGCCCCGCTCTTTGCAGACCTGCGGCAGGGGATTCAGGCGCTTTGCCGTCATGGTCATGGTGGAGGCGTCGATTTTGCCCAGATACGTCACGTGCAGCGCGGTGGCCGCGCCGGAGGTGTAGAAATACGTGCCGTCGGTGGTGATCCCCTGACCCATGGCCAGCGCCTGGTCCATGACGAAGACCTTCTGCGACAGGAACCGGGCCGTGTCGGTATCCACCGCCTTTGGCGTGGTCAGAATGGTCAGCAGGAGAATGGGGAGGAGAAACAGGGTTCTGATCTTTTGCAGAAGAGTCATAAACGGTCGCTCCTTTGTCTGTTATTGGTCGTTTTCCATAAACTGCGGGAAGGCCGGGTCGGAAAATACGTCGGTGAAATCCGGGTCGGTGAACACCCGCCTCACCAGCTGCTGGATCTTGCCGTTAAAGGCGGTGTCGTTGTGTACCTGACCCTTGAAAAACCAGGTGGTATCCTTGAGATAGCCCGTGGAGGCGTCGATGGCGCCGTCGGGGGAAAGGCGGCTGTAGGGGGTGAGGATGGCCGGGTCCAGCTGTTCGCCCCTCGGCGCGGTCAGCGCGCCAAGCGATGAGGAGTAGGCCGCCAGCACCGTATCGGTGGAAACCGTGTCGTTGGCGGAAAGGGCCATGATCCGCAGACCGTAGCCGGAGGTGGCGTAGAATTTCGTCCCGGCCTCCTGCCGCTGCCCCAGCATCTCCCGGATGCGGAACTGCGCCGCCATAAACCGGTCCAGCTGCCGCCGGAAGGGGGCGTGGGCCTCGTCCGACAGGTGGGCTTCGCGCAGGGCGGGCAGGTCCTCCTTGGGCAGTGTTTCCCACATGGCGAGGCTGTTGTTGATGACGGTGGAAAAGGCCGCGTCCAGGGATTTATACAACACCCCGAAGCGCACCTCCCACGGGACGAGGCTCAACAGTTTGCGCATGGCGTCGGAAACCTTGCGGGAGGTGGCGAATTCCAGCACGGAATAGCCGTTGTATTTGTCCACGTTCAGCCGGAACAGGTCGCTCATCAGCACGCTGCCGTCCAGCGCCGCCTCAATGAACATCACGTTTGCCGCGTCGTTCTGCGTCCCGTGGGCGTCCAGATACGCGGTAAACAGGGCCCCGCCCATGCTCACGGGCAGCAGGTTGACCTGCCGCACGCCGTGGCGCCGCTTGACGGTCTGAATGAACGCGTCAAGCGCGTCCGCGCTGTCGTAGAGGTCGATGAAAAAGTTGTAGGCGAAGAGGTAGAGGCGGTCCTCGCCGATGGCCTTCGCCAGCTCCCGCACCGGGGCCACCCGGTAGGTGAAGCGCTTTTCCCCCTCGGTGTATTCGCTGACGGGGTACTCCCGCGTCACGGGGCGGATATCGTTCTGCATGCGCCCGTCGGGCAGGGTGGTCAGGGGAGAGAGCACGTCGGTGAAATAGGCGCGGATGGCATCGGTAAAGCCCTTGTCCTTTCGGGTCAGCACCGTGCGGAAATAGGGGCCGCGGATGCGCCGGGCCGCCTCTTTTTCGTCCACCCGCAGGGGCCAGACGGTCTTCTGTTTGCGCCCGGCCTCGTCGAACAGCTCCATTTTGGAGTGCCCCATGCCGGGGATGATGATGCAGGGAAGCGATTCGTTCATCGTGCGGGTTCCTTAATATGTAATGTGGTATTCGTATCCTTCCAGCGGCGCGTCCGTCAGAAAGTTCATGCCCGTGAGGGTCACTTCGCCCTCCCTCACTTCGGCGATGAAGCCGAGGCCACCCTCTGCCGTGTACTGCACGGAGGGGAGGTTGAGCAGCACCAGCCGGTCGCAGGGCTGCGAGAAGGTGTTTTCGCCGATCTCGTGCCAGTGGCCGCTGACGTAAATGATCGGCGCTTCTGCGTCGGCGGCGGCCGACCGCAGGATCGTCTGCATCCGTCCGGCGCTGTCGCCCAGATCCTCCGGCGGCTTGTGGCAGATCACGAACACGGGGCCGCCCTTGGCGACGGCGGCGTTCAGCTCCGCCTCGAACCAGTCCAGCTGTTCGTCGGAATGGTACGGGTTCTTGAAATCGCAGTCCTCCACGCCGAGCATCAGGAAGGGCACGCCGTTCACCGTCTTTTTATAATAGACCTTGTCCGTGCACACGCCGTTCCAGCGGCAGAAGGCCTTGAAATACCGCGCCGCTTTTGCGTAATCCGGGTCGTCGCTGTGGTGCCAGCTGTCGTGGTTGCCCATCTCCGGAATGCGGCCGCGGATGCGGCAGTAGACGTTCAGGCAGTTGATCAGGTTGATATATTCCCGCAGATCGCCGGAGTTGGTCAGGTCGCCGGACATCACCAGCGTATCCGCATCGTTCTGCGTTCTGCCGATGGCGGCGAAGATCTGCCGCATGACGTCGGTGCGGTCCCGGGTGAAATCTGCGTCCGCATGGATATCGGAGACCAGCACGGCCTTCAGGCGAACGTCCTCCGCGTGCCTTGCGGGCAGCACGGCGAAATTCCGGCACAGCAGGGAGAGGATCAGGGTAAAGGTGGCGATGAGCTTTGCGAACATGAAAAACGCCTCATTTGCGATAAAAGTGGGCGCATGGCGCTTCGCGCCGCGCAACCTCATGGTACTACAAACCCCGGCGTTTTGCAATCTTTTTTTCGGAAAAGGAGCGACGCCGGCAACCGCCCGGGGCGGTTTTTCGCGGCGGAAAGGGAAAAAGAAAGAAAAAAGGGAAAAAATGCTGTAAAAAAACCGTTTCCTCTAAGTTAGAATTAAGCCGGCCCCCGTATAATGAAGCCGTAACGTGAAAGACTATTGAAACCTTCCTTTATACCCCTTACAGCAAACGCGCCGTCGGTCAGGACGGCGCTTTTGTTTTTTGTGCGGTGAGGGTGACGGCGGGAGCTGATCGCGGTAAATGGGGAGTTTGTCGAGATGTTGACCCATGCGGTAGCGCGCGCTGACGGCGCCGTCCCCCTTTGTCGCGTTGCGACATTTCCCCCGCACTGCGGGGGAATCATCCTCAGTGCCGCTATTGGCACAAACAAC
>CADAMO010000090.1 GCA_902788995.1 Oscillospiraceae bacterium
CGCCGGGACGGTCCCCGGAATCGCTACCGCCGAAGCGCTGGCGGCCCATATCGCAAAACGCCTTCACGCAGCCGTCCGGTTTACGGACGCGGGAACGCCCATCGGCAAGATCGGCGTCTGTTCCGGCGCGGGAGCGGACGAGTTCGCCGAGGCCAAACGGGCGGGCTGCTCCGCCCTCATTACCGGCGACGCCTCCTATCACGACTTTCTGGACGCCAAGGCGGCGGGGGTCTCCCTCTTCGCCGCGGGCCACTTTGAGACGGAGATCGTCATCGTGGACGTGCTGCTTAAAAAGCTGTCAGCCGCGTTCCCGTCGGTGGAATTTATCCCCTCGGAGCGCGCTTGCCCCATTCAAACGGTGATCTGAGATGGGCGTAGACGGCATTTTTCTGCATTTCTTAAAAAACGAGGTCGCGGACTACGCGGTGGGGGCGAAGATCGAAAAGATCTACCTGCCCACCAAGTACGAGCTGGTGCTGGGGCTGCGCACCCGCTCGGAGGCCCGCCGGCTGTTTATCTCCGTGGGCGGCAACGCGCCCCGGTTCAACTTTACCTCCGCCTCCCCCGAAAATCCCGCCCAGCCGCCCATGCTGTGCATGCTGCTGCGTAAGCAGCTGACCGGCGCGGTGATCCGTGACATCCGTCAGGCGGGGCTGGACCGCGTTGTCTTTATCGACATGGACGCCACCGACGAGATCGGCGACCGGGTGAAACGGACGCTGGTCGTGGAGATCATGGCCCAGTATTCCAACTGCATCCTGCTGGATGAAAACGGCGTCATCATCGACGCCCTCAAGCGGGTGGACGCGACGAAATCCTCCTTCCGAGAGGTGCTGCCCAAGCTCCCTTACCGCCTGCCGCCCCCGCAGGATAAGCTCGATATCCGCGAGACCGCCCCGGAAGCGATCCTCGACCGGATCCTCTCCTACGAAAACAAGGCCCTGTCTTCCGCCGTTCTCAACACCCTCAGCGGCGTTTCCCCCCTGATTGCCAGAGAACTGGCCTACCGGGTCACACTGGGCGACAAGCCCGTGGCGGACCTGTCCGACGGAGCGAAGGACAGACTTTTGCATGAAATCGCGGAGCTGAAAGCGCTGGTGGAGGCGGGCAAAGCCCAACCCTGCTGGCTGACAGACGGCAGCGGCGCTTATCTGGATTTCTCTTACCTGCCGCTGACCCTCTACGCCAACGACGCCCTGCGCCACAGCGCCCAGACCCTTTCCGAGATCCTCGACCGTTTTTTCTTTGAGCGGGAAAAGCTGCGCCGGGCCAAATCCAAGGCGGAGGACCTGTTCAAGGCCGTGGCGTCCCTCAAAGAGCGCACCGCCAAAAAGATCAATCTCCAGCGGGAAGAGCTGCTGGCCTGCGAGGACCGGGAGCAGAAACGCGTGTGGGCGGAGCTGATCAACGCCAACCTGTACGCGCTGCAAAAGGGCGCGCCCTTCTATGAGGTGCAGGATTATTACGACGATTACAAAACCGTCCGCATCCCCGCGGACCCGCTGCTGACGCCTTCGCAGAACTCCCAGCGGTACTATAAAGAATACCGCAAGGCGCAGACGGCGCAGAAAATATTGACCGAACAGATCGAAAAGGGCATGGATGACCTTGCCTATCTGGAGACGGTGGAGGACGAGCTCTCCCGGGCCGAGACGGAAAAGGAACTGACCGAGATCCGTTTCGAACTGTCCGGCGCGGGGATGCTCAAAAGCAAAACCGGCACGAAGAACAAGAAGAACGCCCCCCTGCCGCCGCTGAAATTCACGTCCCCGAACGGCTTCACGGTGCTGGTGGGCCGGAACAATACGCAGAATGACGATCTGTCATTCAAAAAAGCTTCCAAAAACGATTGGTGGTTCCACGCCCAGAAGGCGCCCGGCTCCCACGTGATCCTCGTGTGCAACGGCGCGGAGGCCCCGGAAGCGGACATGGAGTTCGCCGCGAAGACGGCGGCCTGGTTCTCCTCCGTCCGCGAGCGCGGCAGCGTGGAGGTGGACTATACGAAGGTCCGCAACCTGAAAAAGCCCCCCGCCGCCCGCCCCGGCTACGTGATCTACCACGTCTACCAGACGGTGTACGCGAAGGCGGAGAAGCCGGGCTGACGCCTATCGAGTGGAAAGTCGTCAGTCGGAAGTCGGAAGTCTGCCGTGGGCAACGCTCCGACGCAAAACGAAACGACCTTTATCGGACGTGTTTATCAACGGTCTTCATCGGAACACACGATTACCTTTCCCAAACCGGACTTCCGACTTCCGACTGATGACTTCCGACTGCTCCCCCAACGAACATAAACCCAGAAAATCAACATAAAAAGAAAGGAAACTGTCATGGCAAAGTACTCCATCGGCGTTGACTACGGCACGCTTTCGGGCCGTGCGCTGATCGTCAACAACGCCACCGGCGAAGAGCTGGCTTCCTCCGTTTACGAATATCCCCACGCCGTCATGGACGAGACCCTGCCCTCCGGCAAAAAGCTGGGGGTGGACTGGGCGCTGCAGCACCCGCAGGATTACCTTGACGTGCTGTACCATACCATCCCCGCGGTGCTGAAAGAGAGCGGCGTGGACCCCAAAGACGTCACCGGCATGGGGCTGGATTTCACCGCCTGCACGCTGCTGCCCGCCAAAGCGGACGGCACCCCGCTGTGCTTCCTTCCTCAATACGAGGACGAACCCAACGCCTACGTGAAGCTCTGGAAGCACCACGCGGCCCAGGACCACGCCAACCGCCTGAACAAGATCGCCGCCGAAAGGGGAGAGCCGTGGCTGAATAACTACGGCGGAAAAATATCTTCCGAATGGGCGCTGCCGAAGATCTGGCAGGTGCTGGAGGAATCGCCGGACGTCTACGACGCGGCGGACGTGTTCGTGGAAGCCGCCGACTGGGTCACCTGGCAGCTTGTCGGGCACAAGGTCCGTTCCGCATGCTGCGCGGGCTACAAGGAGATGTGGAACAAGAAGACCGGGTTCCCCTCCAAAGATTTCTTCAAAGCGCTGGACCCCCGCCTTGAAAACGTGGCGGTGGAAAAGCTCTCCGGCGATATCGCCCCCACCGGCACCATGGCGGGCGAGCTGACCGCGGAGATGGCCGCAAAGCTGGGCCTCTGCCCCGGCACCGCCGTGGCGCAGGCCGTCATCGACGCACACGTGTTCGTGCCCGCCGCCGGCATTGCCGAAAGCGGCAAAATGCTGGCCATCATGGGCACCTCCACCTGCCATATGCTGCTGGGCGACGAGGAAAAACAGGTCAAGGGCATCTGCGGTGTGGTGGAAGACGGCATCCTGCCGGGCTTCTTCGGCTATGAGGCCGGCCAGTCCTGCGTGGGCGACCACTTCCAGTGGTTCATTGAAAACTGTCTGCCCGCCGCCTATGTGGAAGACGCAAAGGCGCAGGGCGTGAATATCCACAAATACCTTCGCGCCAAAGCGGAGAAGCTCAAACCCGGCGAAAGCGGCCTGGTGGCGCTGGACTGGTGGAACGGCAACCGTTCCTGCCTGGTGGACGTGGACCTCACCGGCATGATGCTGGGCATGACCCTGCTGACGAAGCCGGAGGAGATCTACCGGGCGCTGATCGAGGCCACCGCCTACGGCACCCGCGCCATCATCGAGACCTTTGCCGAATACGGCGTGCCGGTCAAGGAGTTCTACGCGGCCGGCGGCATCGCCAAGAAGGACCCCATGATGATGCAGATCTACGCCGACGTGCTGAAGATCCCCGTACGCATCGCGGGCAGCGACCAGGGCGGCGCGCTGGGCTCCGCCATCTTCGGCTCCGTCGCCGCCGGCGCGGCGCAGGGCGGCTATGACAGCGTCTTTGAGGCGGCCTCCCGCCTCGGCAAGGTGCTGGATACCGTCTATGTCCCCATTCCGGAACACAGTGAAGTCTATGATAAGCTCTACGCGGAGTACAAGACCCTGCACGACTATTTCGGCAGGGGCGGCAACGACGTGATGAAGCGGCTGAAACAAATCAAAAAAGAAGTGAAATAAGGAGGCCACCCCATGTATGAGGATCTGAAACAACGCGTTTACGAAGCCAATATGAAGCTGAGAGACTACGGTCTTGCCCCGTTTACGTGGGGCAACGTCTCCGAGTGCAGCCGTCCGGACGGCGTCTTTGCCATCAAGCCCTCCGGCGTATCCTACGACGAGCTGACGCCGGACAAGATCGTCGTCGTCAATTTCGACGGCAAGGTGGTGGACGGCGACCTGAAGCCCTCCTCCGACACCATGACCCATGCCGTGCTCTACCGCAAATTCCTCTCCATCGGCGGCGTGGCCCACAGCCATTCCATCAATGCGGTGGCCTTCGCCCAGGCGGGCTATCCCATCCCGGCCTTCGGCACCACCCATGCGGATTTCGCCTATGGGGAGATCCCCTGCACCCGCAAGATGAAGGATGAAGAGGTGGAGTATTACTACGAGTACAACACCGGCATGGTGATCGTGGAGTGCTTCCGGGAGAAAAAGCTGGATGAGAACAACATCCCCGCCTGCCTCGTGAAAAACCACGGCCCCTTCACCTGGGGCAAATCCGCCATGGAGGCGGTGGAGCACGCCGCCACCCTTGAGATCGTGGCGGAGATGGCCATCAAGACCCTGACTGTCAAGAACTTTGCCTATAAAAAGGAATTCAACTCTATGCCCAAAAACCTTCTCGACAAGCATTTCAGAAGAAAGCACGGGAAGGACGCCTATTACGGCCAGATTCAGAACAAGTAACCTGTTATGACGGAATTTACCCATCTGCATATCCATACGGAATACAGCCTTCTTGACGGTGCCTGCCGCATCAAGCCGCTGATCAAGCGCGTCAAGGAGCTCGGCATGACGAGCATCGCCATGACCGATCACGGCGTCATGTACGGCGCCGTGGATTTTTACAAAGCCTGCAAGGAAGAGGGCATCAACGGCATCATCGGCTGTGAGGTCTACGTCGCCCCGCGCACGCGGTTCGACAAGGTCCACGGCATTGATAACGAGCGCTATCACCTGATTTTGCTGTGCGAGAACCAGACCGGCTATCAGAACCTGATCAAAATGGTCTCCGCCGCATGGGTGGACGGCTTCTATACCAAGCCCCGCGTGGATAAGGAGCTGCTGGAAAAGTACCACGAGGGCCTTATCTGCCTGTCCGCCTGCCTTGCCGGCGAAATTCCCCAGGCCATTCTCCACAACGACTATGAAAAGGCGCGGGAGACGGCCCTGTGGTATAAAAACCTCTTCGGCGAGGGCAATTACTTCATCGAGCTGCAGGACCATAACCTGCCGGAGCAGAAGCAGTCGAATCCCTTCCTCATCAAGCTGGCAAGGGAACTGGATATCCCCATGGTGGTCACCAACGACGCCCATTACATCTACAAAGAGGACGCGGAGACGCAGAAAATATTGCTGTGCATCGCCACCAAGCACACGCTGGAGGAGGATACCGGCATGGGTTTCGCCACCGACGAGTTTTACGTCAAATCCGGCGACGAGATGGCGGCCCTGTTTCCCGACCTGCCCGAGACGGTGACCAACACCAACGAGATCGCCAAACGCTGCCACGTGGAATTCAAGTTCGGCGACACCAAACTCCCCATCTTCACGATCCCCGGCAACCCCGACCACTTTGAATACTTCAAGAACATGTGCTACGAGGGCATGGTGAAGCGCTACGGCGAAAACTACCCGCCCGAGTATATGGACCGGCTCAACTACGAGCTGGGCGTCATCCACCAGATGGGGTTCATCGACTACTTCCTCATCGTGTGGGATTATATCAACTACGCCAAATCCGTGGGCATCCCCGTGGGGCCGGGCAGAGGCTCCGGCGCCGGCAGCATCGCCGCCTACACCTGCGGCATCACGGATATCGACCCCATGCGGTACTCCCTGCTGTTCGAGCGGTTCCTGAACCCCGAACGCGTCAGCATGCCCGACTTCGATATCGACTTCTGTTACGAGCACCGGCAGGACGTGATCGACTACGTGGTGCGCCGCTACGGCGCGGACCACGTGGCGCAGATCGCCACCTTCGGCACGCTGGCCGCCAAGGGCGCGGTGCGGGACGTTGGCAAGGTGCTGGGCATGTCCGTCTCCGAGGTGGCGGCGGTCACCAAAGAGATCCCGCAGGAGCTGGGCATGACCATCCAGAAGGCGCTGGAATCCAGTCAGGACCTGCGGAAGATGTACGAGGGCAGCGCCATGGTCAAGAAGGTCATCGACACCTCCATCAAAATCGAGGGCATGCCCCGCAACACCGGCATGCACGCCTGCGGCGTGGTGATCTGCGACAAGCCCGTGGACGAATACGTGCCCCTGTTCCGCAGCGGCGACGCCATCGTCACCCAGTATTACAAAGGCTGGGTGGAAAAGTTGGGCCTTCTGAAGATGGACTTTTTAGGCCTTCGCACCCTGACGGTCATCACCGACGCGGTGAACATGATCCGCAAAAAGGTCCCGGATTTCGACATCATGAAGATCGACGTGGACGACGAGAAGGTCTACAAAATGCTGGGCGAGGGCGGCACCTTCGGCGTGTTCCAGTGCGAATCCGGCGGCATCCGGGCGCTGATGATCAACATGAAACCGGAGAATCTGGAAGATATCATCGCCGTCATCGCTCTGTACCGCCCCGGCCCCATGGATTTCATCCCCGCCTACCTGAAAAACCGGAAGGACCCGGAGCATATCAAATACCACTGCCCGGAGCTCAAGCCCATTCTGGACGTGACCTACGGCACCATCGTCTATCAGGAGCAGGTCATGCAGATCTTCCGCGAGCTGGCCGGTTACTCCATGGGCGCCGCCGACATGGTGCGCCGCGCCGTGGCGAAAAAACAGCCGGAGGTGCTTGCCGAGCAGAAGGAATACTTCCTCTACGGCTCCGACGGCACCAAGGCCGCCAAGTGCGACGGCTGCCTCAAGCGCGGTATCAGCAAGGAGGCGGCGGAAGCCATCTTCGACGACATGGCCTCCTTCGCGTCCTACGCCTTCAACAAGTCCCACTCCGCGGCCTATTCGCTGCTGACCTATCAGACCGCGTGGCTGCGCTGCTACTATCCCCAGGAATTTATGGCCGCCATGCTGACGAGCGTGCTGGATAACACCGACAAGGTGGTGGGTTACATCACCGAATGTCAGACCAACCTGGGCTTTGACGTACTGCCCCCCAGCGTGAACGAATCCATGGAAAAGTTCACCGTCGTGGGCGACAACGTCCGCTTCGGATTGCTTGCCATCAAGAACCTGGGCAGCGGCGTCATCAAGACCATCATCGACGAGCGGGAGGCCAACGGCCCCTACGAGAGCTTTTATTCCTTCTGCAAGCGCTGCTACTGCCGCGACCTGAACCGCCGCGCGCTGGAACAGCTCATCAAGAGCGGCGCGGTGGATTGCTTCGGCCTCAACCGCCATCAGATGACGCTGATGATCGACGATATCCTTGCCGACCTTGACTCCGACGCCAAGAACAAGATCGAAGGGCAGATCGGCCTCTTCGATATCGGCGGCGCGCTGGCGAACGCCGTGGAGATCACCCCGCCGGACGTGCCGGAGTTCCCGGATAAGGAGCGGCTGGCGGATGAGAAGATGGCCACGGGTCTTTACATGTCCGGCCATCCCATGGCGGAACACCGGCGGCTGTCCCAGAGCCTCGGCAGCGCGAAGGTCTCCGATATACTGGAGTCCTCGCTGGCGGATCCCTCCTCGCCCTATCACGACGGCGACAAGATCCGGCTGCTGTGCATCATGACCACCGTGCGCAAGAAGATCACCAAGAACAACACCACCATGGCCTTCCTCTCGGTGGAGGATACCTACGGCGGCATTGAGGTCATGGTCTTCCCCAAACGCTACGATAAATACGGCCCCTATCTGATCGAGGACGAGATCGTGCTGATCACGGCGAAGGTCTCGCTGAGCGACGACGAGGTGCCCAAGCTCCTTCTGGAGGAGTGCGTCCCTATGAGCGAGATCCCGGACGACGCCAAGCTGCTGGAAAACTACAAGCTGCCGGAGCGGGACTACGTGACCCGTAAAAGCGCTTATTCCGCCTATGAGGACGGCGGCTTCTCCTATTCCGCCCCGCCGGCGGATGAGATCCCGCTGCCGGAGGAGGACTACGGCCCGCCGCCGGAATACGAGTCGGAAGTGGGAAGTGGGAAGTCGGAAGTCGGCGGGTATCAGCCGAATGGCGGATTCCGTCAGGGAACCGTCACAAGAACCCCCGCCGCCGTCGCTCCGCCCGTCACGAGGACCGGCACCTATACCGCCACCGCCACGCAGGTTTCCGCCCCGGCGAAGAAGTCGAAATGCGGCATTTTCCTGCGGGTCTCCGGCGCGTCGGCAGACGACTGCATGAAAGCGAAAAAGATGTGTTCCATCTTCGAGGGCGGCCTGCCCCTGATTCTGTATTACACGGACGAGGCGCGCTATGATTTTCAGTCCGGCATCCGCACGGACAACAACCCGGACCTTGTCAGAGGGCTGAAAAAGCTGCTGGGTGAGAAAAACGTTGTGGTAAAAATGTAATTTTTTTGTGTATTTTGCGGATTGTTCCTTCAAAACAGCGTTTTTTGTTGACTTTGCGGCCCAATAAGAATATGATAAGATATATTTATGAAGAAAGCATCTCTGTGAAGAGATGGCAGGAGGAAACGATATGAAAACGATTGCAGTACTGACCAGCGGCGGCGACGCCCCCGGCATGAACGCCGCCATCCGCGCGGTCGTCAGAACCGGCTGTGAAAACGGCGTCCGGGTGCTGGGCATCCGCAGAGGCTATCACGGCCTGATGAACGGCGATATGTACGAGATGAACCTGCGTTCCGTTTCCGATATTATCCATCGCGGCGGCACCATGCTCTATTCCGCGAGAAGCAAGGAGTTCTGCACCGAGGCCGGCATGCAGAAGGCCATCGACGTGTGCAAGGAGAACGGCATCGAGGGCATCGTCGTCATCGGCGGCGACGGCTCCTTCCGCGGCGCGCGGGACCTGTCCGTCCGCGGCATCAACTGCGTGGGCATCCCCGGCACCATCGACAACGACATTGCCTGCTGCGATTATACCATCGGCTACGATACGGCGCTGAACACCATCATGGATATGGTGGACCGCATCCGCGACACCACGGAATCCCACGACCGCTGCACGGTGGTGGAGGTCATGGGCCGCCGCGCCGGTTATCTGGCGCTCAACGCCGGCATTGCCATCGGCGCCACCTCCATTCTGATCCCCGAACTGGAGTTCAGCGTGGATACGGATATCATCGACCGCATGAGACGGACCCAAAAGACCGGCAAGCAGCACTTTATCATCGTGGTGGCTGAGGGCGTGTCCGATCAGCTTAAGGACCGCGGCCTCAACGACGTGGGCGCGCTGGCGAAATACATCGAGCACAACCTCGGCGTAGAAAGCCGCGCCACGGTGCTGGGCCACGTGCAGCGCGGCGGTTCCCCCTCCGTGAAGGACAGGGTCGTCGCCAGCCAGATGGGCAACTACGCGGCGCATCTGCTGCTGAGCGGCGTCGGCAACCGCGTGGTCGCCATGCAGAAGGAAGCCATCGTCGATTACGACATCGTGGAAGCCCTCAATATGAAGAAATCCATCGACCTCGATCTGTATAAGATCGCCATGGAGATCTCCATCTGACCGAAACTTACCGATCTATGAAGATACTGTATCCGGAATATTGCCAGCGTTTTTCCTGCCTTGCGGGGGCCTGTCCCGATTCCTGCTGTGAGGCGTGGGAGATCTGCATCGACCCGGATACGGTATCTTTTTATCGTTCCGTGCCCGGGCGGTTAGGGGAGCGGCTTCGTTCCGCTCTCTCCGTGGATGAAGACGGTGACGCCTATTTCCCGCTGGTAAAGGGGAAATGCCCGTTTCTGAATCCGGACAGGCTCTGTGACGTTCACGCGGCCCTTGGGGAGGCGGCGACAAGCGCGGTCTGCCGCCAGTACCCCTATTTTATCGAGGAATACGAGGGCTTTACCGAAAGGTGTCCCTCCCTGTCCTGTCCGGCCGCGGCAGCGCTGATCTTTTCGGAACCGCTGAACGCAGACGTCTATCCCGTCCCGCCGGAGACGGAGGACGGCCTTCTGGATCTGCTGATCGCGGGCAGGGCCGCCGCGCTTCAAACGGCGGCGGAATGTTATTTTGCCGAAAGCGCCGCCCGCATCCGGGCCATGGCGGAGGACCTGCAGGAGATCGCGGACGGATTTGACCCGTCGGATATCGTCTATGATTTTGACGCGGTGGTATCGTCGTCCGTTTATGCTGAAACGACAACGGAGGATCAGGCGGCATTTCTCGCCCTGCGGCATCGCTATCTCCGTTTTCTGCTCAGCGATGCGGAGATCCTGACCGAGGAGTGGCGCGTTTTGCTGGAACGGACGGTCGACCCTCCGTTCCATAAGATGCGGGAAGCGGATTTTTCCGGGAAAGAACCGCCCCCGGACGCGGTGAAGCGTGCCCTGCGGTATTTTCTCTACCGCTATTTTTTAAAGCCCGTCAACGACGGCGATATCCTGCTGTGGACGGCGTTCATCCTGCAAAGCGTTGCCGCCTGCACGGAAATCTCCCGTCGGACCGGGGTCGGTTTTGAAACCGTCGCCCGCCGGTATTCCAAAGAGATCGAGCACGATCCGGAGAATATCGACCGGCTTCTCGATTTTCTGGCGGAACAGCTGTGACGGAAATCGTTCCGTTCAATCGAAACTGCGTTACAACGGCGCAAGGCGTCGTGTTGCTGTTTTTACAAAAAAAGGGGCTGTAAAAAAACAGCCTAAAGGGAAAGACCTCCGAGGCCACAAATCGGTTTTCGGAGGTTTTTTGTCAAAAAAGAAGAATAAAATGGTG
>CADAMO010000091.1 GCA_902788995.1 Oscillospiraceae bacterium
GTGTTTTCAACCCACTTGTCAAACTCATTCAGGTATATGTTTGCCAATAGTGGACTGATTACACCGCCTTGCGGCGTTCCGCTGATCGTCTGATTGAATTTCCAGTCTTCCAAGTATCCTGCCTTTAGCATATTTGCTATCAGCCTGATAAACCTGCCGTCATGTATATCCCGTTCCAGTATGTGCAACAGCACTTCATGGTCGATTGAATCGAAATATTTGGTTATATCTCCTTCAATAAACCAGCGTGTTCCTTTCCACACCTGAATTTCTTGCAAGGCAGTATGACATCCTCTATTGGGTCGGAATCCATGAGAATGTTCACTAAATTGCGGTTCATAATACGCCTCAAGTATTTGACGCATTACTTCCTGCAATAGTTTATCTTCCCATGTTGGAATACCGAGAGGACGCTTTTTCCCGTTTTTCTTCGGTATATACTGTCTTCTGGCCGGTTTCCATTGATACTTTTCTTGACGGATTGTTTCAATCAGCTTGTCGATTTTCTGGATCGACATACCATCAACCGTTTCATTTGTGACGCCCTTTGTCATTGCTCCGTTATTCGGGTATAACTTTGCATAGGCGTTCAAATAGAATTCCCGGTTGAACAAGAGCTTGTACACTCTTTCAATGGGTTTGTGCTGTTTTCCACGTTCTTGAATGACCGTTAAAACAGTTTGGGCTGTACGCATCTCACGCACCTACTCCTTTCTTAACAATCGAAATTACCTGTCACCCTTTGCCCTGTGCAAGGCTTTCCCTTGCTCTGACTACTACGGTGACTCCGTTGCCTTGGGGGTCGCCCCCTTTAGGCAATCCTGCTATTCGTCAAAAATGTACGTATCGAGCATCCCTTAGGTTCCTCTTTCGTTCCTTTGTTCGCACTCACTGTGCGCTCCTTCACTGCAAAAAGTTGCTCGTCCAAAATCAACAACAACGGGCATACAGTGACGTCGGTCTCAATCGCTTTCCGACGGGCGATGCTTTGCACCAGGTCAGAACTGAGGTTCAGGCAGTATAGCTTTAACCATAGGATGCGGAACTTGCGGAACGTCATATCTTTGCGATTAGATATTTATCCGCTTCTCCAACATGCGATTGTCCCCTTTGGGTTTCCCCGCCAGGTAGGTTGGACGTTCCCACCATGTACTTTTAATGGTGTCTCCCTGCGGGAGAGATACATTTTTGCGCTTAGCAGCGCACAATCCTGAGCATGTTGTCCTCCTTCGGGTCAACCGCGCCCGAATGAACCTTCGAAGCACGCTCGGACAGCGCCTCCACCATCTCCTCCTGATAGACGGACGGCTTGACCGCCATCGTCTCATAGTGCGCGTTCGGCACAGGCAGATGAAGCTGATCCGCCGTTTTAATATCCGCAACCTCCTTGAACATCGCCATCAGTTCCGGCAGGTTGAAGAACTTCGCAAAGCGCGTCCGCGCGCGATATCCCGTCCCCTCCGGCGCAAGCTCAATCGCCGTCACCGTTTCGCCGAACGTAGAAGCCCATGCGTCAAAATGAATCAGCCCCATTTTTTCCAGCGTTCCATATTGCAGATAGCGCTGCATCGTATACAGCTCGGTCATGGAATTGGACACGGGCGTGCCCGTCGCGAAAATAACGCCGCGTCCACCCGTCAATTCATCCATATACGCTGATGTTCCCGCAGCGTAATTTCCGGATTCATCCCGTCAAACACGATATGAGATCCGTCGTATTCACGCGGCCGGGTCGAGTTGAACAACTCGTTATAGTGCGTCACCAGCTCATGCCGACGGGTCGGGTCTTTCCATACCCAGTCGTGAAAAGCGTCCTTGATCGCCTGCTGCTTCTGCTGGGCAATCGTCGTTTCCTTCTGATTCAGTTCACGCTTTTCCCGCCCGTTTTCATCCTGCACAACATCGTATACGCGCGTATCCCGCAGGTTGAGCGTGTCTTCCAGAATTTTGAGCGCAGGCGCACGTCTGGTGCCGTATTTCATGTGGTTATTCACGTTCTCCGACAGAAGGCTCTTGCCGTCTATCGACCACTCCGCCGTTTGCGGCGCATAATTCACGTGGATTCGCCGCTGTTCGTAATAGGGAATTCCCAGCAGCTCGATCATAAAGCGCTGAATGTACGCTTTGTCCACCCATGTCGTACCGAGCCGCACGTCGATTTCGGATGCGTCCAAATCCTTGGGCTGTGCCGCTTGGAGCGCCTCAACATTGACGGCAAAGGACGGGTCGTTTTCCGCCGCCGTCTGCGCCACGCGCAGTTTGGCGCGCACGTTGCCGGACAGATATTCATCCGCCGTCTGCCACGTCTGTTCCAGCGGGTCAAGGAAGATAACGCCCTGCAAGTCCGCAACGATTTCATCCTCCGCCTTGCCCGTCAGCCGCGCCATAAACGGCAGATCAACCTTCGCCCGTTCTCCAATGGACACCGCAAGCGCTTCGCTCGCCGTGTCCACCTGCGTAACCGGTTTCCTCCGCCGGATCGTTCGTTTGCTGAAAATATCCGCCTTGCGTTTGAGCTTCCTGTCTTCATCCAATATTTCAAGCGAGCAAAGCAAGTAGTATGAAGAATCGCCTTCAAACGCCCGCCCGTTGGCTTTGCCGTTGATGATCCCGTATTCGGCGCTGAACGCATCATACAACCGACCCAATTCCGCCTGCTGTGCCCTGATCTCCGCGTCGCTGCCGTCCGTAAGCTGCAAATCAATCAATTTTCGCACACAATCCCGCAGCTCAATCATCCCCTTGACGCGCTCCTGCGTCGTCTGATTGAGTACGGGGCGGGTCATCACCGAATTTTCGCGGTAGTAAACCTGACCGTTCACAAGCGCATACGAGAAATTGCGCACATCGGGATCAGCCGGAATCGTCCGTCCGTCGTTTATATCCATTTCGGATAGTTCTATCCTTTTATATCTTCCGTCGATGTTCCGCACCGCCGCATGGAGCTGCTGCGCGAGGTCTGCGCCGGGAATCGGTTCGCATGTGGTTTCCTTCTCGTTTCCGTACATGCTTTTGTCCCATTGCATCCTGCCCAGCACCATGTCGGGATGATCGACAAAGTAGCTGTTGATGGGGATGCCGTCCGCTGTCTGACCCAGATGGATCCAATCCGGCTCTATGTCGATGGGATGTTCCCTCTTTTGAAGAAAGAGAATATCCGATGTGACTTCCGTTCCGGCATTGGCTTTGAAGGCGTTGTTCGGCAGACGGATGGCTCCGAGCAATTCAGCTCTCTGCGCGATATATCTGCGCACATCGGGGGAAGCCTTGTCCATTGTGCCTTTGGACGTAATGAACGCGATCACGCCGCCCGGGCGCACCTGTTCCAGCGACTTGGCTATGAAATAATCGTGAATCAGAAACCCATACTTGTCGAACGTCCTGTCCGCCACCTTGTAATTGCCAAAAGGCACATTGCCGACGGCGACATCAAAAAAGTCTTTGCGGTTCGTCTTTTCAAAGCCCGTGATCTCGATTCTCGCATCGGGGTAAAGCTGCCGCGCCATGCGTCCCGTGATGCTGTCCAGCTCCACGCCATAGAGCTTGCTGCTCTGCATCGCTTCCGGCAGCATACCGAAGAAGTTGCCCACGCCGCAGGCGGGTTCAAGCACGTTTCCGCCCCGAAAGCCCATGCTGTCCAAGGCTTCATACATCGCCCTGATAACGACGGGGCTGGTATAGTGGGCGTTCAGGGTGGAGCCGCGCGCCGCCGCATATTCCTCATCCGTCAAAAGGCTTTTGAGCTGCTGATATTCCTTTTGCCAACTCGCATTTTCGGCATCAAACGCCTGTGGCAGACCGCCCCAGCCGACGTATTTGGAGAGCGTTTCCTGTTCCTGCGGCGTTGCCTGTCTGCCCTCGGCTTCAATCTGCTTGAGCGTTTGGATGGCGGCAATGTTGAACGCATACTTCGTCTTTGCACCGCCTTCACCCAGATGGTCGTCCGTGATATGAAAGTTCTGCGCTTTGTACGGCTCGGCTTCTTTGCGCTCCGTTTCCTGCCCCGTCAGGTCGATAACGAGGTTGTGCAGCCTAATCTCTTCCTGCGGTTGTTGCGGCGCTGGATCACTCGACACTTCCTCTGTCAGTGCGAAATTCTCAGATTCCGCAGGCATTGCATCCGTCTGCCTGTAAAACAGCTCGTCGTTTCGCGTATCTTCGGCAAGCATCTGCTCAAACGTGTCCCGCCGCTCCACCCTTGAAATCGGATAAAGCAGCGTCGGGTCGCGCAAATTTACGTGCTGATCCGTGATTTCTTCGATAAGGAACGCCGTATTGCCCAGATAGACCGTATCGCCTACCTGATAGGACGGCTCATCCCGCCTGCCGTCCAGCTCCTTGACGACTTCATATCCACCTTGTTCGGCAGGCTCGGCAAAATAGATGCCGTGTCCGTTTTCCGTCAACGCTTTTGCCGCAACGCTCCACCGTCCGAAGGGCATCCCCGTAACCGATACCGTCCCCATGCCGGGGATATCCCGCTCAAACAGCCTTGTGTCCATCAGTGGTGCGGCAGTTTTTGCGTCATCTCCGTAAAAGAGAAGGATGTCGTCCACTCTTACGCCGACCAGCCGCCGGGGATGTTCATCCTTCAGCTTTTTATACGATTCCACATCCGGCGTAAAGCTGATTTCCGGCTCTTTTCGGTCTGGCGTGTCGGATTGCAGATAATGCCCATCGTGAATAAGCTTGTCAATCCGTTCGGCAACCTGATTCCATTTCAGCAGCACATCGGGACAGTTGCTTTTCCTGAGCTGTATTCCCTTTGCATCGTGGCTTTCCGAACTCCCATGTTCACCCGATACGCCGGGCATTCTCCCGCCTATCCCGTACTCGTTTTTCAGAAATTCCAGCTTTTCATTGGTGCTGTGAGGTTCTGAAAAGAATCGGTAAATCCGACTGCCCGCACCCGCAATCGGAGCGTTTTGGGTCAGCACCGCGTCGATTTCATCCTGCGTCATAAAGCCGCGAACATCGGGCAGCAGCATCTCGCCTTCGGGCAGCTCTTTCCGCGCCAATGCCAAATCTCTGAGACGGGGGAGAATGTCCTTCGGCAGAAGAAAACGAAAGCGCATCAGATCGGGCTGCATCGCGACCGCATCCGCAAAGACCTCCATCTGCCGGATCAACTCGTGCAGAAATTCGGGCTGCTCCATCTTCTCGGAAAGATGATTGACGAAATCCGGGAAAATCAGCGGCGTATCTGTCATCAGGGAGAGATACCCGTTTTCTCTTGCGGCGCTGTCGCGGTACATATAGATCAGCCGCTCGGCGACTTTTCGGCGAATGGTTCCGGGGGCTTCCACATTTTCGAGCTGTGTACCGAATTGCCCGGCTTCAATCAGCGCACCGACGCGCTTTGCGGCATCCGTCCACGATATGACCTGCGCATTGTTGGCATACCGCGCACGATCTCCGGCGGCCATTTGGATTCCGCTTGGGTCGAACCAGACTGAAAAGCGCCGCCCGTCCAATTCAAAGCCGTTGCCGTCGTGGTAAAGGGTCTTCATTCGCAGCGCGATTTCCTCGTTCGTTTTGCCGATCATCACGTCAAACGCCAGCTCCATGCGGGTATCCTCGCCATTGCCGCCAAACCGCAGCGCCGTATCAAGCGCTTTGGATATAAAAGAAGGAGCGGAAACCGCTCGGTCATCCGCTCCTTCGCTATGTTCGGTTGTCGGTATATCAAAAAAGCTTGTCTGCCCCGGATTTAAGCGTACACCAGCTCGTTCAGCACGACTTCTTCCGCCTGTGCTTTCAGGCTGTTCATCGCGCCGACCCACGCCATCGGGTCGCGTTCCTTCAGTGCTTCGTTCACGCCCTGCGCCGCCGCCATCTCGCTGACCACGCGGTTCACCCGCTCGCCCGCCGTCCGGTCGATTTCCGTCAGATGCGCCGTCAGTTTCCCCGTCAGCAGCAAGCTGTTGAACGTCATCTTTCTGTGCTCCTTCAGATACGCCTTGCGCATCCTGCCGTACCTGCCCAGCGTCGCCTGTTCGTCCGGGATTTTCAGGTCGGGAATCTGATAACCGTTCACCGTTTTGTAATTCAGCATATGGCCTGCTCCTTTCAACGTTCCGCGCTTCCCGCTCGATGCTTCTCAATACTTCCTCGGAGATTTCGCTGACCGCCGTTCCGAGTGCCGTCAACGCCTGCGGCGTGTTCCATTCAAGGATGGTCGCGAAATCTTCCGGCTCGAACCGATGTTCTTCCGCCAGTCCGCAGCGGCTGAGGAGCATATACTGAACGCCCGTCGTCGCCGTATTTCGGAAAGCCAGTTCGAGGTTGAGTTCATCATATCCCATCAGAAGCGATCCGTCAACGATGTCGCGCAGCTCGTCCTGATGCTCCTGCCAGTAATCCATTGCTTTCTGCATGGCGATTTCTTCGAGTTGTCCCGCAAGCCCGCGATTGGCAGAAACCTCATATTCCTTTTCCAGCATCGTACCGATAACCGCGCTGTTTTCCTCATTTACCGTCCATACAAACGGCGAACGAGAATCTTTTCGCATCCCCGTATCGGCAGCGTCAAAGACGTAATGATAGCGCGGCACGTCGCCGGTCATATCCAGCAGCGCAATGCCTTTTGCGCCGCGCCGGACGTACCGCCGCATGGTGTTCGTCCACAGCTCAAACGATGCGCAGGCGGTCGCGTCCGGGCGCTGGGCGTAGATCATCATTTGGTCGTAAAAACCATATTTGTACAGGGTAGAAGCCGTTTGCAGAAACGAGCGCCACGTTTCCCCATCGGCGGAGATCTCGCGCGTTGTCTGCGCGGCAAGCTGTACATAATCGTCAATTTTGGGCATTTCATCGCTCCTGTATGTCTTTCCGTTTCGTCGCCGTCATCGTATCTCGTTTATGTTTGGCTTTGAGCCTGTCCGCAATCCGCAAACGCTCTGAATGGAAATATGGATTTCTCCACAAGCGCAGCGGAATATCCGTCGGTTTCATCAGGTTTCCATGATTTTGTGGAAAGACCCGTTCCAGCGGACTTGGATTTTCCGAACCTCGAATCCACGAAGATAAATCCTCGATGACGTAATAATTTCACTTGCCCAGATCGCG
Organism: Oscillospiraceae bacterium; assembly: GCA_902788995.1. Classification (GTDB taxonomy): domain Bacteria; phylum Bacillota; class Clostridia; order Oscillospirales; family Acutalibacteraceae; genus RUG806. Next base: position 7,069 of record CADAMO010000091.1, read on the forward strand.
GCACTGCGTCACATAGTCCACGCACTCGCCGCGCCGAAAGCTCTCAAAAACCACTTGATCCGCGCCGAAACGTTCACTGTCCGATACAACCGCAAACCTCCCGGCACCCAATTCCCGGATTTGGAAGTTCTACTCCCTATCCGGATTTCGTTCCGCCGTCCATTTCAAAGACATCCCTCCTTTTCTTTTTGGGAAAACCGTTTTTCGCAGGTTATCCCCAATCTGTCAACAGGTTTCGCCGGGTTTTCAACATGGATGTCCACAGCTTATCCACACGAATCCCGTTTGGACATAGAAGAAGGCGGACGCTCGCGCATCCGCCCCTTGGCACATCTCCGTTTCTTCCTTTCGTTGTCCTCATATTCCCGCCATGCCGCATCCGCCGCCTTGCTCTGTCCGCACGGCTTTTCCATCATCAGCCGCTCGAACAGACTGTTCGTAAAGTATCGCAATTCATCCCCCTTTTCAGTCGCAAAAAAAGCAGCCTTTTTTCAGACTGCTTACTTCTCAAAAGCAACTCGGTGTATATCGAACAGTTACGATTAACACCCTTTTATTTTCTTCCTCGACGCGATAAACAATCGTGTAGTTTTTGACAAACAGTTGTCGATATTCCCTGTCTGTAAAAACACCTGTTCGGCGCACAGAACCCCGCTTAGGCGTATCTTCAAGGCTCAAAATCGCTTGTTCAATACGATCAATCAGGTTTTCTGCTGCCGTCGGCGCAGACAATTCGCTGACAATATAAGCATATATCTCGTCAAGATCCTGCAATGCTCGATTCATCAACTGCACGCTGTATTTATCCAAGGTGCTTCCTCCTCAACTGTTTCAGCGCGCTCCGAGCCTCGTGCGTTTCACCACTTAAAGCAAATTCCATTTCAGCATCATAAATCGCACCATTCATCGCCATGCGCTCTACCATTTCCTCATAGGCTTCGATACTCATCACAACGAGATCACCATACCCATTTTTTGTGATAAACACCGGTTCTCGCTTGGCGTGACAAATATCTGAAATTTCATTGGTGTTACGCAAATCCGTAATAGGTCTAATCTGCGGCATATTCCTTCCCCCTCTCTTTTCTTGTACATTATTATAACAGAATTATGTACGTTTCTCAATCAAAATATCCCTCTTTCTTTATTTTTTTATTTCTCTTCGTTCTCCTCCCCGATTTCCTCCTCGTCGTCATCATCATCATCGAGCTCCGTGTTGTAGCGCGTCTGCGCGTCTCTCTTCTTCCCCAGCACGACGAACGCCGCAGCGCCGCCCGCAATCAACAGCACCAGCAGCGCGAGTGCCATCATTGCCGTCGAATCGCTTGTTTTCTCCGTCTCCGGCTTGGGTTCGGCGGTCGGCTTCGGCGTAGGCGTTGCCGTGGGTTCGGGCGTGGGCTGTTCATCCTTGCTCACCACACCGAAAAGGTCGCGGTCATCCACAAGGTTGAGGAAGTAGGTTTCGTACTGCTCGCCGTCCTTGTCCAGCGGCTTGTCGTAGTCGATTACGAGGTAATACGTTTCGCCCTTGCGCGTCTGCACCGTGATGAACTGCTTGTTCGTCGCCTTGGAGTACAGCAAATCCATCGTTTTCATGTTGCCGCCCATCGAAAAGGGCTTGCCCTCAGTCGGCTCGCTCGTCCCCATGCCGCCCGCAAGCTGTGCCAGCAGCGCATAGAGCGCGTCGATATCCGGGGTTGCTGTCGTCTGCGGCTGCATGGTCGCCTGCGGTGCGTCCGTGGGCATCGGCGTTGCGGTCGGCTTCGGCGTGGTCTTTGTGCCGCCGGAGGACGGTTTCTTTGTCGCAGAGGGCCTGCTGTCATTGCCGTTCGAACCGCTGTCATCCCTGCCGTAGAAGGGATTTTTCACATATACCTTCTGCGACACATTGCCCGCCAGATCGACTGCGTAAATGGCAATCTGCTGCCTGCCATCCGCATATGCCCGGATATTCGCGTCCAGCGTCGTTCCGCTATATTTGAGCTTATGCCCGTTGACGTACACCGCCGCCACGCCGGAGGTGGAATCGGTCGCTTCGATGCAGATCACCTCGCCGCTCACGCCCGCCTTGACAGTCGGCGGCGTGCTGTCAAAGCAGGAAATCGCTTCGCTTTTCGCCTGCACATTGCCCGCATGGTCGGTAATGGACACATGGATCGTCGCGTTTTCCCGCAGCTCCACCGAATAGCCTGTGCTCTGATCGTCGCCGTCTACGACGGTCTGCCAGCCGTTTTCCGTCGCCACGACGATTCGGATGTTCGCCCAGCCCGTGTCGTTCACATCCACGATGTTGATTTTCGCCGCTGCCTTGTCCTTCTGCCATTTTGCCGGGGACACAACCGTGATTTTGTACGCGCCCTCCGGCATCGGCTCCGCGGTCGGTTCGGTCGTGGGCTGCTGCGTCGGCTCTGTCGTAGGTTCAGCCGTCGGTTCGTCCGTCGGCTGCGCCGTGGGCTCAGTCGTCGGCTGTTCCGTCGGTTCAGTCGTCGGCTGTTCCGTCGGCTCGGCAGTCGGTTTGTCCGTCGGCTCTGTCGTAGGCTCGTTCGAGGGTTCAGCCGTCGGTTCATCCGTGGGCTGCACCGTGGATTCTTCCGTCGTTTCTCCCGTTTCCGTCTGCCCATCGGGTTCTGCCGCTTCCTGCGCAGGATGATCTGCGTCCCTGCTTTCGCTCATGTTTTCGTCCTGCACAGCTTCCTGTACAACCGTTTCGCCCGCCACGCTTTCCGCCTTGACCGCCAGCACCGATCCGCCCAGCGTCGCGCAGAGCGCCAGCGTCAAAACGCGCATCCCCATCTTATTCTTCAAAAGATTCATCGTCCCGCTGTTCCTCCTGTTCTTCATGTTTCTCTTTGTCCTGCGGCGGCTTGCCCGCCAGAAAATCTTCCAGCTCCTCCGGGGTCAGCCGCATACTGCGCACGACGTAGAGGATGCCCATGTTCTCCGCTTCCTCCTGCCGCTGCGCCAGCTTCTTTGCCTTTTCCTCGGCACGCTTGGCGGCGTTGTCCGCCTTTTCTCGGTTGTTGCGAATCTTCTGCAAATCCGCACGCCAGTTCATCTTCTTTGCCATGCTTTATTCGTACATCCTCCCGAATCCATAAAAATGCTCCTGCCAATAGGCGCGGCTCAAATCCGCATACGAAATCGGATTGCCGCAATTCAAAATGTACCCGTCGCCCACATACAGCGCGACGTGCGTAATGCCGTCGTTGCCCGCCACGCCGTCGCCCAGCGTGCCCTGAAAGAAAATCAGGTCGCCCGGACGCGCATCTTCCGGCTCAATCGGCGTACACACGCCGTATAAGCTCGTCGCGCCCAGCCTGCCGATATCCCGCACGCCCGACTCTTTGAATATCCACGAAATGAATCCCGAACAGTCAAACGACGTTTCCGGGCTGTCTCCGCCCCAGACGTAGGGATAGCCGATATACCGCTCGCCCACCTCAATGAGCTTGGCAAACTTGGGGTCAGCCTGCTTGTATGCCTCCGGGACTTCGTATTCCATCGGCTCTTTGAGCTGCGATGCATGCGGCTTGCCCGCGAACAAATCCGGATAATTGCCCAGCGTCGCCATATACAGCGCGTACATGCCAACCTTTTCCCGGCTCAGCACGATGAACGGCAGGTGAGAGAGAATGTTGTTGACCAGCTTCACCTTGCAGATCGTGTAGGTGTACGCCACCTCCATCTGTACCCAGTTTTCCTGCCATTTCATTTCTCCCGTTTTGGGGTCTT
>CADAMO010000092.1:0-401 GCA_902788995.1 Oscillospiraceae bacterium
GCCGGTATGTGGGAAGGCCCCGCCAAGGACGCGTTCCGTCAGGCCTATCACAACGACTCGGTCCAGATGAAGAACTTCTACAACGCGGTCCGCGTTTACGTTGCCGTCCTCAACGCCATCATGGCCTACTACGCGCAGATCGAAGCCAACAACCGCGACCTTGCCACGGCCCGCAGCTATTGAGCGGCGCCCACTGAAAAAAGCGAAAAGGAGAAATTATCATGGAAGCTATCACTTTGAACGTCAACGCACAGGACCTTATCAATACTGCGGAGCAGTTCGGCGAATCCGGCAACCGCATTGCCAACGTCACGGGCGAAATGATGTCCCTCATCACGAACCTTTCCGGCGTATGGACCGGCAGCACCTCTGAATACTACATCAGCAAGTTCGCCGCGCTG
>CADAMO010000092.1:440-11197 GCA_902788995.1 Oscillospiraceae bacterium
CAGAATGCTGGGCATGATCGCCGAGCACGTCAGCGACCTGGAAGAGATGGCGCAGAACTACATCAGCGCAGAAGAGTACGGCGCGGACCTGTCCGACGTTCTCAGCACCGATGTGATCATCTGAACAGCCTGACGGAGATCGTAAAAAAATACAGCAGCCTTCAACAGAGGGCTGCTGTTTCAATTATTTCGGATGTGTGCGGTGTTTGCTTGCGGCGTTACGGCTGCGCGTCGTCACCGACGGGCGCTTTCTTCGCATGGCGCTTCGCCTTTTTGGCGGCGATGCGGGCGGCGTCCTCTTCGGCGATCCGCTTTGCCTCGTCGTACTTCGCTTTTAAATCGTCCGCCTTTTTGCGCAGGTCGGCAGCTTTCGCTTTCAGCGCCTCGTCCTCTCCGGCGGCTTCCTCCGCCTCCGTCGCCTTGGCGTCGGCGGCTTCAAAAAGCTTTCTGGCGTCGTCCGCCTTTTTGTTGTAGCGGTACAGCGGGATCTCTTTGTAAAAGTCGATACCCTCGATGGGCTTGGGGTTCCGGGTGTACTTGATCGTCAGCACGATGAACAGCACGCCGCAGACCAGCACCAGCGCCACCGACAGCAGCTGGGACACGCGGATATTGGTGTCGCCGATATAGAGGCTGTCGGTCCGCAGACCCTCCACCACGGCGCGCTCCGCGCCGTAAAGGATGCCGTACAGCAGGAAGAGCTGTCCGCTGAACTTGCGGAATTTTTTATAATAGAGATACAGGAACGCGAAGCTGAGCAGGCACCAGATGGATTCGTACAAAAACGTGGGGTGCACGGGTTTTGTCGGGTCCACGATCAGGTCGGTGCCGCTGTTCACCAGCGAGGTGAGGTATTCGTTGGTCTTTTCGCTATACATGCCCCAGGGGAGCGTGGTGTTGACGCCGAAGGCCTCCTGATTGGCGAAGTTGCCCCACCGGCCGATGCCCTGCCCGATGAGAAAGCTCATGCCGCACAGGTCCAGCAGGTTTGGAATGTTGATCTTCTCCACGATGCACACGATGAACGCGGCGATCAGGCCGCCGATCAGGCCGCCGTAGATGGCCAGTCCCCCGTGCCAGATCTTGAAGATCTCCCCCGGGTGCGCCCCGTAATAGCTCCACTCGCTGAGCACGTAGTAGGCCCTTGCGCCGATGATGCCCGCGAACGCCCCGTAGATCAGAATGTCGATCATCTTGTTGATGTCGATCTTCCAGACGTAGGCCATGCGCCCGCCGAAAAGTACCGCCAGCGTAAAGCCGAAGGCGATGATCACGCCGTACCAGCGGATGGTGAGCGGCGAAGACATGAACGGCAGGTTGATTTCGCAGAAGATCGAGGAGACGTGGAACGCTTTTTCGATGCAGGTGAAAAAGACGTCCGTTTTATCCGTAAAAAAATTCATAACGGCTTATTCGTAATCGTCTTCGTTTTCCCAGTTGTGCCACACGGCCTGAATGTCGTCGTTATCCTCGAACATCTCCAGCATTTTGCCCATCTGCTGGATGTTGTCGCCCTCCAGACGGGTGTAGGTGGAGGGGATGTACTCGGCCTCGGCGGAGATGATCTCATAGCCCTTGGCCGCCAGCGCCTCGCTGACGTCGGCCACCGCGTTGACGGCGGTGCGGATATCGAACAGGCCCTCGTCGTGGATCACGTCGTCGGCGCCGGCCTCCAGCGCGTCTTCCATCACCTGATCCTCATCCAGCTCGTCGTCTTCGTCCGCCACGCGGACCACACCCTGGCGGGAGAACATGAACATGACGGAGCCCTGCTGGCCCATGTTTCCGCCGTATTTGTCGAAATAGTGGCGCACGTCGCCGGCGGTGCGGTTGCGGTTGTCGGTCAGCGCTTCCACCACCACGGCCACGCCTGCGGGGCCGTAGCCCTCATAGATGATATCCTCATAGTTGTCGGCGCTGGAATCGCCCGCCGCCTTCTTGATGATGCGGTCGATGTTGTCGTTGGGCACGTTGGCCGCTTTGGCCTTGGCGATGACGTCCTTCAGCTTGCTGTTGCCGGCGGGGTCGGGGCCGCCCTCTTTGACCGCCACGGCGATCTCACGGCCGATCTTGGTAAAGACCTTCGCGCGGGCGTTATCGGTCTTTTCTTTCTTTCTCTTGATGGTGCTCCATTTGTTATGTCCTGACATAAAAACCGTCCTTTCCGGTTGCCCGGGGTATTTAAAATACAGAGGTATTTTATCACAAGGTTTGCCGTTAGTCAATATTTCCCCCCGAAAACAGCGTCCATCTGCAAAAAAAGAAAAAAGGCTGCGGTCTTTCTTCAGACCGCAGTCATCCTTTTTTATCGCGCTTATGCGACAATTTCAATGTCAGGCGTCCTTTTTGGTGAACTTCTCCAGCAGATCCTTGAAGAGAGCGACGACCTTTTCAAGCAGTTCCTTGATCTTGGCCATGATGTCTTCCATGATTTTCACTCCTTTCCTTTCTTTGTCAACTTCATTATAACGCGCACGTTGAAAAAGACAAGAGGTGTGAACAAATCTTAAATAATCTTTTACAGCAGCTTGAACATTGCTTCAAATTTTTACAAAAAAGCAACAATTATTTCATTTAAATGCCATAAAAATGCCAAACTTACGGCGTTGCCGTTTCAGTCTGTTCCGCAGGGACGGTCTCCTCCGCCGGAACGGCCTTTTTCAGCGCCGCCTGATAGGGCATCACCATTCCCTCGTTGATCTTGTTGCCGGCCTTTTTGCGGATCTTCTCGTTGGTCATCATGGAGCCGATCAGGTACATGGCGGCTGTTTTCAGCTTGTGCTTCTGGGGGTAGTCGTCGTACAGGCCGTTGGCCTTATAGAAGCGGTGGTCCGCCTTCATCATGCCCCGCATCTGGTAGATCAGGTCACGGAAGATCTTCATGCCGCCCACCCCGAGGAAATCCGCCGGGGGGCAGTAGGCGTTCTCCACGGCGTAATCCAGCGTCAGGGCCATCTGGTCAATGGCGCCGTCGGGATCGGTCTCGTCCGTGGCGATGCCCGCCAAAAAGTTGCCGCCCACCTGGGCACGGGCTTCCAGCAGCAGCCGGAGGTTCGTTTCGGCGGTCAGGTCGCCGTCCACCAGATACCCCACCGGCGAGCCGTGGGTGACGGTGCGGTGGCCGTTGCAGAACTGCCGGTCGTCGTAGAGCTTGAAGCGATAGCCCATGGAGTGGTCCCTGATCGTAAAAGCGTAGACGATAGCTTGAGCGGACTGGATCTGCTCCCGCAGGAAGGAATCGAAGCCGTCCTTATAGACGCACTTTCCGTCGGCGGCGCAGCGGAAGCAGCCGAGGCAGCCGCCCGCGAAGGGGAATTCCGCCAGGTCGATCACTTTCACTGTCCGGGGGCAGCGTTTCACAAACCGGTCGATCATGGCTTGCAGGTTTTCCGGGTGTTCGCCGGAAAGATCGGTCACCAGCGCGATCTCCCCCGGCTTCGGTTCCGCCGCTTCCTCCGGCACGGAGGCGCTCATGGGGAAAAAGGCCGCCACGTCGGGGTCCGGTTCTGCCAGTCCGTGCTCCATGCTCCAGCGGACGAAACGGAAAAAGTCCACCGCCTGCTGCTGACCCTTTTCGGTGGCCAGGTCCTCCATATCCGCCGAAAGCCCCCGGATATACCGCAGCCCCAGATCGGCGCAGTTGTCCTGAATGAACCGGTGGGCGGTGGTGTCGTAGAAATGCTTTGATGTGGAAAGCTGGGTGGCGAATTTGCCGGCCACGTCCGGGCGGTGTTCCTTCATCAGCTCAATAAAGCGGTGAAGCTGCGCCGGGACCAGAAAGGTGTAGACCGGATAGCAGAACAGGATCAGGTCCGCCTGTTCCAGCGCCTCGGCGCAGGGGGCGAAGTCCTTTTCCATACTGCGGATGCGCTGCCCCACGTGCAGCACCTCGAAGGTGCAGGAGGGGAAGCATTTTTCCAGATATAACACGGTTTGCAGCGTGACGCTGTATTTCCCCGCAGGGGAACCGTTGAGGACGAGAACGTTCATGGGAGGGGTCCTTTCTGTGTTTGTATGGTTCTTGGAAGGTAACAAGGGATTTGTCGGGCAACGAGAACCCCGTAGCGCGGCACCTCAGTGCCGCAGGTTGCTGAAGTTACATTTCAGCAACCTGAAAAATCAGTACAATCTTTCAAATTAAAGAAATCTTTATTTTTTAATCGGTAAAAAGTTGTTTGTGCCACAAGCGGCACTGAGGCGCCGCGCTACCTCGTTAATCTTCGTTCGGTAAACCGCCGATTTTCACTCTTCCGTCGCTGCCCGGGTGATCTTTATCCCAAGCCAGATGGCCCCGGCGAGGGTCACGACGAAGACGATCCCGGCGATCAGATAGTAGCCTGTCAGCCCCACGAGGCCGGTCAGCAGGGGAGACAGGGCGCACAGGGCCACGATCTTGGCAAGCCTGCGCGCGTATGCCACCGTCAATTCCGATTTCGTAACGGAAACCCGCCGGGGGATCAGCAGATCCGGCCGCCGTTTTTCCGCAGCAAGCAGCCCGGCATAGAGCAGCAGCGCGCCGGAAAAGCAGAACATCAGGATCGAAAAACCGTATTCCATCGTCGTCCTCCTCGTCGTATCGCCGCGTCCGGTTCAGCGCAGAAACGCAGCTTCCCCCGCGGCGTATGGTGCGTAATCCACCCGCAGCAGCGTTTCGCCGCCTGCGGTTTTTGCGCCGGAACCGAAGGCGATCCGCCCGTTGGTCCCCACGTAATTCAGCGTGCGGTCGCGGTTCACCGCCATGATCTCCGCCGCGGGCCGCGCCGTCGGCCGTTCGCCGTCCGTAAAGGTGAAGCCTTCGGCCTCCGCCTGCTGCAAAAACGCGGCGCCGACGGCGGCGTCTGCCAGGTACACGTAGACCCTGCCTTGCTTGCGTGCCAGTTGTTCAATGGTTCGTTGCATGTTTCATACCTCTTTGTGAATGGATTTCTCACCAAAAGCGCACAGAGATATGAAAAAATCCCATCGGCACCGACGGGACAAGGCACAGTAAAACAAGCATCATCCCATCGGTCAAGCGTTAGCACCTTACCCATCGGGCAGGTTGCTGTGCGGTCAACGGGCTTGCTCCCTCACGCACTCTTGATAAGATACTGTTACTATACCATATTTCCGTCGGAGAGTCAACCGTTTTTTCCGCTTTACAAACGCTGCCGCCTCTGTTACAATAACGGCATGAAACGGATTTTGAAATACCTCAACGGATACAAAAAAGAAACCTTCCTTGCGCCTCTGTTCAAAATGCTGGAGGCGCTTTTGGAGCTGCTGGTGCCCGTCATCGTCAGGAATATCATCGACGTGGGCATCGCCGGGGCGGATAAGCCGTACGTTGCGAAAATGTGCGGCCTTTTGGCGCTGATCGCCTTCGTGGGGCTGGGCGTCTCCGTCACGGCGCAGTATTTCGCCGCCAAAGCGGCGGTCGGCGCTTCGGCGGCGCTGCGGCGCGACCTGCTGGCGCACACGCTGCGCTTTTCCTACGCGGACCACGACGCCTTCGGCGCCTCCACGCTGATTTCCCGCCTGACGGGGGATGTGGACCAGATCCAGAACGGTATCAACCTGACGCTGCGGCTGCTGCTGCGCTCTCCCTTTGCGGTGTTCGGGGCCATGATCGCCGCTTTCGCCGTGGACGGGGCCACCGCCCTGACCTTCGCGGCGGTGATCCCGGCGCTGTTCCTCGTGGTGGCGGCGGTGATGGCGGTCTCCATCCCCCTGTATAACAAGGTGCGGGAGGGCATGGACGGACTGATCGTCTCCCAGCGCAGCGCGCTGAACGGCGTGCGGGTGATCCGGGCCTTCGGGCGGGAGCAGACGGAGACGCGGAAGTTCCGGGAGAAAAACGGCCGCTTCACCGCCGCCTCCATCCGGGCGGGCAACGTCTCCGCTCTGATCAATCCCATGACCTACGTGCTGGTGAACGTGGCCATCATCGTGCTGATCCACGTGGGCGCGCTGCGGGTGGGCAGCGGCGCCATGACCCAGGGCGAGGTGGTGGCCCAGTATAACTACATGACCCGCATTCTGGTGGAGCTCATCAAGCTGGCAAACCTCATCGTCACCATTACCAAGTCCATCGCCTGCGCCAACCGTGTGGCGAAGGTGCTGGATACCGCGCCCTCCATGATCTATCCGGAGCAGAGCGCCCGACCGGATGAAACAGCCCCCGCGGTGGAACTGAAAAACGCCGGGTTCACCTATCCCGGCGCGCAGGAAAGCTCGCTGGAAGGGGTCAGCCTGACCGTGGGACAGGGCGAGCGCATCGGCGTGATCGGCGCGACAGGCTCCGGCAAAACGACACTCGTCAACCTGATCCCCCGCTTCTTCGACGCGACGCAGGGCTCGGTGAAGCTGTTTGGCCACGACGTGAAGGAATACAGCGAGGAGACGCTGAACCGGCTGGTGGCGGTAACGCCCCAGAAGGCGACGCTGTTCCGGGGCACCATCCGGGAGAACCTGCAGTGGGGCAACGACGAAGCCTCTGACGACGACCTGACGGCGGCGGCCCGGGCGGCCCAGGCGGCGGACATGATCGCCGCCAAATCCGGCGGCCTCGACGAGCCGGTGGAGGAAAACGGACGGAACTTTTCCGGCGGACAGCGCCAGCGGCTCACCGTGGCCCGGGCGCTGGTGAAGAAGGCGCCCATCCTGATTCTGGACGACGCGGCCTCCGCGCTGGATCTGGCCACCGAATCAAGGCTGCGCAAAGCCCTGTCGGAGCTGCCGGAAAGGCCCACGGTGTTCACCGTCTCCCAGCGGGTCAGCTCGGTGAAGGGCTGCGACCGCATCCTCGTGGCGGAGGACGGCAGGATCGCCGGGATCGGCACCCACGAATATCTGCTGGCCAACTGCCCCGCCTACCGGGAGATCTGCGAATCGCAGGGGATCAGACAAGAAAGCGGCTGAGCCGCAGCGCAGAGCGCTTTCGTATCCGCCATCGCCGGTCCCGAAGGGACAATCGGCGGGCATTATAATTATTTTATTTAACAGGAAACGAGAAGCTTCCTGTTAAATAAAAAAGACGCCTGCCGCTGCGCAAGCGTCGATTCGTCTCTGTATTGTTTACCCCGCCTCTGTCATGGGAACGCCGTATTCATAAATTGCATCGCTGGGCAGATCGATCTCACTGTTCCAGTAGACGCAGGTGCGGCTTTCGTCCAACCGGACGTTACGGAACAGTCCGACTGTTTCTGACAGCAGACTGTAGCCGGGCAATGTTTGAATATCCTCTTTAACGTCATAAATCACCTTTTTGCCGTCGTCAAACGCAACGGCTAAACGGTAATCCTCCAACGGCTGCAATGATTTGATTCGCGGAATCATAGATTTCCTCCTGTCTCTTATTGCAGAGGCGGCAGTTTTTGAATAATCTGGCTTTCCCACATTTCCTGCAATTCATCCCGGTGAACAGCCATCCAATCCCGTACCAGTTCCTGTGCTTTTACAGGTAAATCGCCCTGTATCATCTCCATTGTTTTGATGTTGAACTCTCCCATATACTCCCCGTATAACGCGTGGATATGGCTCGGTTCATGCTCTTTCGGTTTAAAAAACATTTTGATTATTATTCCGTAAAACCTTGTAATTTCAGGCATTTTCATCATCTCCTATTATTATTGTACCGCAAAAACACATGAGAATCAAGCGTTTTTATTGAAGGAAAAACCATATGAAACAAAAAGCCCCCTCCGGCACCCTGAAACGCTGCCTGAAAGCCGTTTCACAATACAAACTGCTTGTCGCCCTGTCGCTGTTGTTCGCGGCGGCGGAGGTTTTCTTTACGCTCTACACGCCCCTGCTGTTCGGTCAGGCCATCGACGGTATCGTGGCGGCGGTCAAAGACGGCATGGACGTCATCGACGCGACGCTGCTCCGCACGGCGGGGCTCACCGCCCTGTGCGCGGTTGCCTCATGGCTGACAGCCAGCCTCAACAACCGCATGACCTGCCGCACCGTACAGAAACTGCGGGACGACCTCTACGGCAAGCTGAATACGCTGCCGCTGGCCTATCTGGATTCCCACCCCACCGGGGAGACGGTCAGCCGCATGTCGGCGGATCTGGACCGGTTTGCGGACGGCCTGCTGATGGGCGCGACGCAGCTGTTTTCCGGCGTGCTGACCATCGTTGGCACCCTGATTTTCATGCTGCGCATGAGCCCCCTCATCACCGCGGCGGTGGTGGTGCTCACCCCCCTGTCGCTGTTCGCCGCCAAGCTGATCGCCGGGCGCACCTACGGCTTTTTCCGGGACCAGTCCTCGGTGCGGGCGGACCAGACCGCCCTGCTGAACGAGACTGCGGGCAATTTAAAAACCCTGCGGGCCTTCCACCGGCAGGGCAATTATCTCCAAAAATTCGACGCGCTGAACGACAGCCTGAAGGCGGTGTCGCTGAAGGCCATCTTCTGGTCCTCCATCACCAACCCCGTCACCCGGTTCGTCAACTCGCTGGTCTATGCGGCGGTGGCCTTCGCGGGGGCCTTTGCCGCCATTACCTCCGGCGGGGCCTTCACCGTGGGCATGCTGACCGCCATGCTCAGCTATGCGGATAAATACACCAAGCCCTTCAACGAGATCTCCGGCGTGGCGGCGGAGCTGCAGAACGCCCTCGCCTGCGCCGCCAAGGTGTTTGAGGTGCTGGACGCCGCCGACGAAGCGCCGGACGGCGCGCTGGAACCGGAGACCATCGCCGGGAACGTGGAGATCAGCGAGGTGTGCTTCTCCTACGACAAATCAAAAAAACTGATCGAGGATTTCAACCTCTCCGTGAAGCCGGGGCAGAAGATTGCCATCGTGGGCCCCACGGGCTGCGGCAAGACCACCTTCATCAACCTGCTGATGCGCTTTTACGACGTGGATAAAGGGACGATCGCGGTTGACGGCGTGGAGATCCGGCGGATGAAACGCCGCGCCCTGCGCGCCGGTTATGGCATGGTGCTGCAGGAGACGTGGCTGAACCCGGGCACCGTCCGGGAGAATATCGCTTTCGGCAAGCCCGACGCCACGGAAGAGGAGATCGTGGCGGCGGCGAAGCGTGCCCACGCCTGGTCCTTCATCAAGCGTCTGCCGGAGGGCCTTGACACCGTGATCGGCGAGGACGGCGGCTCGCTTTCAGAAGGGCAGAAGCAGCTGCTGTGTATCACCCGGGTGATGCTGTGCCTGCCGCCCATGCTGATCCTGGACGAGGCCACCTCCTCCATCGACACCCGCACGGAACTGCGGATCCAAAAGGCCTTCGACGAGATGATGACCGGCCGCACCAGCTTCATCGTGGCCCACCGCCTTTCCACCGTCCTCGGCGCGGACCGCATTCTCGTCATGGACAAGGGCCGCATCGTCGAGCAGGGCACCCACGAAGAGCTGCTGGCAAAAAACGGGTTCTATACAAAATTGTTCAACAGTCAGTTTGCGTGATACCTTCCATAGCAAATTGGGAGTATTGCGAGACGTTTTGCGGTAGCGCGGCACCTCAGTGCCGCTCGTGACGCAAGTAACCTTTTTTGCTAACCGGAAAAGAAGAAGTTGTCTGTGATAAAACGGTTCGGCCGATTTTTCAGTTTGCTGAATGGTACTTTGGTAAACAGCGGCACTGAGGTGCCGCGCTACCGGATTGACCTTTTAAAACCACCGCCGGTTCCGCGTTCTCTGCCGCGGAACCGGCGCTTTTTACGCTTTATTCTTCCGCCAGCCCCAGCCCGAACAGCCGGTCGGCGTTTTTCCAGAGGATCCGCTCCGTTTCCTCTTCCGTAAGGCCCATGCGGGCAAAGCGTTCCAGCTCCTCCGAGGGGTCCCACATGGGATAATCGGTGCCGAACAGCACCCGGTCCGCCCCGTAAGCCCGCACGATATCCCGCGCCGTCTCCGGCGTCAGGGCATAGAGGGAGGAGGAGCAGTCTACGTATAGATTGGGGTACCCCGCCAGCTCTTTGGCGGAATCCGCCCAGCGGCTCCAGCCGCCGAAGTGGGCCCCGATGACGGTCAGGTCCGGGAACGCCTTTAAAATCGGTTTCAGCCGGTTGGGGTTGGAGTTGTCGTACCGCACGTCTCCCGTGTGCAGCAGCAGGGGCAGGCCCCTTTCCTCCAGCAGCGCATAGATCCTCATGCAGCGGGGATCGTCCAGCCGGAAGCCCTGCACGTCATGGTGGAGCTTGACCCCCTTCAATCCCAGTGCGACGAGCCCGTCCACGTCCTCTTTCAGGGTGGGGCTGTCCGGGTGGAGCGCGCCAAACCCGGTGAACGCGCCGCCGCTGTTTTCCACCAGCCCCGCGATGAACCGGTTGATGGAGCCCACCTGCGCCACGGAGGTGGCGACGGAGAAAACCACCGCCCGGTCAATTCCGGCCTTGCGGTAGCGCGCCATGGCGTCGTCAAAGGTGCCGAAACACGACATGGGCAGGTCGTAAAACGCGCCGATGCCCTCCACGGCCTTCGCGGCGATCTTATCCGGGTAAATGTGGCAATGACAGTCAACAATGTGCATGATCTTTCACTTCTTTCCTCTCTGCAAAACACTCTTATCATACGCCTTTTTTTCCTCCGGCGCAAGACGCGGGTCAATTCCGTTTCGTGATAAGCTGCATGAATTATTATGATGACGGAGAGGTAAAAACCTGCCGTTCGTCGGGCAAAACGTGCCGTTCATCCCGGATTTCACTTTTTTCGAAAGGTTTGTGGTAAGCTTCAATTGTCAACGGGAGAGAGCCCGGGATGAAAAAAGAAAATGACAAAAAACGGAGGAAAAACTCATGTGCACTTGCAATCTCTA
>CADAMO010000093.1 GCA_902788995.1 Oscillospiraceae bacterium
GGGCTCAGCGACGTGTCCTCTCCCGTGGCGCTGGCCGAGTATTATAATAAAAGCGGCGCGGACGAGCTGGTGTTTTATGATATCACCGCCTCCTCCGACGGGCGAAAGCTTTTCACTGACATCCTCTGTGAGACAGCTTCCAAGGTGTTCATCCCCCTGACGGTGGGCGGCGGCGTCAACACGGTGGAGGACTTCGACCGGGTGTTGAAATGCGGCGCGGACAAGGTCAGCGTCAACTCCGGCGCGATCCGCAACCCCTCCCTCATCGACGAGGCCGCCAAACGCTACGGCAACCAGTGCGTGGTGATCTCCGCCGACGTGAAGCGGGTGGACGGCGTCTTCCGGGTCTTTGCCAAGGGCGGCCGTGAGAACACCGGCATGGAGGCCGTGAGCTGGATCAAAAGCTGCGTCGAGCGCGGCGCGGGGGAAGTGGTGCTCAACTCCATTGACACCGACGGCGTGAAAAACGGCTTCGATCTGGAAATGCTGGCGGCGGTGTGCGACGCGGTGAACGTGCCGGTGATCGCCTCCGGCGGCGCGGGCTGCATTCAGGATTTCGTCACGCTGTTTCAGTCACTCCCCAAGGTGGACGCCGGTCTCGCCGCCTCCATCTTCCACTTCGGCGAGGTGGATATCCGGGACCTGAAAGAGGAGCTGCGGCGGAATGGGATAGAAGTACGGCTGTGATGATGCAGGTAGCGCGGCACCTCAGTGCCGCTATTTTGCAGAACAACCTGTTCATCGGTTCTTTATTAGAATTGTTTATGTTGAGAGCGGCACTGAGGTGCCGCGCTGCCGATTTTGACAGAAAAGAGGTATGAATGATGCTGAAAATTGACGACCTGAAATTCGACGCCAACGGTCTGATCCCTGCGGTGGTGGTTGATCACGCCACCAAAGAGGTGCTGACCGTCGCCTATATGAATAAAGAGAGCCTTGCCATCACGCTGGAAAAAGAGCTGACCTGCTTTTTCAGCCGTTCCCGGCAGAAGCTGTGGCTGAAAGGGGAGACCAGCGGCAATTTCCAGCATGTGGTCTCCATCACCGCCGATTGCGACCGTGACGCGCTGACCGTGGAGGTGATCCCGGAGGGGCCAGCCTGCCATCTTGGCACAAAATCCTGTTTCAACGATAAGGTATTTGAAAAGGATTTGCCGGAGGACTTTTCATACGAAGGACTCATGGCGCTTATCAAGGGCCGCAAGACGGAGAAGAAAGAAGGCTCCTACACCACCTACCTGTTTGAAAAGGGTATCGACAAGATCCTTAAAAAAGTGGGGGAGGAATCCACGGAGGTCATTATCGCCGCCAAGGCCGACGATAAGAAAGAGACCGTCTATGAGATCGCGGACCTTGCCTATCACGTGATGGTGCTCATGACCCAGATGGATATCTCCCTTGACGATATCAGAACGGAGCTGGCCTCGCGCCACGTCATCGACCATAAGGTGAAGCAGGAAAAAATGACGTAACGTCAGTCGGAAGTCGGGAGATTGCCGCCTTCCGACTGCTTTATTTCTTATTTTTATTGATTTTCCGCGGCAAATCGTTTATGATGTATATACAGAATAATCTGTTGGAGTGATTCGGATGAGCAAAAATATCATCGTGGCCGGCGCGGGGCACGGCGGCATCGTAGCGGGATATTATCTCGCGCAGAACGGCTATAACGTCACCGTTTACGAAAAGGGAAAAAAGAACCGCCTCGGCTATCCGCAGGTGGACGCCATTCATCTGGACGGCTTTGAGGAGGCCGGTATCCCTGTGCCGGAGGACTATAAGGTCAAGCGCACGCCGATAGCTTTCTGCGTTCTGGGGACGGATCTGCCGCCGCTGGTGCAGGGGGATTCCGGCGATACCTATAACGTGGAGATCGATCGGAAGGCGTTATACAAATACCTGATCGGTATGGCGGAAGATGCCGGCGTGAAATTCGTCTATGACTGTGAGATTGTTGCCCCTATCGTTCTCGGAAGCAGGGTGGCGGGAATCAAAACCTCCAAGGGCGATTTCTATGCCGATCTGGTGATCGACGCCTGCGGTCTGTATTCCCCTGTCAGAAGCCAGCTGCCGGAGTTTATGAATATTACCCGTCAGCCCGGGCCATTTGACGTGCTGCATACCTACCGCGCTTATTTCAGCCGTCTGAAAAACGCGCCGGAGCCTGAGCATAAATACCTGATCTCCCTGATGCCAGGTGAAAACTGCGGGTTGCTGTGGGTCATTACCTACGACGACTATATTGACGTGTTCGTCGGTTCCTTCTGCGATCTCACGCAGGATTATATCGACCATAAACTTTCCCTTCTTCGGGAGGCCAATCCTCACCTTGGCAAGAAAATGATCAAGGGAGGCGGCATCGTCGATATTCCCATCCGTCAGCCCCTCTCCATCATGGTGGCGGATGGCTATGCGGCCATCGGCGACGCAGCCTTCATGACGATCCCCATCAAGGGCTCCGGTATCGGCTATTCCATGCGTGCGGGAAAGATGCTGGCGGAATGCGTCATGGAGGATGAAAACGGTCTTTACAATGAAGAAACTCTCTGGAAATACCAGATCGAATATTTTGACGAGGTCGGTTCCACCTCGGCGGTGCTGGCGATTATCAAAAATCTGTTTCCTGTGATTACGCAGGAGGATCTTATCTATTTCTTCGGCGAGGGGCTGGTGACTTCGGACGATCTGGAAAAGTTCGGCAGCGAGGCGGGGCTTGCCAAGATCATCTCCTCGCTTCGCCCCGGCGAGCTGCGGGACAAGGCGAAAAAACTGATCGGCAATCAGAACGTCCGCCGGATGCTCACCGGCACCGCGAAGAACATCGCCATGTATAAGATCGTGGAGCAGAGCCTGAAGGAGAATTTCAGCAGAGCAGCGGCGAAAAAGTGGGCGGACGCCTATGACAATTTCTTTGAAAGTATCAAGGAATGAACGTGAATCTTAGATGATAATGAAAGAAGCTCTCCTTTCGGAGAGCTTTTTTAAATAAAGAACTGATGATAATCTTCGATATCAAAGATGTACAGCTTGCTGTGCTTTTCGCTTTTCGCTTCTTTGAACGAGGCGGAGACGCGGATCATCTTGTTGTTCGTTTTCAGTTCAAAATCCACGTGTTCGTAATGCAGCGCCTCTGCCACGTCCGGCGTTCTTACGTACAGCCTCGGTTCGCCGTCGGCGTCCTTGCTGAGGGAGAAGTTGATGGCGGTGACCTCCACCCCGTTCGCCGTCAGCGAAACGAATTTTTCCGGTTTCTGTTTTTTCTTTTTTTCTTTCTTCTTCCCGAACATGGCGTTCCGTCCTTTTATTTTATGACATTATAATAGCATATTACCGGGAAAAAGTCAATCGCTTCCGCCGATCTGTCCCGTGATATCTTTTTCGTATTTCTTTTTGGTGGCGTTGCCGCCGCGGATATGCCGCTCCGCTTTGTTCACGTCCAGTATTTTCCTGACCTCCGCGCACAGAGCGGGGGAGGTGTATTGCAGCCGCTTTGTCACGTCGGAATGGACGGTGCTTTTTGAGATCCCGAACACCTTCGCGGTTTCCCGTACGGTGGCCGCGTGGGCAATGATGTATTTCCCCAGCGTCTCGGCGCGCTCCGCTGTATCGATCATCGGTTGGCTCCTCTCATATCGTTATCGTTTCATTCATGTATATGAGAAGAATTGAGCGCGATATGACTGGGTGTCCCGCAAAAGGAAGGCCGTAAAACGTACGGCGCCGTTTGATTTCAAAAAAATAAAAAAATTACGCCGAAAGTCTTGACAAAGCAGGACTTTTGGCGTAATATATTATACTGCATTATAATGGATACGAATATCCTCTTGTTTTTTCATCCTTATTCTAATCCATGTTTGAGGATTTGTCAAGTAGGAAAATTCGGAATCGTTCACGGTCGAAAAGACTCGGCAATTGCGGATAATAAAGAAACGGAGTGAATTGGTCTTATGGTGAATGTGAAACCCGTCAAAGTCGGCAGAAAAACGCGTATGAGCTTTGCCAAGATCAATGAGGTTATGCAGATGCCTAACCTGATTGAGATTCAGAAAAACTCATACCAGTGGTTTCTTGATACCGGACTCAGAGAGGTGTTCAAGGATATCGATGAGATCACGGATTACACCGGTAATCTTGTGCTGGATTTCATTGACTATCGCATGGACAAACCGCCGAAGTACAGCGTCAAGGAATGCAAGGAGCGCGACGCGACTTATGCCTGTCCTTTGAGGGTCACAGCCCGTCTTCTCAACAAGGAGACCGGCGAGATCAAAATTAACGAAATCTACATGGGCGATTTCCCCATGATGACTGAAAGCGGCACGTTCGTTATCAACGGCGCCGAGCGCGTCATCATCTCGCAGCTCGTCCGTTCCCCCGGCGTGTATTTCGATATGACCCGCGACAAAACCGGCAAAAAGCTGTTCGCCACCACGATCATTCCGAACCGCGGCGCCTGGCTGGAATATGAAACGGATCAGAGCAACGTGTTCTACGTCAGGATCGACAAGAACAGAAAGCTCCCGATCACCACGTTTATCCGCGCCCTCGGCCTTAGCTCCAATGCGGAGATCAGCGATTTCTTCGGCTATGACGACCGCATCACGGCGACGCTGGAAAAGGACCCCTCCCAGAACACGGCGGAAGCCCTTCTTGAGGTCTATAAAAAGCTGCGCCCCGGCGAGCCCCCCACGCTTGAAACCGCTCAGTCCCATCTGAACGGCCTGTTCTTTGACGACCATCGTTACGACCTTTCCAGAGTCGGCAGATATAAATACAATAAGAAGCTGGGCATCTCCGACCGGCTTCGCAACCAGATCCTGGCGGAGCCCGTCGTGTCCGAAGCTACCGGCGAAGTTATTGCCGAGGCCGGCGTCAAGGTCACCAAGCAGCTTGCTCATGAAATCGAGCAGGCGGGCGTCAGCGTGGCTTACGTCGACGTGGAAGGTCTCACCGTGAAGGTGATCTCCAACGGCATGGTGGATCCCGCCGAGTATCTCCCCGGGTTCACCGTGGAAGAGCTGGAAGAGCTGGGCATCAATGAAAAGGTCTGCTTCAAAGTGCTGATGGAGATCCTTGACGCCTGCGGCGACGACCGCGACGCCCTGGCCGATATGCTTTCCGAGCGCTGCAACGACCTGATCCCGAAGCACATCACCATCGACGATATCTTCGCTTCCATCAACTATCTGAACTGCACCGCTCACGGCGTGGGCAGCTTTGACGATATCGACCATCTGGGCAACCGCCGCATCCGTTCCGTCGGCGAGCTGCTCCAGAATCAGTTCCGCATCGGCTTTACCAGAATGGAAAGAGTCGTGCGTGAGAGAATGTCCATCCACACGCAGGATTCCGACAAGATCACACCTCAGGCGCTGATCAATATCCGCCCCGTGCTGGCGGTCATCAAGGAATTCTTCGGTTCCTCGCCCCTGTCCCAGTTTATGGATCAGACGAACCCCCTGGCGGAGCTGACGCATAAGCGCCGCCTGTCCGCCCTGGGCCCCGGCGGTCTGTCCCGTGACCGCGCCGGATTCGAGGTCCGCGACGTTCACTACAGCCACTACGGCCGCATGTGCCCCATTGAATCCCCCGAAGGTCCCAATATCGGTCTGATCTCCTATCTGGCCACCTTCGCCCGCATCAACAAATACGGCTTTATCGAGGCCCCCTTCCGCAAGGTGGACAAAGAGACCGGCCGCGTGCTGGACGAGGTGGAGTACATGACCGCCGACACCGAAGACGAATACCGCGTCGCCCAGGCCAACGAGCCGCTGGATGAGAACGGCTACTTCGTCAACAAGCGCGTTATCGTCCGTTACCGCGACGAGTTCCAGGAGATCGAGCACAACTACGCCGATTACATGGACGTTTCCCCCAGAATGGTGGTCTCCGTCGCCACGGCGATGATCCCCTTCCTTGAAAACGACGACGCCAACCGTGCCCTGATGGGCGCGAACATGCAGCGTCAGGCCGTGCCGCTTCTGAAAACGGAGTCTCCCATCGTCGGCACCGGCATGGAATATAAATCCGCCTGCGACTCCGGCGTCTGCGTGCTGGCCAAGCGCAGCGGTTCCGTCACGAAGGTTTCTGCCGATCATATCCAGATCACGACGGACGACGGCGCGGTGGACGACTACTCCCTGCTGAAATTCATGCGGTCCAACCAGGGCACCTGCATCAACCAGAAGCCCATCGTCAGCATCGGCGAGCGGGTAGAGGAAGGCGACGTGATCGCCGACGGCCCCGCCACCAGCGAAGGCGAGATCTCCCTTGGCAAGAACGCCCTCATCGGCTTCATGACCTGGGAAGGCTACAACTACGAAGACGCCGTTCTGATCAACGAAAAGATGGTCCGCGACGACGTATATACCTCTATCCATATTGAAAAGTACGAGATCGAAGCCCGTGAAACCAAGCTGGGGCCGGAAGAGATCACCAGAGACATCCCCAACGTGGGCGACGACGCCCTGCGCGACCTGGATGAAAACGGCGTGATCCGCATCGGCGCGGAGGTCCACTCCGGCGATATCCTTGTCGGCAAGGTCACGCCGAAGGGCGAGACCGAGCTTACCGCGGAAGAGCGCCTGCTGCGCGCCATCTTCGGCGAGAAGGCAAGGGAAGTCAGAGACACCTCCCTGAAGGTACCTCACGGCGAATACGGCATCGTGGTGGACGTGGAAGTCTATACGAGAGCCAACAGCGACGAGCTGAGCCCCGGCGTCAATAAGGTCGTACGCTGTTACATCGCACAGAAGAGAAAGATCTCCGTGGGCGACAAGATGGCGGGCCGTCACGGTAACAAGGGCGTTGTGTCCCGTATTCTGCCGCAGGAGGATATGCCCTTCCTGGCGGACGGTACGCCCCTTGACATCGTGCTGAACCCCCTGGGCGTTCCCTCCCGAATGAACATCGGTCAGGTGCTGGAAGTGCATCTGGGCCGCGCATGCCGCGAGCTGGGCTGGAAGATCATGACCCCCGTTTTCGACGGCGCCCATGAAGACGACATTGTGGAACTGCTCAAGGAAGCGAATCTTCGTGAGGACGGTAAGATCGAACTGTATGACGGCCGTACCGGACGCAAGTTCGACAACCCCGTTACCGTCGGCATCATGTACTTCCTCAAGCTTCACCATCTGGTTGACGATAAGATCCACGCCCGTTCCACCGGTCCGTACTCCCTCGTCACCCAGCAGCCTCTGGGCGGTAAAGCTCAGTTCGGCGGCCAGCGTTTCGGTGAAATGGAAGTGTGGGCGCTGGAAGCCTACGGCGCCGCTTACACGCTGCAGGAGATCCTGACTGTGAAGTCCGACGACGTGGTCGGCCGCGTGAAGACCTACGAAGCCATCGTCAAGGGCCTGAACGTGCCTGCCCCCGGTATCCCTGAGAGCTTCAAGGTGCTGGTCAAGGAACTGCAGTCCCTTGCGCTTGACGTGACCGTCTATGACGATGAGGGCGTTGAGATCGACCTGAAGCAGGATTACGACGATACCGACGACGTGACCTTTGTGGATGACGACGAGTTCACCTCCGTGAACGATGCAGAGAACGCCGACGGCTATATGGTCGAGGATTTCAATAGTGAACTCGACGACGACGCGTTCTCCGCCGCCAGCGTATTTGATGACGACGAGGCGTTTGCCGACGACGATCTGTTCAGCGACGATACGTCGTTCATGCCGGATACTTATGACGACAGCAGTGAAGATTTCTGATATTATTTTGAGAGAAGGAGCGGTTGAAAGATGAGCGACGGCGCTGTAACTGTGAAAAGATACACGGAAGAGAACTATAATGAGCTCAATTTTGAATCCATAAAAATCGGCCTTGCTTCTCCGGAAAAGATCAGGGAATGGTCTTACGGAGAGGTGAAAAAGCCCGAAACCATCAACTACAGAACCCTGAAGCCCGAAAGAGACGGCCTTTTCTGCGAAAGGATCTTCGGACCCACCAAGGACTGGGAGTGTCACTGCGGCAAGTATAAGCGCATCCGCTACAAGGGCAAGACCTGCGAGCGCTGCGGCGTCAAGATCACCAAGGCGAAGGTTCGCCGCGAGCGGATGGGCCATATCGACCTGGCCTGCCCCGTGTCCCACATCTGGTATTTCAAGGGTATCCCTTCCCGCATGGGCCTTATGCTGGACGTGTCCCCGAGAGATCTGGACAAGGTTCTGTACTTTGCCAAATATATCGTCATCGACGGCGGCGATACGCCCCTGCAGAAGTACGATATCATTTCCGATAAGGAATATGAGGATATGGTCGAGAAGTACGATGAATCCTCCTTCGTGGCCAAGATGGGCGCGGAGGCGATTCAGGAGCTTCTTGCCGAAATCGACGTGGAAGCCCTTGCCGACGAGCTGAAGGCGGATCTTGCCACGGCGGTGGGGCAGAAGAAGGCCCGCATCCTGAAGCGGCTGGAGGTCGTCGAGGCGTTCCGCGCCTCCGGCAACCGTCCCGAATGGATGATCCTCAACACCATCCCGGTGATCCCGCCGGATATCCGTCCCATGGTCCAGCTGGACGGCGGCCGTTTCGCCACCAGCGACCTGAACGACCTTTACAGAAGGGTCATTAACCGGAACAACCGCCTGAAAAAGCTGCTGGATCTCGGTTCTCCCGATATCATCGTGCGCAACGAGAAGCGCATGCTGCAGGAGGCTGTCGACGCCCTGATCGACAACGGCAGACGCGGCCGTCCCGTGACCGGCCCCAATAACCGCCCGCTGAAATCCCTTTCGGATATGCTGAAAGGTAAGCAGGGCCGCTTCCGTCAGAACCTGCTCGGTAAGCGCGTCGACTACTCCGGCCGTTCCGTTATCGTCGTCGGTCCCGAACTGAAGATCTATCAGTGCGGCCTGCCCAAGGAGATGGCGCTGGAGCTGTTCAAGCCCTTCGTCATGAAGCGTCTGGTGGAACTGGATATCTCCAAGAACATCAAGAACGCCAGAAAAATGGTGGACAGAGCCGGCCCCGAAGTGTGGGACGCGCTGGAGACCGTCATCAAGGATCATCCCGTCATGCTGAACCGTGCGCCTACGCTGCACCGCCTCGGCATCCAGGCCTTCGAGCCCATCCTTGTTGAAGGCCGCGCCATCAAGCTGCACCCGCTGGTGTGTACCGCTTTCAACGCGGACTTCGACGGCGACCAGATGGCCGTTCACGTACCGCTTTCCTCCGAAGCGCAGGCGGAAGCCCGCTTCCTGATGCTGGCGGCCAACAACCTGCTGAAGCCCTCCGACGGTAAGCCCGTCACGGTTCCCACGCAGGACATGGTGCTGGGGTCCTACTACCTGACCACCGTCCGCGATACCGAACCCGGCGCTGGTCACGTCTACAAGAGCGAGGATGAGGCGGTCATGGCCTATGAAGAGGGAGACCTCGGCCTGCACGCGCCCATCAAGATCAGATATACCAAAGAGATCGACGGCCGTACCTATACCGCGCTGATCGATACCACCCTCGGCAAGGTGATCTTCAACCGTCCCGTGCCGCAGGATCTGGGCTTTGTCAAGAGAGATCCCGAGGATCCCGCCAGCATGCTGGCCATGGAAGTCGACTTCCTTGTTGGCAAAAAGCCGCTGGGCAAGATCATTGAAAAGTGTATCAGCATTCACGGCACCAACAAGGCCGCCGAGGTGCTGGATAAGATCAAAAATCAGGGGTACAGCTATTCCACCCGCAGCGGTATCACCGTTTCCGTCTTTGACGCGATTATTCCCGATAAGAAGAAGGAATATCTCGACGAGGCCCAGGAACAGATCGATACCATCATGAAGTTCTACCGCAGAGGTCTTTACAGCGATACTGACCGTTCCCAGGCTGTCATCAAGGTGTGGACCGAATGCACGAAGAAGGTTTCCGAAGAGCTGAAAAAGAACGTGGACGAAGAGTTGTCCGATACCTCCCGTCCCATGAACCCGATCTACATGATGATCGACTCCGGCGCGCGAGGCAGTACCTCTCAGCTGAACCAGCTGGCCGGTATGCGCGGACTGATCGCCAACACCTCCGGTCAGACCATCGAGATCCCCATTCGCTCCAACTACCGTGAAGGCCTTTCCGTCGTGGAATACTTCATTTCTTCCCGCGGCGCCCGTAAGGGCCTTGCCGATACTGCTCTTCGTACTGCGGACTCCGGTTATCTGACCAGACGTCTGGTGGACGTTTCGCAGGAGGTCATCATCCGAGAGAACGACTGCGGCTGCACCGAAGGTCTTGAGGTCTCCGATATCTACGGCGACGAGGATAACATCATTGAGAGCCTGGCCGAGCGTCTTACCGGCCGTTACCTTCTTAACGACCTTGTCAGCGAAGACGGCGAGCTTATCATGGACAACCGTCACATGCTCAGCGAGGCCGACGCGAAGAAGATCGTGGAGGCGGGCTACAAGAAGGTCACCATCCGTTCGCTGCTGACCTGCGAAGCCGCTCAGGGCGTCTGCCGTAAGTGCTACGGCCGCAACCTTGCTACCGGCCGTTCGGTCTCCATCGGCGAAGCTGTCGGTATCATCGCCGCCCAGTCCATCGGCGAACCCGGTACGCAGCTGACCATGAGAACGTTCCATACCGGCGGCGTTACCACCACAGCCGATATTACACAGGGTCTTCCCCGAGTTGAAGAACTCTTTGAAGCCAGAAAGCCCAAGACGCTTGCCATTCTTTCCAAGCTGGCCGGTACGGTCACATTTGTGGAAGGCAAGAAGGG